>DMTS01000041.1:425-22420 GCA_003477045.1 Candidatus Delongbacteria bacterium
ATGACTGACTCTGAAGGAGAAATGCATTTCAGAGGAGGCCGTGCAGGTGATGTTAATTATCAGATTGACGGAATTTCTGTAGGCGACCCAACCGGAGCTAAATCAGATCCTGTTGAAATTAATTTTTCTAATGTGAATCCAAATGAAAGGTATTCGGCAAAACCTAAGCAGAAAACTGCGGCAGTCTCCGGTTATACCTCATCCAGCGTAAAATATTCCAGCCAGAATTCCGTTTTCGATCTGCCCGGCAATTATTCGATAAAATCAGGGGAAGAAATTAAAGTAAACATCATCAAGGACGACTTTCTGTCAAAAAGTTCTTTGATCGCCATTCCGAATATTTCAAACAGACTTTATTCGAGTGAAGTTTATGTAAACAATACCGGACTTTCGTTTCCCCAGGGTCAATTCAATATTTTTCTTGATGACTCTTATGTAGGCCAGTTGAACCAGAACAATATAAATCCCGGAGACTCGCTATCGGTTTCTTTCGGGGAATCAAGATCCGTGAAAATGAAAAGATTTGTGCGCGAAACGAAATCTGTTTCGAACAATTTGTTATCGGAAGATATTAAAACAACCAGAATCCTGATTGAGACCGAATTTACAAATGTTGATGACCGCACAAGAACGATATTTCTCAAAGATCCCTTGCCTTACAGCGACTACAAAGATATAAAAATAGAGCTGCTTGAGCCGGAAAAATGGAATACTTCCGTTAAATATTTCGTAAGCGCAAAATTCGATCTTAAAAAAGGTGAGAAAAAGAAGTTTGTGCTGGAATACGAGATAAAATATCCCAAAACCATGAATGATATTGTTTTTTAAAAACTCCGGAGACTAGAAAATGAAAATAAATAGTTTAAGATTAACATTAACTGCGCTGGTTTTGACAACAGCCGTTTTATGTTCGGCAGCAGCTGAAGGAATCGAGTCAAAAATCAAAAATGTAAAAGTATTTCATTCAGGCGCAGTTATCGAAAGAGAAGCTGAGATCAATGTACAGAAAGGAATATCAACTATCAAATTTACAGGGTTACCGGCGATCCTGGACAAAAAATCAATTATTATCACCAGAAAAGAAAATACCGGCTCTATGGTGCTGGATTATAATTTTATTCCGGAAGAAAGAAAAGACCTGAAAGAAATAAGAATAGAGAAGGAAACAGCCAAAGCTGAAAAACTGATACGGTCTATTCAGGAGAAAATTAAGATACATACTGAAAGAACGGATTTTTATGAAGGCTTGAAAAAAGGGATCAATTCAGGCGTATCGAAAGTTTACAATACTTCCGTGAACAGCGAAACCGGTCAGATCGAGGATCTGATCTTTAAAGGAGTCTTGGAAGAGAAGATTAAGCTAAATATATATGCCGATTCATTGAAGCAATTAAATTCAGAGCTTGAGAAACTAAAGGCCGAATCAGATTCCATAAAATACATTCCGCTACAGACCTTATCTGTCAACATTGAAAGCAAAGAACCGGTAGAAAACACCTTCGTAATAAAATATTTTATATCCAATGCGGGATGGTATCCTTTTTACAACATGAATATACTTTCGAAGTCCGAAAAGTCAAAGCTGGATATACTTGCAACCGTCTATCAGGAAACCGGAGAAGATTGGAATGATGTAAAGATCACCGTTTCGACTGAAAAACCCGCAAGCATACAGACAATTCCAAATCTGAACGGAATTTATCTCAACAAAGGCTCAAATTATAAATTAGGCACTGGCACATACAGAGAGCTGACTGAAAACAAAAAGGAAAATGTAAGAGAATTCCGCATAGACGAATTGGATGTTACCGACATAAAGACAGACTTTGAACTGAAAAACACATTTACTCTAAAAAGCGGGCAGCGTAGTCTCAAAGCTAAAATGGACGACATTATGCTGAAAACCCGATACCGGGATATAATATTCCTGAATAAAAACTCTGAAGTCAATCATGAAGCTTATATCAAAAACAGTGCGGCACGAACTATCATGAAAGGAAACATCAACCTCTTTCTTGATGATGAATTCAAAGGTAAAGAAAAGCTAAACGACCTAAGGCCGGACGATTCTCTTAAATTCTCTCTCGGAAGCGATAAAAGTATAAGCGTAGTTATTGAATTGCTGGATGATAAAACCGAGGATCAGAGTTTGTTCGGAAATACGGCGGTGAGAAAAATATCGTACGAATACAGACTGAAAAATAACGGAAGAAATAAGAGAAAGATAGCTCTTGAAAATTTCATACCGTACGCTATGAACGAAAAAGTTAAAATCAAAATACTCGAAGGCAAATGGAACCACAATCCGCTTAACGGTAAAATTGAGGCCGAAATAGAAATGAACCCGGGCGTAGAGATCAAACTGCCCATGAAGTACAGTATCGAATATCCTAAGGATGAAAACTACATAAGGTAAAAAAGGGTGATCATGATAAAACAGACATTTTTAATATTGAGCTTACTCGTATCAATTAGCTTTATGAGCTGTCTTTACGCGCTTGATCTTTCAACCCCCGAAAAAACGACTAAGCTTCTTGTCAAAGCTATTCAGGAAAAGGATTATTCGCTTTGGTTCAAATGCATGAGCAGTTCGGATAAACTGATGAACAAAGAAATGATCAATTCTAAACATCACAACTGCCCTGACAGTATAAAAAATAAAGAAGAATATCTTATGGGCAATTTGATTCAAATTATAGGTCAGTTCGAAGATAATGATAAAGGTAAAATATCGCCTTACGATCTGTTTTATATCAAGAGTGTTTATACTTGGGATGATAAATATGCTGAAGTACTTCTGTTTCTACCATTGGACATAAGAGGCAGTGTCACTCCCCCGGTAAAATTTTGCTTTATAAAAGAAAAAAGAGAGTGGAAGATGCTGTACATGCTCAGCTTCTGCAATTTTTTGAACAATAGTTCAGACATCGGATATTCCAACGAAAAAAGCGAACTTGTTGATTCATACCTGAAGTTATTTGAAAATTTTGAAATTGACAGAGAGAATACAGACAAGGCTGTAAAAAAAGATTACAAAATGGATAACAAACTGTCGGCAAAATATAACGATTACTGGGCTTTAAAACAGGATGATATGTTTTTATTTGTCTGGTCATTGACCGGCGATGAGAAAGCAGATGAGATCCTTAAAACTAAGCCACTGCCGATGGGCGAAGAAGAGATCGGAATGTTCAAAAAATTGATCTCGTTTGAAATACCTAAGGAAGGAAAAAGATTTGAAAGAACAAAGTCAAATGAAGCTAAATTAATGTATTCGTACATTAAAAATTTCAGCTTCAGAACACCGGTAGCATATAAGAACTATATCAAAATGTATCCGGATAATCTTGAGCTTGTAAACAAAGCCAGATTTGATATGACTTATCTGTACCTTGAATTCACAAATTACACTGAAGCTGAAAAGGAATTATCTTTGATAATAGCTTCACCCGACACTTCAAGAACTAAAATCGAAGCTAAAGTAAGACTGGCAAGGCTTTATTGGGACGAACTCGGAAATAAAGAAGCCGCGCAGAAATTATGGAAAGAGCTTGACGCCATTGGTAAGCTACCCGAAAATACTCAATATGACAAAAACTTTCCTATCGTACCTAAGCAAATAATTAAAAGCGAAGTTACCAAATTCAGACAGGGCTTTCATGATTTATTATTAGATGACAAAGGTAATTTATTAATTATGGGATATTATGAGGAAGGAAAAAAACTAATTGCCAAGATTGATAAATATGATAATAAAGGTGATTTTATCAAAAATGTACTTAAGCAAGAATCTGCACCATATTCTTCAAATTTCTTTATGCACGATAATAAATACTATTTAGAAAATACAGGCAAATTATTTGTCGTAGAAAATAATGAATTCACTAAAGTATTAATTGACAGGAAAGATTCTATCCTGACAGAAATTTATCCGTCAGTAACAGACAGAGCCGGTGTACCTGCAAAGGATTATTGCATAGATAAAGAAAATTTCTTCGCATTAGATTATAATGAGATAAGAGTTTATAATTTCATTACAGGCAAATTGCTTTACACTTTGCCTATATATGAAAAAGAAACTTCTGATTCTTACTATAAAATATATAACTTCACCGATAAGATAATCTTCAACCAGCCTACACATGGAAAAGTAAAATTTTTCAAGAAAGAAAGTACTGAAATAAAGGAACTTCAGATACCGCCGATTTCTGAAAACGCTATTGAATCGATTGATAACATTTACTGTGATTTAAAAAGCAATCTGTATATAGTTGACAGATCAAATAAAAGGATCTTAAAATATGATAAAAACTGGAAATTTATCAGAGCCTACCATAATAGCAGAATAACTGATCCTACAAAACTGGCCGTTGATGAAAATGAAAACCTGTATGTGGTAGGATACGGTTTTGACGGTGGTACTGATCTTGTGATATTGGATAAAAATAATCAATACATTCGCACAATAGATATAGATACACATGCGCTTCCAAACATAAGCAACGGCAATATCCTTGATGTTGAAGTTCTAAATGATAAAATTGTAATTCAGGTTGATAAGTGTGCTGCAATATATGATATGAACGGTAAAAAATTAAATCATTACAGTTTTGAAGAAAATGATTTAGAGATAATTCATAATATGGATAAAGAAGTTTTTGTTCTCGGTGACTGTCAGGTCTTTATAATTGAAAATGATAAATTTTCAAAACTGTATGATGTTGATAAAATAACATTTATGCTGTCCTATTACATTGATAAAGAACGCAATTATTTCATGTGCGGCTATGACATCAAAACATACAACCTGAATGATAAAGCGGGAAATAAAGAGGTAAAAACTATTAAATACGATAAAAACCATTTAAATGCAGGAGTCGTTTTTAAAGATCCTGATTCAAATTATGTAGTATTGGACGCAAATTCAAGGGAAGTGCTAAAAATCAATAAAGAGGGTAGAGTTGTAAATTCTATATCCCGTTCGGAGAATGCAAGAAAGAAGTGTACGCCTACCTGTATTGCTGAGGATAAAGAGAAAAACATCTATGTTTTTGACAGAGCAAATAAGACTTTAATGAAATTCACACCGGAAGGTGAATTCGTTCGGGAATACAAATTCGCCAGCTTCTACGAAACTATTCAGATTGACAAAGACAACNNGATACGATCATAGAAGTATATATAAAATAGGTTTAAAAGAGATGTTTTGAAGAACAATACAAAAATATTGCTGCTGATCTTAATTTTAATCCTTCAAAATACTACATTTTCCGACATTGTTCAGGAAGTCAAGAATAACAATTATGACGGTGTTAAAAAGTATATTGAGCAGGGTGCTGAATTAAATTATGTGAATGTGTATAGAACTTCGCCATTAATGATTGCTGTAATGGAAGGCCATGCTGATATTGTTAAACTGCTTTTAGAGAGCGGATCCGACCCCAACTCCGTTTCTAAAATATACTTCGAAGGTATTGAAAGTGAGTATCCGCCTCTGGTGATCTCAGTTTTCAAAAATAACTTTGAGATCACTAAACTGCTGATTGAGAATAAAGCGGAAATTAATTATAGCGATGACTTTCCGAGTGCTCTTCTACTGGCGGTTTTAAATAAGAATATTACCATGCTTAAATTCCTACTCGAAAATGGAGCTTCCTTGGATTCTTATAATCTTGAATACCGCTTTGATTATAATAGATTCAAAAATACATACTGGGGTAATTCACTAATCGTTGTCGCAGCAAGAAACAGGGACTATGATATTTTAAATCTGCTTCTTTCAAAGGGGATCAGCATTGATTTTCGCGGCCGATCCTCGGAGTCAGCTTTAATTTATGCGGTTAAAATGGAAGATTTAAAGCTGGTTAAATATATTCTTGATAAAGGTGCAGATGCAAATTATACGCGTGAATATAGGTCATCTAAATTCGTGCCGGCTTTGGGAATAGCAGTCGAAAACAGATCTTATGAACTGATAAAGCTCTTACTCAATAACGGAGCTGATATAAATGTCCGGAATTATAAAAAACAAACTCCTGTTGATATTGCTTTTTTGAATTTCGATCTGCATGCCCTGAACATCCTTCTTTTTCACGATATTAAAGTTACCTATTCGTACCTGTTCAGAAATTACTTTATCAGGCTGGTTTTTCTGATCTTTGTTCTGTATTTATTTTATTACAAAAGAAGAAACATATGCGAATTACTGTTGGTATCCTATCCCTACATTCCAAGAAAATCAAGTATTCTTCTTGATTCTTTTATTCTCTTGGCTTTGATCTTCATACTTGGCAAAAATGACATCAGGAGATATTTAACCTGTAAGTTTTCCGGTAAAACAGCACGAAAAGACCTTCAGTTATACATAAAAGAAAAATCATCATGGGATACATGCACTGATTTACTATCAATATTTTTCATTCTATATATGCTTATTTTTTATTATAAAATCGTATTTGGAGGACTTACTTACAGGATCAAAGGAGATTTAACAGAGGATGTTCTGATTGTCGTTGAAGTACATTTATTGCTTACGATAGTATTATCATATCTAATGATTTTACGCAGACCGATTGCATTTTTAAGTTTTATATTATTGATACCGCTTGTTATTTTCGACATCTTTAGCCCGGTACTATTAGGCACTTTGGCTTATATTTTATATATGTTCAGTTATATGAAATCAAATAAGTTATTGAACACTGAGCCGATTGAACGGGAAATCTTAAGTAATTCTGCAGGAGACAAAACATGAAAATGATCAGCCTTTTGATACTAGCCTGCACTATATTCTTCTTCTCATCCTGCGAAAGACCAAAGAGCTTCGAGATGAAGGACGGATTGATCTATCAGACCGGAGCATCTGTACCTTATACAGGCAAGATCGAGTCATTTTACACTGACGGAAAGAAGAACTTCGTTAAAAATTACTCAGGCGGTAAGCTTAACGGAACTACTACACATTGGTTCGAAAACGGGCAGAAACGAATAGAATTGAATTATAAGAATAACATCCTGGATGGCGATTGCGCCGAATGGTACGAAAATGGACAAAATAAAGATGAATATACCATGCTTGAAGGAAACTATACCGAACGTAGGTTAGAATGGTATCAAAGCGGAAAAAGACTTGAAGAAAGTTATTATTCGCTGAAAAAGAAAAACGGTGAAAATGTTTTATGGTATGAAAACGGCAATATAAAATCCCGAAAGATATATTCTTTCGGAAAAGAGCTTTACTCAAATAACTATGATATACATGGTAATACATATAGCGGATTTCAATGGGGTTTTGACAACGATGATATTGAGCCTGAAAAGGAACCAGTTATTGAAAAAATCAATATTAACACTGAAATTAACGGAATATTTTCAAAAAGCATTATTGAAATAACCCTTTACAATCCGCATGATACTGACAGCCTCGAAATAGATTTTGATTTCTTTGCAAATGAAAATACGATTATTAAAAATTTATGGCTGGACATAGATAATAAATATAAGTTAGATGAAACATTCATTAAAGCAACCGGTAGAAATATTTATAATAGAATTGTTTATAATATCACTGAAAGGCTTGATCCTGCTTTACTGGAAAGTTACCACGAAACTGGACGGTTCAGATTGAGAGTATTTCCATTTTTGGCTAAACAATATCGGAAAGTAAAGATGGAAGTCTATTCAACGCTTGAACTTAAAAACGGATTATACGGCTGGAAGTTCATTCCTGTAAAACCTGCAGACAACAAAGATATTCCAGTTGATATTGATATAAAATATACATTACCGTCAGGCAGTATTCTGATGGATAAAAATTATAATGCACAAACACTATATCAAAGTAAAAAGGAAATAAAGGACTTAAATTCGGCTGAATACAAGATAAAACTTCCTAATGAAATTAAAACTGTAAATATTTATAACGATAAGCATAATTTATTCTGGTTGCTATCAAAGAGCGATTTAGATAAAAAAGTGAAAATTTCTTTTAGTGATGGTTCGTTCTCAAAAGATTTTGCCTTTTGGGAAATATTGCTTAATACCAAAAATAATAATTTAACAATATTAGAAAAGCGATTTTCAGAATTTGACCAACCAAAAAGTATTGAAAAGTTATTCTTAAGATACTTAATTGAATACCATGATTCAGAAATATTATTTACTTATTCCAGTTACCGTTATGATTTTTATTACAAATTTTTCGATAGATATAAAACTTTTGGGGATCGTGGATTTTACGATAACTTTAGCTGGGAAATCAATGACAGCACATCCGAGTATTACAATTATTACACAGAAAAAATCTTACTGACTTCCAAAAAGAAGAATAATGTTCAAGAAAACATTTACTGCGGTTTTATAGACGAGTTTATTGAATATAGCAATTCACTAAAGAACGATGAGTTTTATCAGGCAGATAAAGGATACCTGACTCGCGAAACAGTAAAATTAGTGCTTGAAAATAACGAAAAAGTGAATAGGATCAGAAAGGAAGAGTTATACAGAGAAAGCAATTCCCGGCGAATAAATAATTCAATGAGAGGTATGTCTGGCGTACCTATAGCAATGGAAGATTCTGAGGCCATGTTTGAACAAGATCAATCGGAATACCTACACGATGATCAGGGTAAAATAGTTTTCAATAAGCCCGCAGAAACTGTTGATCCGCCACCTTTCACAGGTAAAGAAAAAGTGTACGCTGTGACTGATGTAGACCAGTTAGCGAGAGAAATTGATAGCGATTATTTACAACAGAATATAAGAAAGCATTATCCGCTAATCGCAAAACTGAAAGAAATATCAGGCAGTGTTACAGTGAAATTCGACTGCAGCAGTCAAGGCTATCCGACAAGAATGAAAATTGTGAAGGAAGATCCTAAAGGATTGCAATTTGGAGAGGCAGCGATTACAATATTAAAAGAATTCAGATATAAACCCGCTTCTAGATATGGGGAACCAGTAGCTGTATCAATGGAAAAAGATATTAATTTCAGGATCAATAAATCAGCAAACAAATCTGCTGAGAATAAAGACGGAAAATTCATTCAGTACTATGACAGATACTTTTCTGTAGCTAATATTGAAGGTATTGAATTGCCGTTTGAAAAAGGTTTCGAGATCAGCAAAGCAGTCAGAATCAAATATACCTCTAATGAACATTTTGAATTACTATATAACAATCAGGATATTGTCAAGTACTGCCTTGATTTCGATAATATCGCTTTGATAGTTGACGGGAAACATTATTTGATCATGGTGAAATAGCTATGTGGAAATGTAAAACATGCGATAAAGTAAATGATGACAAATTGGAAATTTGCTGGGGTTGCTATACGCCCAAGCGGAATAATTATATTGAGCTTGGTGATACTGATGTTACAGCTTCGTTCGGTGATTTACAAAAGGAAGAAACGAAGAGAAAAGCTCCTGAGCAATTTATAAAGTTATTGTTGATAAATATTCCCATACTTTTATTTCTGTTAACCTGTCTAGGCTTATTAGTATATTTCAATAGCTATATTGAAGATGAGCTCCCATTTATTGTAATATTTTTATCAGTCTCCATTCTTTTCTTTTCATACTTTATATTGCTTTACAATAGAGAAAAAGTATCCTTAACATTAGGTTATATTTTTCACACTATAATTCTCCTAATAAGTATTTGGTTTATAGTAGAAGCTTTAAAGGAGACTTATATTCTTATAGGTTTATATTGCTTCATTTTTAGCATTAAAAGCATATTTATTCTCAATAAAATGAAAAAGAATTTTATAAAATAACTGAAAACTCATTATAATTATTAATATATCAAACAATAATAACATTAAAGCCTATCATATCCCCGCTTCTTTCTTCAGCTTTTCGACATCAAGCTCTTTTATCCATACGGGAAGATTGACCCAGACCTCGTGGTAATTGTAGCCGCCTTCCTGCATTTCTTTTAATGCTTCCTCCTTCGTCCAGCCCTGCACCGCTATGCGGTAGATCGCGCACATTGTTCCTGTCCTGTCGGCTCCGTGCTGGCAGTGAAATAACACTGGCTGTCTTTTCGGGTTTGTGACAATTTGAAGAAATCTGACGGCTTCCTTGAATTCCGGATGCCAGGCTTTCATGTAAATATGCTCGTAAGAAATTCCGGTCGAGCCTATTTCATCTCTGTCCGAATTGAATGATCTTAAGTTTATGACCGTTTCAATTCCGAGCTGTTTTAAATTCTTCATTCCATCTTCTTCAGGCTGGGCGGAACGGTAGAGCTTATCTGTTATTTTGTGAAGATTCGGCACTCCTTCCATTTTGACAGGCTGTGCCCATTTATCCGGTCTTAGTGCAGGCTCCGCTGCATCCCTTGCTCCCGAATCGTAAATGACATTTCCCCAGTTCTTCATTTCTGAAGGCAGGATCACAAGCGGCATTTTATCTTCAGCGGTCAACCATTTTTTATATACAAAAACAGCAAGCTCGCTGCAGTACCATCTCTCTTTGTCGTTTATTCCTACGGTGCCGAGGAAATCATACTGTTTCCCGACTTTATCCAGCGCGTTTTTGACTGCTTCAGCCCTGACGGAAGATGAAACTGCCCATTTTGGTCTGATGAGCACAAGCTGATGCGATTTGTCTATAAAATCAGTCAGGCTTGTTGTATGAATACCCTGCCCTTCTGCTTCAATGATCTGATTGTTCAGGCTGTCGTAAACTACAACATGGCTGAAATCCGTCCAAGTGGCAGTCGTAACTATCTGATCTGATATGTGATATCCGCGCGTGACCAGCCAGTCGCCGTGTTTAGCTTTTTCTTTAATGTTGTCGTAATATGATTTATTTTGGATTGAATGCGTAACAGGGTCAGCTTTCGTTATGAAAGGATCTGAAAACACAGCGAAAACTAAACATAAGATCTGGATCAGAAAATATCTCTTCATTTTAACCTCTATTTTTTAATACTCAAAGCTGCTTCCGCCGATGAATTCCTTAATTATCGAAGTGTTCGAAATGTCCTCGTCAATGATCGGAAGAAAGAACGAAAGAAATTTTAGCAGTCTCATAGCTTCAGCATACTCTTTCGTATTTTCAGGAACTTCGTTTATGATCGGTTCCGCAAAATGCTTCAGCACGCTGAACTCATACAGCAGTGCCGAATTGAACATGATGTCGGCTTCCTCCTGATAAGGAAATATATTTTTCTCCTCACCTGCTCTCACGCTCGGCCACCGTTTAAGGGTTGCCAAAGCGGTGTGCCCGCGGTAATTAAAATCTCTTACGATCCTTCTGAGCAGCCTGTTGTCGGTTGTAGGTATCCTGTTGTGCCTGTCAATTGAAATTTGAGTCAGCGCAGACACATATATTTTGAATTTCAGATTATTTTCTATAAGAAGGGTCAGATTCGGATTTAATGCGTGAATTCCTTCGACAATTATTATATTATCGCTTTCACAATTTATTCTGGGTCCCGGCAGCCTTGAACCGGTCGTAAAATCGAATCTCGGAATTTCCACCTCTTCACCGGCGAACAGCTTCAATAAATGCTCGTTGAAAAGTTTGATGTCAATAGCCTCAATAGCCTCAAAATCGTAATCGCCCGAAGAATCTCTCGGCGTAAATTCCCTGTTCACAAAATAATCGTCCAGTGAAATTATCAGCGGCTTCAATCCCGCTACCTGCAGTTGAATGCTCAGCCTTTTTGAGAATGTAGTTTTTCCCGATGATGAAGGTCCCGAAATAAACACTAATTTGACATCTTTTTTATCGGCGATCTTATCCGCAATGTACGCGACTTTTTTCTCATGGAGAGCTTCAGCTATCTTTATAAGGTTGCCTTCCTTCTTATCAAGTATCTGCTGGTTTAATTTACCCACATTTTCTACACCGAGCAGCTTAACCCATCTGCTGTGCTCGTTGATCACATCGAAAAGTTTTTTCTGAGGTGTCTGCTCGACGATCCGGTCAGGCTGAGCTGTAGAAGGTATCTGAAGAAGCATCCCGTCGAAATATTCTACCAGATTGAATACATTCAGGCTTCCGGTTGATGGCGCTAAGAATCCGTAAAGGTAATTTACAATACCGTCCATCTTATAAACCGAAGTATAAATTCTTTTTCTCTGCCTCAGAATAAGCTCTTTATCATCAAGCCCCTGAGCTACGAACAGACTGATCGCTTCCTCGGTTTTAAGTTTATGCCTCGTGATGGGTATATCTTCCCTGATCACTTCCTCCATCTTAGCCTTAAGGTCAATAATGCCCTGCGGCGTCAGAATATTTTTTTCATTCAGATCTCTGAGTTCGCAGTAGTATCCTTTTGAGATGGCATGAAGTATATATAGTTTCGTGTCAGGATATAGATCTATCACAGCTTTACACATAACAAAGATCAGCGACCTTACATAAGCGCTCAGACCGTTACTATTGGTTCTGTCGAAAAATTCAACCTCGCACTCGCTTATGACCGGGGACGAAAGCTCCTTGAGGGTATTGTTGACTATCGCGCCGATCACGGGATATTTCAGATCAGGTTTTGCAAATTCAGCCGCCTTTGATAAATGATCTCCAAGAGGCACTGAAAGTATCTCGCCGTTGTTTAAACATTTAACCTTAATTTGTGGCACCATAAAGACTCCGCAATTATTTCAGCTTGTAAATAATATCCGCCTGAAAATATGTTCTGGCTACAGATTCATCAGACAGCAGCTTGCTGTCCGCATATCTCGCATTCAAAATAATATTTTCGAATTCAATACCTGCAAAGATCCCTATAGTATGCCTGTAAACATCTCCTATGTCAGGCATGTTCTCAGTGAAAACCGATGGAAGAAGCTGATAGTCAAGAGACAGCTTTAGATTTTTATCCAAATTATATCCGACCACAAAATTATGTTCCGAGACCCAAGGATAAGTCAGCTGAAGTCCGTCATCATCATCGTAATATTTTTCGAAATTCCTGTAAATGAATGAATAGACTGCGTAAAAATCATTTAGCTTGTAATTGAATCCGGCCGAACCGTGGAACTTGTCAAAATAATCCTTCTCGCTTCCGTTTTCGTTATCATCGATATCAAAATCTAAAAATACCGGAGATACCGCCGAAATGAACATTGACGACCTTTTATTGACTTTTGCATTTATGTACATAACCGCAGAAAAACCGCCCCGTCTGAAAATATATTCTCCGCCGTTGTCGTTCTGGTTCACTTTGTATGTTGACATCAGCATGTCGAACGACAATCCCACCTGGTGTTTTTTCTGATCTGACAGTATCCCGATAGAAATCGCGTCCCGTTTTTTAATAATTTCTTCAAACCCGTCGTTGTTTAATACGGCTTTGTATGGAGTGTAATATGCTAAGAAAGGCATAAAGTCTTTTCTGTGGTTCCAGACTATACTGAAATTTTTCAGAAGATCAATATTCTCGCTGTTGGAAACATCTCTGCCGTACATCTCCCCCTCCTGCTTTACATAAGGAGATACCGAGAACAGAAATTTTATCTTTGAATCAATGTTATCAATATCAACCGGAAGAAATCCGAAAAGAGAATTGCCGGTATATGCAGAAAGTGCCGTTACAGGCTCGTTATTAAAATTTTCATGATAGTTATAGTATGTTTTAACTCCGTCTCCGTAAAGTTCACCCGCACATATTGATATCAGTATAGATATGAGTATATTTAATTTCAAACCGCTCCCCTTTTTTTAGTTTCATCTCCGATAAATTTAAACACAAAATCCGCGATATGAAAGTATTGAAATAATAAATATTGATTTTTATTTCAATATTAGTTAATTTATTACTCAAGAAGCGAAATCTAACTGACAGGTGAAAATGCTTTCCGCAAAAATACTGGAATATTTAAGTAAAAATCTCCTGTTTGAGAACATACCGGCCGATGATCTTCAAAAGCTGGATGATTCACTTTTTCAGGTTCGTGAATACAAAAAGGACGACCTGATCATTGAGCAGAACGCAGATCCTGACGGGATATATCTCATTTTAAAAGGTTCGGTTATAATCAAAAAATCCACGATGAAAGACACAGTTGATGACGAAGCTAATAAAGAAGTTATCCTGAATTACTGCAGCAAAAACGAATTCGTAGGAGAACTCGCTCTGGTCAGCAATAAAAAAAGGGCCGCCAATGTTTACTGCTTCAGCGAGATAGCGAAGATAATATTCGTAAATACTGATGATTTTTATAGGATATATGAGATCATACCGGGCATACAGAAAAATCTGGGTAAGACTATCGCCGAGAGGCTCGGTGAAACTTCGATTAGAGCTGCGAATGAGTCCAGTAAATATAAAAAACTTTATGAACTTCAGCTTGAAAATTCAATGAGAACAACTGAACTTCTGAAAGCTCAAAAGGAATCAGAGAAAAGAAACCAGGAACTTGTGCAGGGCCAGAAAGATATTAAGAGATCAGCCATTGTAGAAACTATCCTTACCATGGTAAATACCGTCAATTATGATTTTGCAAAGCTTGTAAACGATGCGGGTGAGGCTTACAAAAAACTGCATCCGGAAGGTTCCTCTGATGAACTTGGGGGTATATTAAAATCTATTCAGGATAAATTAAAGCTTTATTCCGATAATTCGTCTTTGGAATTCAGTTTTGACGAACAGGGAAAAAAGATAATTATTTTTAAAAACAGGGATGAAGTATGAGCCTATTCAGTTTTTTCCGGTTTGAAGAAAAGACCGACAAAAAGATAAAAATAGCTGCGAACCTGTCCTTTCTGGCCTGTTTCGGCGCAGCGGGATGGATCGCATCGACCATGAATTTCTCAGCGGTAGAATTAAAGCTGAATGTTCTCGATTTCGGATTCATACTTACTTCCAACGAACTCGCTGTGATCTTCGGTTTTTTAATTTCTTTGTTACTTTCATACATCTCAGAATCAAGACTCTTAGGAATTCTTGTTTCAATGGCCGGAACAGGAATAATTCTGACTGCTTTAGCTGGTTTTGAAAACCCGATATTCGGATTTCTTTACTCGATATTTAATGGAATACATCCCTTTGCTATAAATATGGGTATTTTTGCTTTTCTTCTTTCACTGAGCACAGAGTATTTTGAAATGAGCAGGGATTCTCTTGTTAAACACAGCACAGACAGCTCAATGACCGCCATAATCCTAAGTAAAATTTCTGCGTATTCGCTGCTCGGAACCGCTGCAGGCTACTTAGTTGTAACGATCATGGGTTTTTTTACTTTCGACTATTTATATTATGTCCTTTACGGCTTGCTCGGGCTGCCGCTGATCGTAATAGGCATCATGAGTTCAAAACAGGCTGAAGCCGCGAAAGCTCTTAAAGAAAATGTAGAATTAATCATCCGCGGTAAATTTTATAATTTTTATATTCTTACTTTCTGCACAGCGGCTTTGAACATAATCATGGTTTTTTTCGGAGCGTTTTTTCTCGTTTACAAATTCGAAATGAGCCTCGGATTTATCGGACTGATCTTTCTTCTTCATTCCGGACTTGTGTTTTTCCTTAGAAGAAAAGCCACCGAACTGATGAAAAGCAAGGGCGAAGACCTTACGATGAAGATTCGTTACGCAGTGAGTCTATTGTTCTTCATAATCCTGTTGATCGCTTCCGCGCCGTTCGTTGACAAAGATTCTTTTATGAAATATGTGATGTTGGGAATCCTGGCGTTGTATGGAACGACCACATTGTTCGATAACGCTATTAAAAGTTTCATATCCTATTTTGCTTCCCCGAACGAGCAGAGATCAAACATGATGATATATACAAGGCTTATCCAGATCGCAAAGATCATAATTCCGATATCGTCAGGAATATTGTGGCTATATTTGGATTTCTACGCTGTATTCGCGTTCGGAGCTATTCTTTCCGCTGTCTGCCTTCTCGTCGCTTTTAAGATCTACGCCGCCTATAACGACAGCGGAAATAATCCGGCCGAAGAGGGATAGAGTCCTATATAATAAAAAAGGCGGTCTGAAAAAACCGCCTTTTTTATTATATACCCAGAGGGAATCGAACCCCCAACCGCCTGGTTCGTAGCCAGGTACTCTATCCAATTGAGCTATGGGTACAAGTCTATTTCGATGCGGAGACGGTGGGATTCGAACCCACGATCCCTTTCGGGAACACGCTTTCCAAGCGTGCGCCATCAGCCACTCGACCACATCTCCGAAGGTCTCTTCCAAGCGGGGTAAATATAAGGTTTTCCAATATCTAAGTCAATTTGATTAATCATATTCATTTATGTTTGCACATATATTTTGAGAAACGGATTTTTTACAATCTTTGCCGCCGGTACGGGCAATTTTCATAGTTGCTTAATGATTAATGCTTTAAAATCCGTTTTGAAAAATGATATGCGCAAATATTTAACGACATTTTTGATATACCCACATATAACATCCTCCAGATCACATTTTGATGCATTAATATTTTTATTGATTTCAACTTAATCGTACCGGCAGGTAAAGATGTTAGAAAATATGATCTTCCGGATTTATATATGGGTTATGTTACGGATACTTTTTCTCAAGTGACTTTACATACACTCTGTACCTGCTTCTGACCGCCGATGAATTTGATATAGAGAATAGACCGAGCCCGTTCACCACATTGGTATATCTCTCTTCACCCCCGTACCTTGCCTCCATATACGAACGAAAAACCTGATCTGTCG
This sequence comes from Candidatus Delongbacteria bacterium, assembly GCA_003477045.1. GTDB lineage: Bacteria > UBA4055 > UBA4055 > UBA4055 > UBA4055 > UBA12480. The sequence continues at coordinate 17,081 of DMTS01000041.1, forward strand.
AAGAAAATATGACAGTATTCATCCCTTCATGATATAAAGCGTACCAGTATATCTGAATACTGCGGAGGTAATAGTCCATAAAATCGGAGCCGTACCTTTTTTTGTCCTTGAATATCTGAGTTTCGATCGGATAATCCTCCCAGACAGTCTCGGTTGTGTCCTCGAGCCAGAAGGAAGTGTCTGTTCTGCAGATCTCATCCGGAACTATTCTGAATGAAGCCATCCGATTTTCAAAAAGTATCGGTAGCGAATCAAATCTACAGGATACAAGTTCAAGGTCATCAAAGCTTTCTCCTCTCTTGTAATACAAAGTATCAACAACTGAAGGATCTTCCGTTAATGATACCATTTCCACACCTGTGGCAGAATTACTGACTGTGATGTCCGTAAGCACAGGGGGGCAGACAGTTTCCGCATGTATCATTCCATAGTCGGGATGAACTGCTTCGATCATGTATGAATATCCCTCCTTGAACCCGCCTGGAAATCCTGTTTCGGGCAGATAGTATATGCCGTGCCTGTCAATATACTCTGCAAGAGTATCAACGGGCAAATAATCACTTTCGGAAGCTGATCTTTCATAAAGTATAACAGTTGCGCCTGATACTCCCAGATTCCCGACATTTATTGACTCATTGACTCCGCCAGTCCGCGTCAGATAAAGGCTGTCTATCGTTGAATCCGCTTTCGCGTAGCAGTATAAAGCCAACTGTTCGCCGTATTCTGTTGAATCTCCCGTTTCGCAGGAAATTATCAGGGTAAGAACGGCCGCTGAAATCAGTATTTTTATATAAATGTTCCGCATTTTATTCTCCTAGAAAGTATAGCTTAAACGGATTGAAGGAAGAAGCGGCAGCATCGGAAATACATCTTTCACGACAGTATCATCCTCATCCCGCTCATCATATATATACGACTGAACATTCTCTCTGTTCGTAAGATTCAGTACGCTCAGGTTCAAAAGGAGTTTTGATCCGTTCTTATAGAACCATGTATAATTTGCGCTTACATCCCATCTGAAATAATCCGGATAACGCATTTTATTTCTTCCCCCTTTTATAGGCACAATATTTTCGCTGCCGTCCTCCAGTATCTCGGTATAATATCCGATATTTTCTGTGTATGGCCTTCCGGAGCTGTATGTAATTATGGTTCCGAAGCTCCATTTTTTGTTAATGTTATAATTGAGTGAAGTTTTAAAGCTGTGCGGCACATCCCAGTGCGCATCAAATTCATCCGCTTCCTCGTAAGGGTCGTCGATTGTCTTGACTACTTTGCCGTATGTGTATGACATATTTCCGTTGAATTTACCCAGCTGCCTCTCGACCATCAGCTCAATGCCGTATGCGTGGGCATAACTGTTGACGAAATTACTGTCGATCACCATTTCCTCTATGATATCGTCCGTTGCAGATGTTGTCTCTTTCCAGTTCTGGAGATTCTGCATATATTTGTAATATCCTTCTATCGTGAATTTATAATCCCCGCCCGATATTCTTCTAGTCGTCTCGTAACCCAGTGCGGCATTGTCGCAGATACCGGGATCGACTGAGTCATCTATCGGGAACCAGTTGTCAACTATCTGAAGCGACTGATTCTCCTGCTGGACTGTGAAAAGATTTTGAAAATATCTGCCGCCGCTTAGAGTGACCGAACTGAAATCATTTAGCATATATTTGAGACTCAATCGCGGCGATGCCGTCAGCCTGAATGCGTCGTTTAAGATAGCGCAGTGCTCGAACCTGATACCGGGTTTTATTGTGAATTTTGAGTTCCATGTTTTTGAACCTTCTAAAAACAGCGAATATATGTAATAGTTCCCTTCTATATCCATAAGCTCTGTTCCGGCGAACTCCTGATCGTATCTGATAAAAAACCTCTGGACTTCAAATCCTGTCTTATAAATAAGATCATTTGAGGCAAAATATTCCGTTGTATTCTTCAATGATACATCGCCGATCTCGTTCTGGTATTTAAACGAGCCGAAAGCGTCCATATTTATTTTGAAGCTTGAATATGACAGCTTGGAATTTGAATACAATTTCGGCGAAAAAATGTGCCTCCACCTTAATGCATAGGTGTCGTTGCCCCAGCCCATGTTCATGTCGAACTGGTTGAATTTAAGATCATCAGAACCGAGATATGTACTGAAGATCAGCCTGTCGTCTGTACCAAAATCCTTATAGAGCTGACCCTGCCCGTCCCAGAAATAGTATGACGGGTATTCGTCTCCAAGCATCTTTAAGATAGGATCTATATAGCTCCTTCTTGCCGCGACCAGAAATCCGCCGCCGAGAACCGGGCCTGTGACAACTCCCTCTCCGGCAAAAAGTGAGGCTGATATATTACCCTCGAATTTCTCTTTGTTGCCGTCCCTGCTCCTTATATCGAGCACGGATCCGAGCCTTCCGCCGTATTCCGCTGGGTAAGCCGATTTGATCAGTTTTGAATCCCTTAATGCGTCTGTAATGAAGGTTGAGAATACGCCGAAAAGGTGGGAAGGATTATACACCGGAATTTCATCATAAAGAATAAGGTTATGGTCATTATTCCCGCCGCGCACGTACAGCCCTGTAGAATAATCCGAGACAGAGACAACCCCGGGAAGGGTCTGGATAGATCTGAAAAGATCAGGCTGGATGAAAGTCGCGGATGCCTTAATATCTCTCGGTTTGATTTTTAATTGCCCGGTCCTGATGTTCATTACCTCCTCTGTGTGCTCACCTTCACCTTCAACAACAATATCTATACCTTCAAGCTCAATAGCTTCCGGATCAAGCTTGATCTCAACTTTTCTTGACTGATCCCTTTCAAATATAACTTCTTTTGTAAATAATTTATAGCCCAGTGCGCTTGCAACAAATTTATGCTTGCCCTGAGGTATATTTGAAATTACGAAATACCCGTTGATATTTGTTGCCGAACCCAGCGATGTTCCTTCAATATAAACATTGACATCCGCTACCGCTTCATTGGATGATGAATCTTTGACATGACCTGAAATTACCGCTCCGGATAATGTGCTTATCAGAAACAGGGATATTAAAAGATAAATTTTCATTTTTCCACGCTTTTATTTAGTTTGGGGACCTCGCATTACTTCCGTGGTCAGGATATTTTTTCATAGAATAGTACATTATATACATCGCTATCAGCATTACGAACGCTGCTATAAGAAAAGTGTTGTAGTAGCCGATATAGGAATAAATAGCCACCCCGATCAAAGGAGCGAAAAGCCCCCTGAAACCGGTCATCGTTATATGAATAGACTGATAGGAACCAACCTCTTCGCTTCTGCAGAAATAAGTGCTCCCTATATCCCAGAGAAGCAGCATGCTGGCGAAAAACACGGCGAGAAAGAAATGAGCGATGAAAAGAGTATAATAAATCCTGATATTAAAAATATCGAAATACCCCTGATAGAACTTTGTCAGCGAGAAAATCAGTATGAAGATCAATAGCGATAAAAAAGTGAAATTCCCGAACTTTCTCGGATCTGTCCTGGAAATGTAACGGCCCATAAAAGGCAAAAGAAGCAGAGAAAATAAAGTTGCCTGATTTTTATAAAATGAAACTGACGAATAACTGAGGTGAAGCTCTTTTTCAAAATAAATGGTCATAACAGGCGTAAATATCATAAATGCGAGCCCGTAAAACATAAATGCAGCTTCAAAATCCCTGTACGGTTTATTCGTTTTAACTATCGCTGCCATTTCCTTAAAAGAATTTACAACACTTTTCGTCATTGAAGTTTTAAGATGAACCGTTTTGTCTTTGTAGGGTATTTTTATAAAAATATAAGCGGATATAATACTGATCGTTGCGGAAAGCGGATAAATGTACCTGAAAGAATAATTATGCTGATCGAGAATGAAACCGAATATGAATATCGTCACAAGCCCGGACAGTTTGTTTATAACGGCCACATTGCTGTACAGCCTTCCGAAGTTCTCCGTTCTGTAATTCTGTTTAACTATCATGGAAAATATAGGCATGATCAGAGGCGTTGTGAAACAATAAGCGAGATAAATTGAAAGGAAAAAATAATGAAAAAACACTTCACCTCTTGTTTCAGGTGTAAAAAAAACAGCCAGCGCAAGAGGGATCCTGGTCAGCCATACCGATATTATATAGAGTTTCTTTTTGTCCCTGAATCTTTTTATTACCTGGTTAAAAAGCACGCTGAAAAGCATCACTACCATGCTTATCTGAAAAAGAACACCGAGAAGATAGGATGGCGCATCGAGACTTTTAAGAAATATAAATTCATTCAACCCCAGAAAGCCGACGGCCATTCCTTCAAGCAATGCGCTTATAATGTGATATTTTAGAGTAACTTTCTCTTTAAGTGTCAGTCCGCTGAAATCCATAAATGAAGCCATGCCGTTTTCCGATTGAAGAGTTTATTTTTCCTTGTTGCCTTTTACGAATTTTAGAGTGAAGCTTTTTCTAATATAACTGCCTAAGAAAAACAGAAGAATAATAAATATTAGAACTAAAAGGGTTCCCATTTTCAGCTCTTTGATCGCATTTTCAAGTGCAGACAGGTTTTCGGCGAAAATTTTTCCTACATAGATCCATACAGGAACGGATATCATCGCTGCAATACCGTCGATCGTAAGAAACAGCCAGAAGGATTTTTTCCTCATTCCCACGAAAAAAAAGATAGGCGCACGGAAACCGGGAATGAATCTTCCTATAAAAATTATTTTGTTCCCGTATCTTCTGAAAGCTATTGATGCGCTTCTGATCATATTAGGTTTAATTATTTTTGCAATATATCTATGCTTGCTGATCCGGACTCCCCAGCGCCTTCCGGCCCAGTAGATAATGCTGTCACCTATAAGCACCCCACTCATACTTACGAACAAAGCATGCCTGAAATGAACTGACCCGTCAGATATCATTATGCCGCTTATTACTATAGGGATGTCTTCAGGAATCGGTAAACCTAATCCGCAGGCTATAAGTATAACAAATATAATCCACAAACTGACATTATCACTCCGTGTTATAAAATCTAAAAGAAAACTAAACATTTCGGAACATCCCCCTAATTCGGTAGAATTTATCTTTTATATTCGATATTGTCAAGCTGTATTTCAATTAGCGCTCCCGCAACCCAGGTGGGTTTGATTTTTCCGTACATTTCAGACATATCATCAGAAACAAGTCCGAGAATGTTTCCTCTGCATGGCCCTATGAGATATCTTAATACCTGCCCGACATCCCGCCCGTCGCTTTTAGCCTTTACACAGTGCTGATTATAAGTCCAGTGATCACCTCTTGACAGAATGTCCAGCCCTTCTTTGATCGAACGAAGTGCAATATCTAGCCCGC
>DMTS01000041.1:22497-29560 GCA_003477045.1 Candidatus Delongbacteria bacterium
TTCTCCCACTCCCTTCTGCCCTTCAGACCCGGCCCCTGAATTCCCCAAAATTCCTCATCTTCCGGCTTTCCGCTGTTCGCCACCCTGATCCGCGCCTGATTCAGCTCGTCAGTCAGTGCGTGAAGGACACCGAGAACTATCACTCTGTCTGCTCCTGAATCCAGACAGGCGTTCACTGCCGCAGCTGTAAACGCTCCGCACACATCTATAGTCGAATGCGGGAATACTACGGCTCCGCCTTTTTTAAGAGTATCTGAAAGATCCCATTTTTCAGCCTGTTTGAAAAAGCTGTCTATCTGAGTTTCACTCAGCCTCTTATGTCTGTCTGAATGGTCTTTCTTGAAGTCGGGAATTATATTAGCCATTTTTCAATCTCCGTTTGAACTGTATAATACGCTAAACTCATGATTTTATCAACCTGGAACGAGTCATAATTCAGATAAAAGTAAACCCGTTACCGTCTTTACCCGCCGGCACGGTAAATGTTTTAAAGTAGCGATTGAATTAATGTAGAGGGTGAACCTTTTAAATGAATTCATGACTCGTAACATTAAAAAATACTGCATAAACTATTTGCAAAAAACTTATAAATTTATTAAATATAGACTACTTTACTTCAGAGCGAGTTGTAGTGAGAATCGAATTGTCGGAATACACCCGCATTTTTAAAGCTGAAACATATCAGAACCAAAATACTACCAATACAAATATAAGGAAATCAAAATGAAAAGTTCAAAGCGGATCGGGTTTGATAATGAGAAATATCTTAAGGAACAGACTGCCTCGATTCTGGAAAGAGTGGGCAGGTTCAACGACAAACTTTACCTGGAATTCGGCGGTAAGATCATGTTTGATTACCACGCTTCTAGAGTACTGCCCGGTTTCGATCCGAATGTCAAAATGAGACTGCTCCAGCTTCTAAAGGACAAGACTGATGTTATAATGTGTATCTACGCAGGCGATATTGAAAGAAAGAAGATCAGGGCGGATTTCGGAATAACTTATGACCACGACGCGCTCAAGACCATTGACGATTTTAGAGAGTGGGGTATCGACATCAAAGCGGTTGTTATTACAAGATACGAAAATCAGCCTTCCGCGAACGCTTTCAAGAATAAGCTTGAAATGAGGGGCATGAAGGTTTACATCCATCGCCCGATCGAAGGATATCCCGAAAATATTGATCTGATCGTCAGCGATAAAGGTTACGGCTCGAACGAGTATGTCAAGACCGACAAACCGATCGTGGTAGTGACAGGCCCCGGCCCCGGAAGCGGAAAGCTGACCACCTGCCTTTGCAGCCTTTACCATGAATATAAAAAAGGCGTTAAAGCCGGCTATGCCAAATTTGAGACCTTCCCGATATGGGACATACCTCTCAATCATAAAGTGAACATAGCTTATGAAGCCGCGACGATTGACCTTAAAGATGTAAATCTGATCGACACTCACCACCTTAAAGCATACGGAAAAGAAGTAGTGAACTACAACAGGGACATAGACGCCTTCCCACTACTCGAGAAAATGCTTGAAAAAATAACTGGCGAGAAATCAATGTACCTGTCTCCTACAGATATGGGCGTCAACCGCGCAAGCGCCGGTATAATAGATCACGACGCTTTGAACGAAGCAGGTCATCAGGAAGTAATACGCAGGTATTTCAGATGCGGAGTTGAGTATGCCCTGGGACTTGCAGAAAAGGATTCTCTCGAACACGCTCAGATGATAATGAACAAGGTCGGTGCGAAACCTGAAGACCGCCGCGTGGTCATGCCGGCAAGGGAAGCCGCCGGAACTGCCGAAAAAACAGGAAAGGGCAATGCGGGGTTTTTCTGCGGCGCTGCTATTGAGCTACCTGACGGCACTATAATTTCAGGCAAGAATTCTCACCTTATGCACGCATCTTCAAGCCTGATACTGAATGCAGTAAAACATCTTGCGGGTTTGCCTGATAACATGTTCCTTCTGCCTCAAAGTTTGATAGATTCTGTTACTACACTTAAAAGAGATATCCTGAACAGAAAGGTTGTCAGCCTCGATGTTGATGAAACACTCATAGTCCTGAGCGTGAGCGCACTATTCAATCCGGCAGCGCAAATGGCAATGGAGCAGCTTAAGCATCTGGCAAACTGCGAAGTTCATCTCACACACATTCCGACCCCGGGTGATGAAGCAGGATGGCGAAAGCTGAGGGTGAATCTGACCTGCGATCCGGAATATTCAAGCAAAAGCTTATTTATTAGCTGATGAATGGCGTAAATACGTGCGATTTCCTTCAATTAAACTCTTGAATTCCCTCTTTTATATTCATATAATACAATTTATAGATTAAGAAGGAGGGAACATCATGTACGACAAAATTTATACCGAAAGAATAAAGCAGTTCATGGACAGGCTGTCGAAGCTGAAGTACTCATCTCCGGTACCGCTTTCTGCAGAATTCATTTACGATAAGATCGAACCTATCCCATATAAAACCGCAGTGAAATCTAAGTTCAAACCCATCAAGGTCGGCGACAAATGGGGTAAACTCTGGGGATGCGCATGGTTTAAGTTTACGGGGGTGATCCCTGATGAGTTTACCGGGCATGAAGCAGGCGCGCTGATAGACCTTGACGGAGAAGGCTGCGTATTTGTAAAAGGAGTTCCTGATCAGGGGCTTACGAACAAAACCGACTGGTATGTAAATTCAGGAAAGTATTATTACCGCCTCGCTGAGAAGGCAGTAAAAGGGCAGAAAGTAGAGATACTTGTAGAAGCCGGAGCCAACGGTCTGTTCGGTAAGAATCTTGACGAATTCAGACTTAAACAGGCTGAAATAGTTTCTGTTGATAAAAAAGTATCCAAGCTTGAAATAGACATGATCGCGCTTTTTGATCTGATGAAAAAGCTTCCTGAGAATACACCGAGAAAAAAGAAACTGCTCAAAGGCTTAAATGACATCGTAAATCTCTGGGATGATGGCGACGGAATTGATAAGGCTCTTAAGATCACTAAAGAGCTGCTTTCTAAGCAGGCTGATGACAGTTCAATGACCGTTTATTCCATCGGTCATGCGCATATTGACCTCGCATGGCTTTGGCCTGTTCGCGAGACTAAAAGAAAGGTGGGAAGGACATTCTCGACCGCATTAAAGCTGATGGAAGAATATCCCGACTATAAATTCGGATCATCTCAGCCTCAGATGTATGAATGGGTGAAAGAGAATTACCCTGAACTTTTCAAAAAAATAAAGAAAGCTGTAAAAGATAAAAGATGGGAAGTTCAGGGAGCGATGTGGGTCGAGCCTGATATGAACATCACCTCAGGCGAATCGCTTGTAAGACAGTGCCTGTATGGAAAGAAATTCTTCAAAGATGAATTCGGCGTCGATGTTAAAAATCTATGGCTGCCCGATGTATTCGGATACTCAGCCGCGCTTCCGCAGATACTGAAAAAATCCGGCGTAGATATTTTCATGACCCAGAAAATTTCATGGAACGAGACGAACAAATTCCCGCACCATACATTCTACTGGAAGGGAATTGACGGCACAGATATTTTAACTCACTTTCTACCTACGAACGACTATAATTTTTCCAATATGCCCGCCAAAATGATCGAGAGCGAGGAAAGATATGCGCAGTCCGATGTATCGGACGAATTTTTAAACCTCTACGGCATAGGCGACGGCGGAGGCGGACCTTCACCCATTCATATCGAGCTGGGGCTGAGGCAGCAGAACCTCGAAGGCGTTCCGAAATTCAAATTCTCATTCGCGCAGGATTTTTTTGATAAGATCGCGAAAATACCTAAAAAAGACCTGCCTTCATGGGCTGGCGAACTATATCTCGAGCTTCACAGGGGAACATACACCACTCAGTCTCTTATGAAGAAATACAACCGGGATATGGAGATAGCTCTGCATGACATCGAATTTTTAGGTACGATGATAAAGGACTTCCCGAAAGCCGAGATAGACAGGATATGGAAAGATACACTTCTGCATCAGTTCCACGACATCCTACCCGGATCTTCGATCAACTGGGTTTACAAGGATGCGCACGACCTGTCGGAATACAATTTCAATAAACTGCACGACCTGTTCGAAAAGTTCTTCAACCAACTTTTCAGCGTGAGATATGACGACAAACTAGAAGGTTCCTATCTGGCGTTCAACGCGCTCAGCTGGCCGAGAGATGAGATCGTCAGATTCCCTGTCAAAGGAGATCATCATTACAAGATCACCGGTGCGGAAGGGGATACGATCCCGTGGCTGATCAATCACGGTCACATAGAATTTTTCGTAAAAGTACCTTCGCTCGGATATACAACTTTCACGATAAAAAAAGAGAAAAAGGCAGTCGAGCAGAAGCATTCCGGAAAAGCCGAACTCAAAATCACCGAAGACGGAATTGTGCTTGAAAACAAATATGTCAAAGTCACGATCTGCGATGACGGCGTAATCCATTCTATTTACGATAAGGAAAGGGAATTCGAGACAGTGAAATACGCGAACAAGCTGCTTATGTGGGAAGACCTGCCCATCAACTGGGAGGCATGGGATATCAACCACTATTATAAAGAGACGAAACCCGAACAGGCGCAGAGGGTCAGCCTGATGCTTTTAGGCGACAGCGGGCACCTAGTAGGCATAGAGCAGGTGATGTCGGTCGGAAATTCAACCATAGTTCAGACGATCACTCTCGCATCTCATTCAAAAGAGATCAGAATTGATAATAATGTTGACTGGAAAGAGGAAAAGAAATTTTTAAAAGTTACGGCTGATACGAATATTCATTCAGACACCGCGACTTACGAGATCCAGTTCGGAACTATTAAAAGACCGGCACACTTCAACACAAGCTGGGATCATGCAAGATTTGAAGTTCCGGCACAGAGATTCGCGGACATCAGCCAGCCTGATATAGGATTTGCGATCATGAACGACTGCAAATACGGCCATATTATCAATGACGGCAAAGTTGAACTTTCACTCTTGAGAAGCACGAAATCACCCGATGAGAACGCTGATATCGGCGAGCATGAATTCACTTTCTCGTACTATCCGCATCTGGGCAATCTTGAATATTCTGATGTGCTCGTAAAGGCACATGAACTCAATGATCCGGTAACGATCATTCCGCTTAAGAAAGTTCCGAAAGAAGGTCAAAGAGAATTTTTCGACATAAATTCAAACACAACCAAGATAGAAACTGTCAAGAAAAGCGAAGACGGAAAAGGGATCATTCTGCGCCTCTATGAAACCATGGGCATGAATGATGATGTAAAACTCTATTTCGATGAAAATTACGAAGTTGAGGAAACGAACCTGATCGAAGAAGGCAGAAAGCATCTGAAGAAAAAAAGCCACATGATCGAACTCAGCTTTAAGCCGTTCGAGATCAGATCTTTATATCTTAAAAAATAAATTGACGGAGCTGAAAATGAAAGACAGAACACCGCACATCCTGCTCGGAATATACATTCTCGTCTTTATCATCTGCGGAATTTCACCATACGACAGAGGAGTATGGTGGGCTGAGAATATACCTATCATGGCGATCGTGATATCTGCGGTGATCATTTCAAAATTCTTTAGGTTCTCTCCGCTCAGCTACATATTGATGTCCGTGCTTGTCATACTGCACACGATCGGGGGACATTACACATTTGAAAGAGTTCCGTTCGGCTTCATTACAGACATGTTCGGCTTTGAAAGAAATCATTTTGACAGAGTGGCGCATTTCTCGGTAGGATTCTATGCCTATCCAATAGCCGAAGCGCTTTTGAAAAGAAAACTCGTTAACACAAAATGGATACTCTACCTCTTCCCCGTCTTCGCGATCCTGTCAACCGCCGCGGTGTATGAACTCTTTGAATGGATCTTCGCTATTTCAGCGGATCCGTTAGCCGGAATGACCGTTTTAGGCAGTCAGGGCGACATCTGGGACGCTCAGAAAGATATGCTTGCAGACGGCCTCGGTGCTATCTTTGCGGTCTTCCTGTTCTATTTCATGAACAGGAAAGAAATATCCGGGATAATTAAGCTCTAACTAATACCAAACTGCTCCAACACCGACGCTGAACATGAACGGTGTGCTGTCTGTTTCGGGAAGAATGAATCCGTTAATAGTCAGATGTGCCTCCTGGGCTAAACTCTCGGCATAATCGGAGAATGAACCCCAGTCAACAGACCATTGAAATCCTTTCATATTGAATGAATCATCCCATGATTCGATTACCCACTCTTCTCCGGGAACAAAAGGATCAGGCATAGTTGACCTTGAAGCATTATAAGAATAAGTCGGCTTCCAAAACAACGCCAGCATAACGCCTTTCCAATCCGAGCGTGTAAAATATTTTCCCAGTCCGAAAGTGTAGCCTACCGGTATCGATGCGTCAATCGCAAGCAGCTCCATGTCCATGGCTTCCATTTCACCTGTCATATAATTAGCCGACACCGCTAAACCCCCGGTAAAAGCTGTCCAGATGTTCTTGCTTTTTTCATAATCGGGAGGAGAAATAAATTTTAAAGCTCCCATGTAAGAAGCTCCGAACCCGTTCATTGTAAATTCTACTCCTTCCTCATCCATGCTGGTGTATGTATAATTCCCCGTGATCCCGTTCGATATCAGAAACCCGCCTTTTTCAAGCCAGCAGACCCTGGTTGAATCCGAATCAAGCTTCTTGTAGTAGTCAAGGTTCACTTTGCCGGTTTCTTTATCAAGATTGATCTGAGGCTTTTCTGAACCTTTTTCCTGTGCGAATGAGTAGCTGAATAATAAAGCAAAAAACAAGATCATCAGACTTTTGAAGTTTATCTTTTCCATTATTTCCTCCAGTTAAATAACAGTTTCTATTTAAAATAATTTACTACAATATTTCGACCTGAACAAATAAAATAAATATTATTTATTCGTTAAATTCTGTTGATAATAAATATTAATAATCTTACTTTTATTCAGCTTATCAAACAGCGGAAGGCGGGTATGAAGATCATCAAAAAATATAAAGTGTTCAGCGGCGATTTTTCAAACTTCTTTATCACAGAATTCGAGGATAAGAACGGCAAGCTTCAGAA
>DMTS01000041.1:29642-43357 GCA_003477045.1 Candidatus Delongbacteria bacterium
TCTGATAGATATGAATATTACTTCGGAGAAGAAGCATCAAATGCTTGACGAATCGGAGGAGATCGAAGTTCTTGAGTTCAGCCGTGATAATATCAAAACAGAACTACCCGAATATTTGAAAGCCCATCCTGACTGCTCGCTCGACAGCAAAGTCTGGGCGGCATATTTCGAAAAATAATTACAGCGCTCTTAGCTACCCCTTAATTAATAAAAAAAACCGACGCTTTAGCTATCGGTTTTTTTACAACTATGTAACTACTATAAATAAAACTATAGTGCTTTTACATTGTTAGCGCAAGGTCCTTTCTGACCCTGACCAATTTCAAATTCTACTGCCTGACCGTCTTTTAGAGTAGCGAATCCCTCAGCCTGAATTTGTGAGTGATGTACGAATAAATCTTTTCCGTCTTCGTCACTTGTGATAAATCCAAAGCCTTTGTCGGCATCGAACCATTTTACTTTACCTTTCATCATGCTTTTCCTTATTTGTGTATGGTGAATGTTTTAAGATCTCTATCATCGCATTCACCGTTGCGATGACGAAATATTTGTTTTTAATATCCTAAAAAACGCAGTCGGAATAATAATGCATTTTTTTCAAATAAGCAACAGGTTATTAATAAAAGAAATATACTTTATTTGTGCCGGATCTATCAGCTAAATCTCCTCTTTCCAGCTCTTATCCTTGCGGTCATACTGACCTTTCTTCGGCTGGATCACCTTAGACTTTCGGATGCTTGTCCGTCTTAGCTGTTTAATAAGTTCTATACGATCAATTACGACCGTATCTGAACCCGTGTGCCGGATTATTTTATTTTGCTTCTTTTTTTTCATTTTTATCGTGAGCTTCACATTCTTCTTTTTTTATCTGCGGAACTGCTTTTGCTTTCTTCAACTCGTCATTCTTTTTCACAACTGCGGCAAAACCCTTCACTCTTTCGTAAGGCTTGAACTCCTCTTTTGACAGATCGATATCGAACACCATATTCTTCGCATGACCTTCATTCCATAAAGCTACATTTTTGTCATACTGCTTAGTTTTGGCGTAAAGTTTTATCAGCGCCGGAAAAATATACTCTAAGTGATGCTCATATTCAGGATTGACTTTCGCGTCCTCGTACATCTTTATCGCTTCTGCATCACGACCCTGCTTTTCTAAAGCCTGCGCCTGAAACGCTATACTGTTATAGCAGACATGTCCTTTTCCGTGAAATGCTTCTTTCTGAACTGCATCTTTATTTTCTGCGGGCACATTATCAGCCGCGTTTACGGCCGCGAAAACTGCCAGGATCATCACCAGTTCGATCATTTTTTTCATTTTATTCCCCTTATTTGATTTTAAATAATTTTTTACTGTTCTCTGTCGTCACTTTTGCCACTTCCTCAACTGAAATACCTTTAATAAGCGCGATCTTTTCCGCAATGTACTTCAGATTTGACGGGTCATTCCTCCTTCCCCTGTTGGGAACGGGCGTAAGAAAAGGCGAATCAGTTTCCAAAAGTATATTTTCAAGCGGGATCTCTCTAACAACAGCTTCCCGGTCGTTATTTTTATATGTTATACTGCCTGTAAAAGAAATGTAAAAACCTTTTTCGATCAGCCTGAACGCTGTATCAATTCCGCCTGCGTAGCAGTGAAATACACCTTTATATTTGTCTGACACATCATTTATAATATCCATGGTTTCCTTCTCCGAGGCTCTGGAGTGAATTATCACAGGAAAGTTGTTCTCTAAAGCGATCTCCAACTGCTTTATGAAAAAGCGCTTTTGAACTTCAAGAGGAGTTCTATCCCTGTAAAGATCAATACCCGTTTCTCCGATAGCCACAACTTTTTGATGCTGGATCAGTGTTCTTAATGAATTTAACTCATCAATATGCAGTTTTTCAAGATCGTTGGGATGAAAACCGCACGCCGCATAAATTCCAGGATATTTTTCGGCAAGAGTGATACACTGTTCGTTCGATCGTATATCCACGCCGACATTGACTATCCCTTCGATGTCTGAAGCAAGAAGACTCTCAATAAGCTCATCCCTGTCAGGATCAAAATCATCAAAGTATAAATGAGCATGGCTTTCAAAAAATTTCATGATCTATCCTAACAGTAATCCAAGGAACAAATTGATCACGGGATATATTACCAGATCAAAAATTGAAAATCTGGTATAATTGCCTATGATAAGAATTCCTATCAGAATTAACATTCCGTAACGGCTTAAAGATTCATATTTTTCAGCCTGCCTGTATGGTAAAAAACCCATAAGTATCTTAGACCCGTCAAGAGGCGGAATGGGGATCAGATTGAACGCCATAAGAACGCTGTTGATCGTTACGCAGAATATAAAAAAAGTGTCAACCAGGTTTATATCTCTTGAAGCGTACATATTTGATCCTGAAAAATATATATCTATACTTTGAACAAGACCGGTTAGAGACAGAATTTTATAAACAATTATCGCTAATATTATCAGTGTAAGATTAGATAGAGGTCCCGCAGCGGCAGTTATAGCCATATCCCTTTTCGGTCTTTTAAAGTTGAACGGATTCACAGGAACCGGTTTTGCNNGGATTTAATGTCAGCCTTCCCATCCTGTAGGCTGTTTTATCGCCGAGAAGATAAGCAACCCAGCCGTGAGCCACTTCGTGGAATACGACCGAAAAAAGAAGAACAATTATCATGACGATTATGCCTGCATCCATTTTATCAGAACTCGTAGGTTAATTGAAGTTTGTTTTTAATATGCCCTTCTGAATCAAATGACTGTATGACCGAAGTTTTGACCGCCGAGGCTTTTGAAGATGCGTTCAGTCCGGACAGAAAATGGTTGAGCACGATCCCGCCCGCAGTATAATAGAACCATGTATCTGCATTCTCTGCCGACACCCTGATATCGTTATAGTTCTTTCTTTTTGCATCAGACACCCAGTTCCACTGGTCATCCTCATCTTCATAGCGTTCATTAAAATACCTGCTGATATTCCTCTGCTCGTTAAAGTCCAGTGTGTTATCGTAATTCGATATATGTATCCAGTAGCTGTCTGATTTACCCGACGGATTCACTCCGGCATAGAGCTCGGCATAATCCTTATATTCAGCTGTCCTGATTCCCGAGTAATAATTCAGTCCGGCAGCTGTTCCGATCAAAAAAATGTCCGTTATAAAAAATACTGCCGCTTCTTTTTTTAATCCGAGCCTGTATTCTCCCCATCCCGGTACGAGAAGCGATCTCCAGAAATATGAAAATCCGTCGTTGTCTTTCGACCTTGACTTTGATGTTCTGCCGTAACGGTCATAGTTGAGTACAAGATCGTTATCGATCCTGTCAAGATTGTTCATCAGGCCGGTTTCAGCCCATAACGACACGAATGCCGACAGGAGCAGAAAGAACGATATTTTTCTGACATTACTTTTCATTACCAGTTGACCGAGTATGTTATCTTATAATTATCAAGCCCGATCTTATCGGCTTTATCCGTATTTTCAATCCTTAATTGCGTATCGATATGGTATTTACTTTTGATCACATATGAAGCATCAAAGGCGGATGCGACATGGTTCAAAAGAGTTATCATCAGAAAGTTCGATCCCATTTCGTAAGCCTGATTGGTCTCGTCCCTGAGGTCTTCGTAAAAATCAACATAGGCCAGAGAATTGTAGCCGTCATCGCTGTAGTCGAAAATAATATTATTGCTGGGATCGCTGTCGTTGTCTTTGAACTTGGGTCTCATAACTTCAACATAAGTACCGTCTGAAGACATAATTGAATCTGTAAGCATTACAACAGATCCGTCAGGGTTGTATTCGTAACCTGTAAAATCATTCCAGCCGCAGGCGAACTGATGATATTTACCTATCATTTCATAGTACTGCTGGGTTTTAGTTTCCGGAAGATTATGAGTGAACTGCGACGACCCGCCGTCTAAAGATATCTCCACCCCGTTCCAGCCGTTGGGCATGTCTTTGAAAGAAAGTTCAAGCATATCAAAAACTGCAAGACTGTCATCTTCCTCCCATGACCAGTTATCCCTGTTACTGAAATATTCATAATTCCAGTAGTCCGCGGCATTGAACTCTTCTCCTGCGTCCATGCTGTTTTTGCTTTCCAGCCAGAATTTTACATTCTGGGTCATTCCTAAAAGACCGCCATAGTACAGCTCCTCGTCAAAATTCAGATCGGCGTATTCTCTATATTCATCTCTTCTGTCGTCACCGTCGCTTTCATAGTAATACCACATAGAGAGAGTCAAAGCCTCTATACCGAAAAATATACCGCTTCTAATATAATCCCTGCCGTAATATTCTCCCGCACCCGGAACAAGGAGAGACATTCCTGCCGCGATAAGAGGGCTTTTGCCTTCGCTGTATTCTGCTCTTTTCTTTGATTTTATCCTCGGAGTAGAACCCTGTGTCTCCGGAGGTGATCCGGCATCAGTATCATCCTGAGCCAGGATTATGTTTCCAAAACCGTTATATTTTATCAAAGGTTCGCCGAAAACGGAGATCAGCATGCCTGACAATATCAATGCGCCGACCGTAAATTTCCTGATTTTCATTTTTCTATCCTTATTTTTATTAAAATTCCGGGAAATCGAATAAAAGCGTAAGATATGTTCTTATCTCACGCCCGTATTCTACATTTTCATTTGTGAACTTGTCCAACCCGTATGCCGCTGAAAATTCCATAGCCATCGGATAGCCGTAGAAAAGCGATCCGTACAGCCTTAAATTAATTCCGATATCTGTTTTGAGATCATCTAAAGCTTCTGACGATTCTTCGCTCACCCAGGCCATTCCAGCTTCGGCGAAAACACCTGCGAACAGGTTTTTGAAGTTGAAGAAACCGAATCTTTTGTCGGCACGACCGACGATCGGAAACCTTAAATACAGTCCGCTGTACGCGGTCTTTGTTCCTCCGATGCTGTAGAACGAATAGCCTTTAAGCCCGGTTATTCCTCCGATATAATTATAGTAGAACGGGTCGATATCGTCGTCATCGAGCATAGACCCCTTAAATTTGAGTGTCATTCCTGAGCCGAAAGGCAGTTTGAAATGTTCTCTGAGCTCTAAAGAGAAGAGGTTGTAGTTATATTCTAAATAATCTTCCTGAAGAGTTCCGTAATCTGAATTTAAACTGAATCCTTTAATGAAATCTGTCTGATGCCTTGAAAAGTGAATTTCAGCCTGCCTTCCGTAAGTGGGATTTATATAATAATTATAGTCGAATTTAGACCTGTCGATATTAACATTGAAATTGAAGCTTTTCTCTTTAAAATATGTGTATTGCAGAATAAAATCACCGTAGTCCCCTTTCGCGTCATTCCTGAGATAAGCGAAATAGCCGTCGAAATTGAAATCGCCGATGATCCCTGTTATTTTTTTAGGCATAAATGTCATCGGGGTCTTGATCCCGAAATCAAATTCTTTTAGATTGTAGGTAAAATCAATATCATTTTCCTGATAGATCGGAATATCGTTCCCGAACTCGTCCTCGTAGGAACCTACGATTATACTTTCTTCCACAAAAGAGTTATCATCGTGCTTCTCAACATTTATTCCGAGTCCGTATAAAGTAGGCAGAAGGAACCTGTATTCGGCCATGGCGAACAGATCATAGTCGAGATTCATCGCAACGCCGAAACCGCCGAAAAGCGATATCTTTTCTAAAAAATCATTTACCATAAAATACATGCCCGGCTTGAATTTGTTATCGTCAAAAGTGATCCTCGGCATAATCAGAATGTGCTCAAAATCGTTGTTGTAATTAACAGCAGTTTTTAAGCGGTTCAGGTCGGGTTCAAATACATAGGCTGACGACATAACTTTATAATCAATATAATTTGACCGGTTCGGATCACTTGAATCCCCCTTAGACTCGCTGATCGAATATACATTTGTTTTTATTCCTTTATAATTCACATACACTAGCATGCTGTCATTAACTTCGGGGTACAGAGCACCGCCTCTTACGTTAGTGACCGCTATTTCCTCACCTGTTTCAAGATTTTTCCTGTAAATATTGAAGATCCCTGATCTGTCGCTTGAATAATACACGCACGAATTGTCTTTTGAGAAAACAGGGTCGCGGTTATCGTAAACATCCGATACAAGATTAATTTCATTGCCTGAAAGATCTACTGTAACTATATCCCTTCCATATGTGTTTCCGGATTTATCCACCAGAATTTTCGAACCATCCCTGCTCCAGCTCGGAAGATAGAACTGCGTACCGTCGTTATATCTGGTTATAATACGCGAACTGTCTTTTTCTATATCGTATAAATAAAGGTTCCTTGTTCCGTCAAATGTAGCCACATAAGCTATTTTTTCTCCGTCTGGAGATACTGCGGGATTTCCTGCTCTCAAGCCTTTTGTCAGCTTTTCCTCGTTTTTCTTTTCGATGTCGTAAACGAAAATATCGAGTATCTGATTCCCGTATATACTGTATGAATCTATCCTTGAAAAATAAATTAATTTACTGTCGGGAGACCATGAATATGATGAGAACATCACTGCCGGGACTATCATTTTAACCGAATCCGTCCTTAAGTCCTTCAGGTATAGGTTCCTTCTGTAATATGTTGCTTCGCCGTTGTCCTTTGTTGATAAAAAGGCCAGATATTTTCCGTCAGGCGATAATTTCGGATGTGAATTGACGAAAGCGGAGTCTGATATGTCTTTACCTTCATTTACATTGCTTTCAATGATTTTTGTAAGCTCTGTATATCTGATCTTTTCCTGCCCGATGAATTCGTTATACAATTCCTCCACATCTTTACCAAGTGACCTTTTAACTGCCTGCTCGAAGGTGAATGAGGATAATCTGCTCATCTCTTTGGTCATATCGTAGAGTTTCTCTTTTCCGTACTTTTTAATCAGATGCTTAACAAAAGCGAAACCTGTATTATATACCGTTTCAGCCTCATGTGAGGATTTGTTGATAAAGTCAAGAAGCTGTTCATACCTCAAAGCCTGACCCGTCAGTATTCTCTCTCTTAAAAGCATATCCCTGCTCGAATCCCAAAAATCAAAGTGAAGGCTGTCTATCGCCTGACTTTGTGCGATACCTTCGGCGAACCATGGCGGAATTATATTGAAAGGAAGGCTCGCGGAAGCTAAAACATTCGGAAATCCGGTCAGTACATCTTCCCTTTTTTCGCTTTCGTAACCGGTCCACTGAAGATAAATTCCCGGGATCATCTGCGAGGTCTTTCTGGAAACCTGAAGATGTACCATGTGCGTGAACTCGTGCGCAAATACATTGGAATACCAGTAATGGCTGCCTCTGAGCTCGGTGTCGAACGAAGGCGCCCACAGAACAATTTTGTCGGTATAATAATAAGCTCCGCCGTTGGCAGTATCGTCAAAATCCGCAACTACTACATGCAATTTCTTCGGAGGAACATAATTGTATAATTCGGTGATAGGTTTAAATACTCTTTCTCCGGCATCGGCAAATCTGAGAGTACTTCTTTCTGTTCCGTTATGATAATGGAATATAAAATGTTCTGTTTCATAGGTCTTCCATTTAAGCTCAGGATGATTGTATGATCCGAGCATCTGGGAAAAGATCATCGCGGGTAGTAACAATATTAAATAGCTGTAATTTTTCATTTATTTGATCACCGCAACTTTCACTTTTCTGACTTCTTCATCCGAATCAGATTTAAACCTCAGGATCGCATTGTATATGCCTGAAGGAACATTTCTGACATTCCATACCAGTTCACTGTATTCACCCGTCGAAGTAAAGTTCTGCTTTATATCATCAACCTTATTTCCGTTTATGTCGTAAATGTCTATTGATAACTCGCATGGAAAATTCAGGAAGAATCTGAAGTTGGTCTCGTCTCCTTTTGCAGGATTAGGCCAGTTATAAACATTTTTTGATGTTATCGTAGTCGGAGGTGTCCAGTTATCGAAAGTATCTTTAAGCTCCACTACGCCTTTTATCGTGTTCAAATAATCGTTCAGTCCGCCTGTGCCGATCTTGTGATAGGTCAGAATTCCGCTCTGATTGAAATTGTACAGAAATATACTTCCATCAATTTCAAGAAGCCCTGAATTTTTCCCGAAACCGTTCATTGTTCTTATATTTTTTGCTTCATAATCTCCGTCTGTAGAAATTACAACATAATTTGATGATGAATCGATCAAGGCTATCTTACCGTTAAAAACAAACGCTTTTGATATCTGTCCGAGATCCGTGCTTAACGGGAATCCGTTCTCATAAACTCCGTTTCCATTTTTCAGACTTAATAAATTTCCATTAGCTGTTATACTTTCAAGTTTTGAATCACTTTCAATGTCATTCCAGCACAGCCTGACAGTATCGTCATTCTCGGTAAATGAAAATACTTTAGCTGACGCCTGAGGCGGGGTAATATCTGAAAGTATAAAGCTGTAATTTACAGAATCCTGCGGCAGAGTTCTTGTTTCAACTGCATAAGGGTTCTGCGACAGATCAATTGTAAATAGTGTGCTGTCGTTTTCACCTTTTATGAAAACAGGAAGATCAAAACTGCCATTCAGAACGGATAATTTCTGAGCGTTCTTGAACTCAGTCGAGATATTTTCCAAAGCAAAACCGTCATTAAATATAAAAATACCGTTTTCTGTCGGGATGATCCTGTCAACAGGCTGTGAAATTATCTTCGCAGACAAATTCACGGTCTGAGGGGATCCTAATTCTAAATCCGCAACAAAGATCCTTGTCGAGTCGTAGCTGACAGTAAATACATTGTTCCCGATCTGAACAGGCATAAGATCCACTGAAACGGAATCGCCAAAACTTCCTGAATAAATAAGAGAATCTTTATCGAATATTTTATAGTTTCCGCCCTGACTTGCAAAAAAATGTCTTATGTCACCCGAAGTATAAGGAAGACCGTCGTCAAGATAAGCTGGCAGATATATTCCTTTCCCGAGTTTTGGATCAAGCTTTCTATATAGTAATGTATCTTCAAAAGTATATGAAAAGTACATTTCTCTTCCTGACTGACTGAAATCGTAGAGCTTTATTCCGGTTTGAATTCCATCATTCGTGTCCGCTCTCGGGTATGATACCGAGCTGAATTCTACTTTATCAAGGTCTTTATTTGCATATTCGAGCCATGTTTCGTTTCCGGCGAAAAATGCGTCATCAGCCCATCCGAATTCAGTACCGTAGCCGTTGTCAAGAAGCCAGTAGTCTTTCCCGATGTCGAACGAACCGTCACCCTCCTCAATATACACGCCCCTGTGATCGTAATCGTCATTAATTAGATTGTTCTCAATATTGTAAGTTGTAGTTTTCCTTTTATCAATATGCCAGATGAGTATTCCTCTTGCGGGGACTCCGAAGTTGAAATCATTATCTTCCACCCTCACCAGTGTTTTGAAGGCCGGGCTTAGAACTTCGACCTTCTGAAATCCGTCCTCATCGTAATAAAATCTTAAGCTGTCACCGTTACTGTCATAACCTTTTATCGAATTATTTTCATTCAGGCTTGGATTTTTAGCCGTTATATTTTCTAAAAGCAGATATTCATCCGAATTGAGATCTATCTTATAAATAACCGAATCGGCTGTTGATAATATTCTTTTCCAGGGCGTTGTGATCTCTGAAATATCGTTCCATCCCTTGAGTTCTTTTACCCATGCCGTAACTCCTGCGGGAAGCAGGCCTGAAAAATTCGCGGATCCCTGATCCATAAGCCCGAACCTTCCTATACAGCTTTGTCCGGTTCCGGAAGAATACATGTTCGGTATTCCAATCCTGTGCGCGAACATGAGGCAGGATATCCCGCTCATGCCTGCGTAATACCAGTTGTCTTCAAATATCTGCCATTCGCACTCCGGAAGTATAACGGAATTATCAATTACCGTTCCGTCATGAGCAGTTATTTCATTGCCGTCAAGGTCATCAGCCGATAAGAATACCGAAGGAATGTCGAACGGAGTCTCATCGTAACCCGGATTGAATTCCTGTCCCGATCCGGCATGAAAAATAACGAAGGTATTATATCCCGCGAAACTGACCGTTGTATCCTGAGATACCTGCGACCAGGAATGCGCATAAAGCGAATCAAGCCTTTCGGCAAGCACTTCGTCTCCGTTGTTAGGATTGTAGTACCATATCGGGTGGGAAAGAGATATTACAGTATCAAGTACTTTTATATCTGAAAATGTAACTTTATTTTTTGATTCAGCCTCAAAATAGTTCTTAACGAATTGAAGCTGGTCTTCGAAATACTCTTTATTATGCGGAATAGGATCTATCAGCATTGTATCGGGATATTCCACATTGAATTTCCCGTTCCCTGTAGTATAGCTGAGGCTATCCTCTTCGAACTGAACCATTACAGCAAGAATTCTGAGATCTTCAGATTTTTCAGACTCTACGCCTCCTGCTACGCTTTTGAGTTCCAGCCGGTTTGCGCCGTTAAGAGCGAGGAACATCCCTAACAAAAGTGCAGATAAATATTTAATTTCTGTTCTTATCATCCGGATCCCGAAATTGTCCTTTAAAATCCTATATTAAGAGAAAATCTCATAGTGTCGGTAAGCGGATGCCCTTTACCTGCATCAAGGTATGAGAAGTCGAAAATATATGAATCGTATCTTAAACTTGTTCCGTATGTGGTCGCGCTTATATCGCCCATATCGTCGTTCCAGAATCCCATTCTGAGAGAGATCATTTTGTTATACCAGTATTCTGCGCCGAGTCCGTAAACTATGTCCTTCACGCCGTCTTCATCAGTCCATGATGTAAACACGGCTGTCCAGATCGGGTCTGTGTAGTTCCACTCATCCGAAGTATCTATTCCGTCTTCGCCCTCGTCAAGGTCTTTTCCTTTTCTGACGAGAAGCTTGGTCATGTCACCGGTAAGCACAAGTGAATTGAAATCATCGTAAAAAAGGTAATACGCAAGCCCTGCTCTAAAAGTAGTCGGCAGCGGATCAGCCTGCTCGTAATCAATATAAGATATTTTGGGGCCGAGGTTGGTAATAGTAACTCCTATGTCAATATCATATTCAGTCTGATAGAGCATACCGAGATCCAAGGCCATGCTGTGTCCTGTTCCGGAGCCTTTTTCATTTCCCGCTCCGCTGTCTGATAAATGAGAGTATATGAATTTTGAGTTAAGTCCTATAAAAAGATTGTCCGAAAGATCTGTTCCGTATGAAAGCGAGACAGCTGTTTCATAAGTTCTAAATGTGCCCAGTTCAACGCCGTACTCATCGGTTCTGGTCTGTTCACCGAGATAAAAATAAGTTATGTGACCACCGACAACTCCCAATCCGGGTATTTCCTGTTTGTATGCCAGAAAATCATAATACATGTCGTTCAGATTGAATCCCGGCAGCCAGTTCGCATGCATGAATGTAAGCTCTCTTCCAGATTGTCTAGCCAGACCTGCCGGATTCCACCATGAAGCAGTAGCGTCGTCAGCTATCGCAACGAATGAATCGCCCATCCCTGTCGGTCTTGCGCCAGGAGAAATGGTAAGGAAAACGACTCCAGCCTCAGATGGCCTTGAGGTTAATTGCGATACTGCAATAGCCAGAAATAATATTACGGCTGCTGTTTTTGTA
The DNA here is from genome assembly GCA_003477045.1 of Candidatus Delongbacteria bacterium. Taxonomy (GTDB): domain Bacteria; phylum UBA4055; class UBA4055; order UBA4055; family UBA4055; genus UBA12480. The sequence goes on from DMTS01000041.1 coordinate 41,221, forward strand.
TATTGAGTGAAACTCATTTTTATCTCCATTCTATAGATTTCTCTGAGTATTGTTGAACTGATTATTGAACGCTTTGTTCATTTATCTGATTTTTTACTGCTTTGAAGAGATTTTCAAGAAGAGCAGTGTGCGTGAGGGGACTGACTCCGCCCGGTACGGGTGTAATAGCTTTTACACTATCTTTTACATTATCAAAATCCACATCGCCTACAAGTTTAACAGTACCGTCGGGAAGTTCAATTTCATTCATGCCTACATCCACAATAACCTGCCCGGGATTAGTAAATTCTTTCGTAATAAACTTTGGCGAACCGATAGCAGCCACCAGTATATCGGCCGTCCTGCAGATTTCCTTCAGATTTCGCGTTCTTGAATGACAGACAGTTACGGTCGCGTCAACGCCCTTCTGTAAAAGCATGTTCGCAAGCGGCTTTCCGACAATGTTCGATCTGCCGATTATTACGACATGCTTTCCGCTGAATTCTATTCCCGATCTTAGAATAATATCTTTGCACGCCTGTGCTGTATTTGGAGTAAAAGAATCCTGGCCTAGAACGGTTTTTCCAGCGTTATAAGGATTCACGCCGTCAATATCCTTTTCGGGCGATATTGCGGCAAGGATCTTCTTTTCATCAAGCTGCTTCCATAACGGAAGCATCACAATTATTCCGTGAACAGATCCGTCATTATTCGATTCAGAGATCAGTCCAAGAATGTCAGTATCGGCCGAACCGACACTCAGATTTTTTGTGTCGCTGAGTATTCCTGCTTTTTCGCAGTTTTTGACGATCATTGAACTGTATGTTTCAATAGCCGGTTCGTCTGAAGCTATAATAATCCTCAGCTTGGGATAAATGCCTCTTTCCTTAAAATCATCTGATCTTTTCAAAAAATCACCGTATAGCTCTTTGGCTATAGGTGCGCCTTTAAGTAATTCTGCCAATTTTTCTCCGAAACCGTTACTTTATTATTTCAACAGAATTTATTACCACTTTCTCCAGAGGTTTATCCATCGGATTTCGCGGAACATTTTCGATAGTATGAGCCACTTCCATGCCTTCTATAACTTTTCCGAAAACAGTATGTTTTCCGTTAAGCCAGTCGCAGCCTGATTTCCTTGTAACTATGAAGAACTGTGAACCGTTGGTGCACGGACCCGCATTTGCCATAGCTATAGTTCCGTAAGCGACCTTGGCTTTGAGTTTGCCTTCTTTATCAAGACATTCATCTTCAAACTCATATCCCGGCCCTCCGGTTCCGTTGCCGATTGGGCAACCTGACTGGATCATGAAATCATTTATCACTCTGTGAAAGATTATTCCGTTGTAAAAAGGCTTTCTGACAAGCGAATCCGTCTTGGGGTCTGTCCATTCTTTTTCGCCTGTAGCAAGTGTTACAAAATTTTCGACTGTTTCAGGAGCTATCTCAGTCCATAATTCCAGTTTGATGTCGCCTTTATTTGTTTTTATAACGGCAGATATTGTCTTTGCCATATAATTTCCCTTATTTATAATTTTTTTAACGACTATTCAACTCGTACTTTTATCATTTTGACATCGGTAACAGGTTTATCCTGTGCGCCCTTTTCAACATTCTCGATCTTATGCGCAACATCCATTCCTTCGATCACTCTTCCGAAAACAGTGTGCTTTCCGTTAAGCCAGTCAGCGCCTTCTTTTTTGGTTACTATAAAAAACTGTGAACCGTTTGTATTGGGTCCTGAATTTGCCATACATATAGTTCCGTATGCGACTGGAGCGATCAAATTACCCTGCTGATAAACCTTACCTGAAAATTTTGTTTTCTCTGTATAATACTCAACAGGATGCTTCATCATCGGTTTTCCGCTGTTCGTTTTCATGCATTCGTCTGTAATATCCATAATTTCTTTATCGATTTTTGTTTTATCCCCGCCGTTGGACTGAAGGTAGGGTACGAATACTGTCTGAAATACGCGCATTGCCGTATCTTCGTCTTTGATCTCCCCGGTTATCTCCGCTCCATTGCCGTAAGTTTCGTCTTCAAATTTATAACCCGGGTCGCCGTTACCCTGTCCGAAGGGACATCCGCCCTGGATCATAAAGTCCTTTATCACTCTGTGAAAGATCAGACCGTCGTAGAAAGGTTTTTTTGTTTT
>DMTS01000047.1 GCA_003477045.1 Candidatus Delongbacteria bacterium
TCCCCAGTTGAAGTGATACCAGTAATCGTCTCTGTAGCCGTCCAGAATAAAGGCATGAGCGCCTCCCGCCCAGAACCACGGTCTTTTTGCATCCAGCTCCGCTTTAATTATCGGGAATTGAGCGTCAACTCCGCCTGACGGAGGTTTTTCCATTGTATAATACTGTGAAGAGGAAGCTTTCCAGTGATCAAGGAACGCATCGTCGACATAAGACGCATATGTGGCGGAACCTTCGTTCAAATATGTGCCGTACATCATATCGACCGACAGACCTGTCCAGTATGACAAAAGTGATAATTCATCTTTCTCCGCCTGTGTAATTCCCGTTTCCCAGTACTCAGGATAAATGCCGTATTCTATATTCAGCACTTCAGGCATAAGATCATAATTCCATGTATGGACGGTAAAATCGGCGGATAAAGTCTGCCCTTCCCATAAATATGATGCTGAACCGGCTCCGACATCCGGCCATCTGTGATATCTTAATATCTGAGCCATTGCGGTAGCCACACAGCCCGCATAAGTTTCCATGCTGTCTTTTTCGGGACACAACAGATTCCATGGATATAATTGCCCCCACTGACTTTTGACAAGTCTGTCAACGATTATTCCGGCTTTTCCGGTAGGAAAAACATTATTCTCTATATCCTTCCACAACCTGACCGCATTTTCATCAATAAATTTTCCTGATCCTTTGCAGGCTATCTGTCTGTCATAGTTATCAAACCATTCTTTAAAGTTCTGACCGCCAACTGCGTCTTTTGAAGGAACTTTTCCGTGGTCAGAATAACCCAGTATCGGGTACAATTCATCATCCGCGGTCACTATCACGAATCCTTTGTCGAACTCGAAAGTGTAGCGGGTGATTATTCCCTCGTACTTGTTCTCAACAACATTTATAACCGATGAACCCTTTGAAGCAGCTTCGGAACAATAATGTCCGTAATAATTTTTTGCGACTTTTTTCGCTTTTTCAAGCGGAACTATAGCTGCGGACAAATAAAAAGCTGTCAGCAATACAAACAATACTGTCTTTTTCATAGATAACTTCCCCTGAATAAATAATTAACTAAAGTATAATATATATTAAAACAGTTTTCTAAACAACAGCAAAATATGATTTTATTTTTGACATGATTTTATCTTTAGAAAAACCGAACCTTTCGATAAGTTCATCTGGTGAACCTGAAGTTAAAAATGTGTCATTAACTGCGATTATACCAGTTTTAGTTGAAATATTTTCCAGCATCAGCGCCTCAAAAACGGCAGTTCCCAATCCTCCGTGGATCTGATGTTCGTCAACTACGAGAAGTTTTCCCGTCTTTCTGACTGAATCAGATATACATTTAACATCAAGCGGTTTGATCGTATGAACATTAATCAGCTCTATATCGAAACCTTCTTTTACGAGCATGTTGCATGCTTCAATAACATTAGATAATATCTGTCCTGATGAAACAACGGTTATATCTTTTCCCTGCCTGAGGATCTTCGCTTTACCGATAACGAATTCGTCTTCGCGGGTAGTCAATACAGGCGTAGCTTCTCTAACAAATCTGATATAAACAGGTCCTTTGTGTTCATACGCCTGAACTGTAGCATTATAGGCTTCATTCACATCGCACGGGTTTAGAATTATCATGTTCGGAAGAACACGCATAAGAGCTATATCTTCAAGCATTTGATGGGTCGGTCCATCAGCGCCTACAGTAATGCCTACATGCATTCCTGCCAGCTTAACATTCAGGTTTGAATAGCAGACCGTCGTTCTTATCTGATCAAAAGCTCTTCCCGCAACAAAAGCCGCGTAGGTGGAAACGAACGGAATGTGTCCGTTCAGCGATAATCCCGCGGCGATGCCTACGAGATTCTGCTCAGCTATCCCTACATCTATAAAATTGTCCGGATATTTTTCTTTTATCCTGAAAGTTGTGGTTGATTTTGCCAGATCTGCGTCAAGAGCGATTATGTTCTTATCTTTCCCGATAAGATCGAGAAGCGCATCGCTGTAGCCGAATCTGTTGGCGGTCTTTTCTTTTTTTATATCTGTCATAGTAGTTCTTTCATAGCTTTATCATAATCTTCTTTATTCAGCGGTTTCCCGTGCCATTCCGCCCTGTTCTCCATGTAGGAAACCCCTTTCCCTTTAACGGTCTTCGCAATGACCGCAAACGGCTTGTCTGAAAGTTTTGCATTCTTGAAAGCACTCTGGATCTGATCAAAATTATGACCGTNNGCTGTCAGATTATTCAGCTTGTTATGACCGGCGAACATGAAAGCTTCCCAGTTCTGGCCTTCCTGAAGCTCGCCGTCGCCTAAGATCACAAAAACGCGCTGTGAAGTCTGTCTTTTTTTGAAAGAAACCGCAAGTCCGCAGCCTATTGAAAGTCCCTGGCCCAAAGAACCTGTTCCGACTTCAACACCGGGTGTCTTCATAGCCGGATGACCTTCGAGAAATGAATCGGTTTTTCGCAGCGTTTTAAGATATTCAGGATCGAAATATCCGTTTCTCGCCAGAGCCGAATACAGCACAGGCGCGGCATGTCCTTTAGACAGGATAAGTCTGTCCCTGTCAGGCATGGATGGAAAATTCGGGTCATGCTTCATTTCACCGAAATACAGAACTGCAAAAACATCAGCCATGCTAAGTGAACCTCCCGCATGACCAGATCCTGCAGCGAAGATCATCTCAATGATATCTCTTCTGATGGCCTTAGATATTTGTGCATAATCTTTCATATCACTTCAGCATTATCATTTTTTTTTATTTTTTAAAAAACTCTTTAAACTCAGCTACGACTCTCTTTATATCCATCTTATCCACATCGATATGCGTGACGAGCCTGATGTTTTTATGGCCTGATATTAAGATATTTCTGCTTTTCATGAAAGCCTGAATGTCGTTTTTGACATTTTTTGTTAACTCGATAAATACCATGTTGGTTTCGACTACGCTCAGATCGAGTTTTATTCCTTCTATTTTGCTCAGACCTTCTGCCAGAAGCTTTGCATTTTTATGATCGTCCGCGAGCCTTTGAACATTGTTTTCAAGCGCATAAATTCCGCCAGCGGCTATAATGCCTGCCTGACGCATTCCGCCGCCCAGGACTTTTCTCCA
>DMTS01000190.1 GCA_003477045.1 Candidatus Delongbacteria bacterium
AGTGCACCTTCCTCAGGCAAGGGTAGGTAATGTTCTGCTTCATCCGCAGTTCCATGACTACGAAATTCCATATCTTGCAAGATCAAATGCAGACCCGGAATATCAGATACGGCTTGACGATATAATGCTCTCTGCTGCAGGCGGTAAAATGATCATGCGGTCAAAGAAGCACGGCAAGAAAATAATTCCACGCTTAAGCAATGCGCATAATTATTCGTACAATGCCCAGCCGGTATATCAGTTCTTGTGCGAAATGCAGTTTCAGGACGGCATGCACGGGGTAGGGCTGCCTATGGGAAGTATCACGAACAGATACGAGCATATTCCGCGTATCGTCTATAAAAATATAATTTTACACCTTGCAGAATGGAAAGTTAAAAAGAAGGAAATTGAATGGTTTTATAAAGTTCAAAATGACGGCGATCTTATTAAGGCTGTAACGGAATGGCGCATCAAAAAAGATATTCCGAAACTCGTATTATTGCACGAAGGAGATAACACACTGTTTATTAATTTAGAAAATCTATTCTCGATCAAGATACTTTTAGACGCGGTCAAAGGCAAAGATTTTACTGTATGTGAATTTCTTTTTGATGAAAAGAATGCGATCGTAACATCTGACGAAGGTTCATTTCTAAATGAATTTATAATTTTGTATTACAGGAATGAAACATGAAGAAAAATTTTATGATAGGCGATGAGTGGATATTCTATAAATTATATTGCGGTTACAAATCATCAGACAGAGTTCTTACGGAATCACTAAAACCTCTGGCAGAGGAACTTCTGAATAAAAAGATAATAGACGAATGGTTCTTCATCAGGTATTCCGATCCTGATCTGCATCTTAGGGTAAGGTTCCATTATACCGACAAAGGATCTGTAGGCACAATAATAAACACAATGAATTCTGCTTTATCGAGATATGTGAACAGCGGGATCGTTTCAAAGATCATGATCGATGTATATGAAAGGGAGCTAAACCGCTACGGCGAAAATACGATCGAGATGTCAGAAAAAATGTTCTGCACAGACAGCATAATGATCATAAACCTGATCAGTTTTTTATCCGGAAAAGGCGAGAGTTCCGAGAATATCAGATGGAAGTTCGGGATAAAGGCTGTTGACAGGCTTCTTTCTGATTTCGGTTTTGACTTGAACAGTAAAATTGAAGCCATAGAAAGAATGAGAGACGGTTTCAATAAAGAATTCGGAATTGAAAATAATGTAAAGAAACGATTAAATGATAACTACAGAGAGGTTAGAAAAGAAATTGAAGAACTGATGAAAGAATCCGGTTCCGCATTTGAATATTCATCGGTGTTCGATAATTTGCTGGACTTTAAAAGCGCATCAACGCAAAATATTATAGCTGAACTTCTTGATCCTGCCGGCCAAAACTGTCTTAAAGTTGATAAAATAGGCTATATAGCAAGCCTTTCTCACATGATGCTCAACAGACTGTTCAGATCTAACCAGAGACCGCAGGAAATGGTAATTTATAATTATCTCTGGAAGTATTATGATACAGTAAGGGCAAAACATAAGTATATGCCTAAAGTCAAAGAATTACAGATTGAAACTACAGCGGGATAAAATCAGAAATGTTTAAGAATTTTCCAAACATAAAACAACTCGATTCTATGGACTGCGGGCCTACAGCTTTACGGATCGTAGCTAAATACTACGGTAAAACATACACGCTTCAGACACTGCGTGAAAAAGCATTTGCTACGCGCGAGGGTGTTTCGCTTTTGAGCATCAGCAATGCGGCTGAACAGCTTGGATTCAGGACAAGAGGAGTCAAAATAAGTTACGATTCTCTTAAACTGAGTTCGCAATTACCATGCATTGTTCATTGGAATCAGAATCATTTCGTGGTTGTTTATAAAATAAACGACAAATTTGTCTGGGTATCCGATCCGGCTCACGGGCTTATGAAATATTCAAAAGATGATTTTATGAAGCGGTGGGCTTCAGATAAGCTTGATGACATCCCTGTCGGAGTTGCGCTGCTGCTTGAGCCGTCGCCTGATTTTTATAAGATAGACGATGAGAAAAATAAAGTTGATAAAACAAGCTTTAAATTCCTGTTGCAATATATAAAACCGTATAAGAAGCTGATAATCCAGCTTATAATCGGTATGATCGCAGGCAGTTTGATCCAGCTGATCTTTCCGTTCCTTGCTCAGGCGATCGTTGATGTGGGTATAAACAAAAAAGATGTTAATTTTATAGTTATTATCCTAATCGCTCAGCTGTCTTTATTCTTCGGTAGAGCTTCGATAGAGTTCATCCGGAGCTGGATTTTGCTTCATTTAAGCACCAGAATAAATATTTCGATTATCTCTGACTTTCTGATAAAGCTGATGAAACTGCCGATCAAATTCTTTGATGTAAAAATGACGGGCGATCTATTACAGCGTATAAACGATCATCACAGGATCGAATCGTTTCTCACAAATTCTACTCTCAGCATTTTATTTTCGGCCGTAAACTTCGTTATTTTCAGCATAGTAATGATAATTTACAGCGTCAAGATATTTCTTGTATTCTTAATAGGCAGTATT
>DMTS01000029.1 GCA_003477045.1 Candidatus Delongbacteria bacterium
TTTATAATGATGAAAAGAACCTGCCTGAGGCAGTTGAGAGTATTTTAAATCAGACATTCGGAGATTTTGAATTTATCATAACTGAAGATTGTTCTAAGGATAACTCTCTGAAGCTGCTCAGAGATTACGCCACTAAAGACAAGCGGATCGTGCTTATCGAGAATAAAGAAAACCTTAAGCTGACAAAAAACCTGAACAGCATGCTTGGAATTGCTAAAGGCGATCTTATTGCGAGAATGGATTCAGACGACATAAGTCTGCCGGAAAGGTTTGAAAAACAGGTTAAAATATTTAAAGATAATCCTGAAATTGATTTTGTTTTTACATCTTCTATGCTTATGGATAATGAAGGTAATGATCTCTGCGAGTCATGGAGGCCAAACGACATCCAGAAAATACTTGATCACATGAAATTTGACTCTTACATACCTCACCCTACGATAATGGCAAAAAAATTGATATTCGAAAAAGCAGGTAACTATACTGAAATAAAAGGGTACGGTCAGGAAGATAAAGAATTATGGGAGAAATTCATAGCTAATGGAGTATGCTTTTATTATCTAAATGAAATACTTCTCAGATACAGACTGAATCCTTCAGGGATCAGCTTTAATGTCAGAAATTACAGTAAAGATGAAATATACAGCTATAAGAAGGTAAATATCTGCATAGATAATTATCAGAGGGCCAAAGCTGTTCAGATATACAAACAGATTTCTGGTAAAATTCCGTTAAAATACAAGCTGTTGCTTCTTATAAAATTTTTTACGCCCAACAAATTGAGATTTTATAAATCAGTGCTCGTTAAGAAATTACACTCAAAAAAGGCATAGATAATGAACGGAAGAAAAATAAACATTGCCTTCATTTTACCTTCACTCGACAGAGGAGGAGTGTCGTCTGCAGCCTTGAATCTCATAAATGAGCTTGATAATTCGAAATATAATAAATTTATAGTTCTGTACGATCGAAATATTATAGAGTATGAAACCGAAATTGAAATAATTGACATGCATACTCCAAAAGCGGATTCATTGCCGGCAAAAATTATAACTCAGATCAAAAGATATTACAGGTTGAGAAAAATAAAATCGGCTAAGAAGATAGATATTAGTATCAGCTTCAAAGACAATCCCAATATTACAAGCCTGTTCGCAAAGAAAAATGATAAAATTATTATGACCGTACATACTACTCCGTCAAGAGATTATACAGGATCTAAAGGAAGAATATATAAATATCTCATCGGCAGATACTTTAACAGAGCAGATAAGATCGTAGCTGTCTCTGATGGAATTAAAAACGACCTAGAGAAAAATTATCAGGTTCAAAACAATAAAATTCAAACGATATATAATTTCATGAATAAAAAACGTATCGAAGAAATGTCAGAAGAACTTTTAGAAAATGATCTTAAACATTTATTTAATACAGGCAAGACAGTAATAAATGTAGGAAGGCTGTCGGATGCGAAAGGACATTGGCATCTTGTAAGAGCGTTTAAGCAGGTTTCAACAGAAATACCCGATTCAAAACTTATTATCGTCGGCGATGGCGAACTCAGACCTTATCTGACAAAGCTTATTGGCGAACTCAGCCTGAAGAATAGTGTTCACCTGATCGGAAACCGTGATAATCCATACAAGTATATGAAGAATTCAAACCTGTTCGTTCTTTCATCTGTTTATGAAGGCTTCGGAATAGTTCTGATCGAAGNNGGCGTGCGGAATTCCTGTCATTTCTACAAATTGTTTATCAGGCCCGGAAGAAATTCTGAAAAATAATGAAAAATCGTACGGAATCCTTATACCCGTCTGCGACGGAGTTAAATATTCATCCAGTGAATCGCTTACCTCAAAAGAAAAAACGATGGCCGAAAATATTAACAGACTTCTCAAAAACAAATTTAAAGCTGATGAAATGAAAGCCTTATCTTTAAAAAGGGCCTCCGATTTTTCTGCTGATAAAATTATACCGCAGTGGGAATCACTGATCGACGAATTATATAAAGGAAACAATCTGTGATAAAAGATCTTGTTAGCGTTATTATACCTACCCACAAAAGACCCGAACTTCTTAAGAAAGCGATAGCAAGCGCTTTTAATCAGACATACGAAAAAATCGAAATTATTGTTGTTGACGATAATTCATGTGACAATACCGAGCAGATCGTAAAAGAATTCATGAACGTCAATATCCGGTATATTAAAAATGAAACCTCTCTCGGCGGAGCAGGCGCGCGAAATAAGGGTATAGAAAACTCTAACGGCGAATTTGTCGCCTTTCTTGATGACGATGATACCTGGTATAAAGATAAGATCGAGCTTCAGATCAAAAAGATTAAATTAAATGAAAATAATGTGCTCTGCACCTGCGGTCTGCAGGTCGTTTATTCCGGAACGGATTTGAAATATTTTAATTTCCCGAAGTTGGACGAAGTTTCATTTGAAAAAATGCTCTTGAATAATAAAGTAGGTATCACATCTACTGTACTTGTGAGAAGATCATCTCTTGATAAAGCCGGGTTATTTGATATTTCTCTGCCTGCCCGTGAAGAATATGAATTATGGATCAGGCTTAGCAGGATAGGAAATTTTGTATCCGTGAATAAACCTCTTCTCGATTATTTCATGCATCCGTCACGACAGCAGATATCGGCATGTATAGAAAAATTCATTACAGCTAACGATCTGATACAAAAAAAATACTCAGAACAATTTTCAAAAATGTCAGGAAAACAGCTTAAGCAATTAAAAGCCGATAATTATTTTCAATATTCGACAATAGCTATAAACAATAAGAATAATCTCACCGCAGTCTCGTACATTTTAAGATCTATTCAAGAAAATTTCTCATCTGAAAAAATAATTATCCTGATTACGTACATAATCGGATTCAGAGCTTACATACTTTTAAAACAAATCTACGGTAAAAAACTAATGAAGAAAAATAATGAGTAAATTTAATCCGGTCGAAAAATATTTCGCTGATCTGCTTTCAAAATTTCCGAAAGCAAAAAACGGAATAAAGAAACTTTATACAGTCATAAATTATTACACTCATAGGAAAAAATACAGTTTCAAGTCGGATTTCAAAATAAAACCTGTCGTTTCCGATGAAAACAATGAATCTTTCTTCGGATACTACGATAAATCTCCGGTGAATTCATCGGGAAAATACATAATCTTCCATGAAACTGACGGAATTATTTCAAACAAAGCTCCCGATCCGAAAAAACATGTTAAAATCATGCTTTGTGATAGTGAGAATAATGATTATAGTAAAATAACTGAAACATCATCTTACAACTGGCAGCAGGGATGCAGGCTTCAATGGCTGAATGAAAGCAAATTCATTTTCAATGATTTTAACGGTTCATATTACATTTCTAAAATTTATAATATCGAAAGTAAAGAATTTGCTACAATAGATTCTCCGATCTACGATTGCTATAAAGATGAATTTGCCTTAAGCGTAAATTTCTCAAGATTAAATTCTACTGACAAAGATTACGGTTATAAAAACATCGCTTTTAACCCAGTCCAAAACACTCTTGAAAATGACGGAATATTCTTAGTCGATCTCAAAAGTAATACCTCAAAATTACTCATAGATTTCGAAAAAGTTATCGGACTTCACCCTCAAGAAAGCATGAAGAACGCTCAACATTGCTTTAATCACATAATGATCAATCCAGATGGTAAAAGCTTCATATTCATACACAGGTGGTATCAGTCTGGAAGAAGATATGATTCTCTGATATTGAGCAACTTCGAAGGAACAAAAATAAAAGTACTCGCAGATCAGGATTTCGTCAGCCACTGCTGCTGGTACTATAATGAAACAGTGGTTGGTTATTTAAGTCATAACAGTTATGGTAAATCTTATTATAGGATAGATATCAAAACTGGACAAACAGAACTCCTGTCAGATAAGCTCAAATTATTCGGTGATGGTCATCCTTCATTTTTCGGAAATAACATGCTGTTCGATTCGTATCCAGACAGATCAAGAATGCAGCATTTATATATTTTCGATGTCGAAAAAGATGAAGTTAAAGAGATCGGATGTTTTCTATCTCCATTGAAATTCTTTGGAGCAACAAGATGCGACCTTCATCCCAGATGGTCATCTGACGGAAAAAGTATTTACTTCGATTCTACGCACGAAGGAAAAAGGAAATTGTATAAAATAATCTTTTAGGACTATTGAAAATGAATTGGAAAACGAAAGCGTTTATTCAGAATGCAGTTTCAAAGATACCATCTTCTTTGTCTTACGAATTCTATTATAGATTACAGAGAAATTTTGGAACTTTAAAAAATTTTAATCCTGAAGGAAGATTGTGCTCGGGGATCAGCACAGCAAAATTTATAAATACTCTTGGCGGTAAAATAAGTAATAAAGTTTTTTTTGAACTTGGTACAGGGCGTACTCCTGTTGCACCCTTAGCTCTATGGCTGATGGGAGCAGAAAAAGTAATTACTGCTGATTTGAATCCATATGTGAAACCCGAGCTTTTTCTAGAGAGCATAAGATATATATCTTCCAATAAAAATAAAATATCAAATCTTTTTGGAGATCTGCTTGTTATTGATAGGCTTAACGACCTTATAAATCTTTCTTCAGACAAAAACTTTTCATTTAATAAATTAATGAATTTCTGCTCAATTGATTATCTTGCTCCGTGTGATGCTTCTTCAACACAATTAGAAACCGGGTCAATAGATTATTTTATATCGTGTGCTGTTCTTGAGCATATAGAAAGTGAAACGATCTTAAGAATATTAGCTGAGGGGAACAGAATCACAAAATCGGACGGAATGTTCATCAACTACATCGATTACAGGGATCATTTCTCGACAAAGGATAAAAATATTACTGCAATTAACTTTCTTCAGTATTCTGACGAAAAATGGAATAAATATGCAGGAAATAAATATATGTACATGAACCGTTTGCGTCATGACGATTATCTCCGTATCTTCGAGCTGTCCGGACATCATATATTGAAGCAGACTCCAACAACAGATACCAGATCACTCGAACTGCTTAAATCCGGTGATTTTGTCGTGGATCCTAAATTCAGCAATAAACCCATTGATATACTTGCAATAAAAGACGCAGTTATCGGTACAGGAAAAA
>DMTS01000064.1 GCA_003477045.1 Candidatus Delongbacteria bacterium
GGAGAAGACAGCTTTTCAAGAAAAGCTTTGATAAGTCCCGTTGGCGGGTGCGTAAACTATATCGGAATGTCCGGCAGCGAATGGCCAGGAACCTCGAACAATATGAACGCATATTTTTTTAACGGGCTGTTTGACAACAAAACTTATGGACAAAGTTTTACAGATGCAGCGATAATGTACGGTAACATTACCTCAAACAGCACAGCCCGTTATCTAAACTTCGGATACGCTTTTCAGGGAGATCCGTCCAACAGGCCTTTCTTAAGAGAACCGGTTTCGATAAATATCAGTTCTGTAACCCCGATAAAAAGGGGAGGCGGAACCGTGAGCGGTAGTTTCAGTTCTGCGCCGAACGATACGGTTTTTGTCACGCTTACAGACGGTAATAGAGTTGTTTCAAAAACGAAAACACTAACAACAAATTTTACGCTTAATTATGATGATCTGGCTTCTGACAGCGTATTTATCAGCTATTACTCTCAGGAACTTTTCCTGAAAACATACGGCTATGAAACAACTGCGGCAGATGTTATAGGATTCCAGCTGTCAGGCATATCGCTAAATGAAGCGAACAGGTCGGGCGTAGCCGAACACGGTGAAAGTTTCGGACTTAGTTTTAAATTTTCGGTAAATTCAAACCCGGCAGCAATCGACAGCCTTGTTGCGGTTATAACAGCGGTCGATAATTCAAATTTATCAGTAATAAACGGCACAAAAAGGTTCAAGCTGCCGAATGCGGGATCATATTTCAATATAAGCGCTTTCACAATGATTTATCTGGCTCCAGATTCCGCGGCTGCAGATTCTGTAGCAGTTGTCAGTATGGAAATAAGAAAAAAGGACGGAACAAAGCTGTCTGATGAAAAGATATACATTCCCGTCGCGGTTCCATATCTGAAACTTCAATCAGTAAAAAGAACGGCCAATGTAATACAGCCAGCGTTAATAAATCTTTCCAAGGGTACGATAGACCATGCAAAGATAGAGCTGCTTGAGATTACCAAATCTTTTTTGCCCGACGAAAGGAAAGTATTTTCATACAAGTCAATAGTTGAAATCGAGGATATATACGGTTACAAGCTCGTAACGGATTCAGTAAATTTCAGCATAGATTCGACAAAAACATACAAGCTGAAAATGACAATGAACGGAACAGGAATATATTTTTCCGAAGGATTTAATTTCAGCGGCTACGCAGTTCAGCCGGTAACGCTTTACGGGGATCACTCTCCAGGACAAATAAACATGGAATGGGCTCATTCTTATACAGGTGATCTTTCTTACAATGTTTATTCATCAGCGACAGAAGATTTTTCCAGTAAAGTTCAGCGTAATTTCGAGAAAATATATGCAGGCGAATTTTCTTTTAATTATGACGGCTATGATCCTGTATGGGTCAAAGTTGCCCTCGTGGACTCTGCCGGGTATGAATTTGCCTTGTCTGATCCTGTCAGAATTGAACCGATACAGCTATATTTGGATACCAAATACAAACTTGCTCCTTTCCAGCTGTATAATCCGGTTTTTATCGATGGGAAACTTATCTCTAACAGCCAGAATTCATCAATAGCCGGGATCTATCAGAACGGAATTCCGGTGAACGGTGCAGGGCTGATACATGAAGCTGAAATACTCGGATTTTCAGGAACGGCGCAGCAGGGTTTTGCGGTCGGGGATGTAAATGCCGACGGCTCAAATGATATGGTAAATTACTCATTCAATAATGTCGGCGACAGCACACTTGTTAAAATAGTAGATCTGACAACGGGAACTATTGTTGCCCAGAGAAAAATTTACGGTAAAATAATGGAAACTTCTCCGGTGTTGGTTAACGGCGATGCTGATCCGCAGCTGGAAATTCTTATTTCGGTATTTAACGGTGATATTGGTGGTACCCCCGCAAAAGGATCTTATGTATATATGCTCGATCTAAACGGAAGCAGCTTAAATATTGTGAGTGGATTTCCTCTATATTCGCATTATGATGCTTATAATGTGCATTCGCCTTCTCTTATTGACATGGATATCAACGGAACAAAGGAGATCGTGTTCGACTGTTCTTCAAGGGTTGTCATATACAACGCAAGTGATCTGACAAAGATAATCGACTACGCGCTTCCGAAAACGATCCAGTCTTCCATATCATACTGCGATATAAACGCCGATAATATTCCTGAAGTATTTGTTTTGACAAACAGTTACGGAACTTACGGAAAGATTTTCTGCTACAATTTTAACGGAACGACTCTTGTCGAGAAAGCCGGAACTATAGGCGGGATCAATGTTGATATGAAACCATACAGCCTGTATGATCTTACTCCGCCAATTTCTTTTGCAGACATAGATGACAACGGGACTATCGAAATAATAGTGCTTACAGCTTCAAAACTATATGTATTCAACAACGATTTCACCGTTTTTAGTAATTTCCCTGTCACACTTGATCCGCGTGTAACCCGCAATAATATGTCCGCTCCCTCAATGGCTGATTTTAACGGGGACGGCAGGCTCGATGTATTATTTATGGATGCGAATTACCGTGTATGGTGTTATTCAGGCAGTACAGGCGCACTTCTATCAGGATTTCCCGTGCATGGTGAAGGAGTTGACAGGAATGAAATTCCCGCGATGGCGGTAGCAGATCTGGATAATGATGGGGATCTTGAATTTTCTTTCGGGGCTAACGACGGTATGATGGTCGTTTACGATTATCCTTATCAGTCATCGGAAAGACCGGTTTTTGACAAATATAGGGGAGATACTTATAACAGCGGTCTGTTTTATCCTCTCGTGCCTTCAGCACCTTCAAATGTTTCAATAACTTACTCCGGAACTGAAGTCGTTCTTTCATGGTTTCCCGTTACCGGAGCGCTTAAATACAAAGTTTATTCATCATCGGATCCTTACGGAGTTTTTGCATATGTAGGAGAGACTTCGAATACCAGTTTCACTATTTATGGTGCAACTGAAAAATTTAAATTTTACTATATCGCTACGGTAAGGTGATCAGTTTGAGAAATATTTTAATGCTGTTTATACTGATTTTAGTCAGTCTCGCAAAAGCTGACGATATACTTATACCTATGGATTACAGTCAGACCGACCATCTCAAAGCGTACGGAATGGCGTACTGGGCGATAGAGAAGAAAGCAGAGGTTGACTGGCTTTTAAATTACAGAGGAGGATCGTTCAGGATAGAAGGCTATGAGAACATTATCAACGAAGCGCTTGTCAGGGGTGTCAGCTACGAAATAATATCCGATGTGGATTATGCTGGAATTCTAAATGAAATGAGCAATTCCAATACAGATGTCGTAAAGCTGGAAAAAGCACCGAAAGTCGCTGTTTACACTCCCCAGGGAAAGTTTCCGTGGGACGATGCCGTAACTCTCGCACTTACTTATGCAGAGATACCATATGAGACCGTGTGGGATAAAGAAGTTTTGAGAGGCGATCTGGCTAAATACGACTGGCTCCATCTTCATCATGAGGATTTCACAGGCCAGTACGGAAAATTCTACGCTTCGCACGGTTCAAGCGAATGGTATATAGATCAGATGATCAGGCAGGAAAAGGAGGCGAGGGATCTCGGATACGCGAAGGTGTCAAAGCTGAAACTGGCTGTTGCAATAAAGATCAAGCAGTTCGTAATGGACGGCGGGTTCATGTTCGCCATGTGCAGCGCGACGGACACATTCGATATAGCACTCGCTGCTGCAGGCACAGACATCTGCGAGTCGGTTTTTGACGGCGATCCCGCCGATCCGGATGCCCAGTCTAAGCTTAAATATGACCACTGCATAGCGTTCAAAGACTTCAGACTTGAAATGAATCCGTTCGTTTATGAGCATTCCGATATTGATCTTTCGGAAGAGATCAGTATAACCGCAGATGAAAACAACGATTATTTCACTCTTTTCGATTTCTCCGCTAAATTCGATCCGATACCATGTATTCTTACGCAGAATCATACAAGGTTAGTCAAAGGTTTTATGGGGCAGGCTACCGCTTTCAAAAGATCGCTTATTAAACCGAGTTCAATAATTTTGGGCGAAGTTCAGAATTCAGAAATTGTCAAATATCTGTATGCTCCGGTAGGCAGAGGATTCTTCACTTATTACGGGGGACACGATCCGGAGGACTATAAACATTTTGTAATGGATCCGCCGACAGAGCTGGAGCTGCATAAAAATTCGCCGGGCTACAGACTGATACTAAATAATATTTTATTTCCTGCTACAAATAAAAAGAAACAGAAAACATAAAAAAGGGGGCATAAAGCCCCTTTCTTATTTAAGCATCTCGTTGCCCGCGAACTGCCTATACAGGCTGAGCTGATCTAAGATGAAATTGTATTTGTCAGTTTTGCTTACAAGTATCTCGGAAATGATCTTCCCGAGTCCGGGTCCCAGCATAAAACCCTGTCCGCACATTCCGACCGCAAGGAAAAGATTTGATAATTCTTTAGTTCTTCCTACGATCGGGAATCCGTCCGGCGTCATCGGATACAAACCTCTCCATGTTCTTCGAACCCTAATGTTCTTAAGCCTTGGATGAAGCTCGATTATTCTTCTTGAAATAAGCGGAAGAAATTCGGAAGTACTGTCCGTATCTTTCCCGAAGATCTGAGGTTTCGGGGTGACGCAGAATATTATCTGACCACCCTCATTCTGATAGTAATAGAAGTTCGCGCTCTGCAAATCGCTTCTCAGGTCAACGACCATAGGTCTGAAAAAGTATTTGACAGGTTCGGTAACGCCGCCTTCATGGCAGTCCGGATTTACGGGAAGATCGAGCCCGCACATCGCTCCCAGTTCTTTTGCTTCTGCGCCCGATGCAAGAATAAATGTGTCGGCTGAAATCTCTCGTTTATTCGTCTTAACTGATTTAATTTTACCGTCTTCTTTTTCAAAAGAAACAACCTCCTCGTCAAAATAGAAAGTCGATCCTGCTTTGGATGATATCTTGTAGTAAGCTCCGGCAGTTTTTAAAGGAGACGCGGATCCGTCTTTAGGCGAAAATGTACCTCCGAGTAGTCCTTCGGTTTTAATACCGGGCACAAGTTCTTTTATTTTATCAGGGCTGACCCAGTCGATATTCAAACCGTAGCTTTTCTGTTTTACAAGCAGTTCCTTAAGATTTTTTTCCTTATCTTCTTCGTAGATAGGATAAAGGTAGCCGCCTTCTACGAAATCAATATCTATCCCGTGATTCTCTTCCAGATCTTTTAATATCTCTATGCTCATCTGGCAGATCTTTATCTTTGCGGGGTCTGAGTGAGTGGCCCTTATTCCGCCTATCGCTGCTCTATTCTGGCCTCTGCCGTATGAATGTTCCTTTTCAATTACAGCTACATCCTGACCTTTTACCGACAGATAATAACTGAGAGGAAGACCTACGCTCCCCGCACCTATAATGATCGTATCAAAGTGTTTCATTTTTAATTTCCCTGTTTTTCAATTAAAGAATTCATAGGTACTTCCACAGTTAAAGGTCTTACCGTTCCTGGCGAAACATTGCAATAGTCAACTCCGGCCTGTTTGAATATTCTCGGCAGCAGCACTGAGCATGTTTTAGAACCGCAGGCGCCCATTCCGACTCTGATCTGCTTTAGCTGATTCACATCATTTACTTTGAATTCTTTTATAAAGCCGATTATCTCTTTTACCGTAACTCTCTCGCATCTGCACACAATAGCATTTTCAGGCAGAAATGTTAATATTGTTTCATGATAAGGTTCGGTTATAGCCTTATCCTGAACCCTGATGCCTATAGCTTTATGAGCGTTCTTCAAAGACATTTTAGCGGTTACAAGGTGCGTCTTGAATATTTTATTTAATCTTATGCTGACAACTTCAGCTTTTTCAAGAAGATTACCGTCTACGTCTGTGACATCTATCTTATCACCGGGCGCGAAATTAAGAATGTATTCGTGCGGAAGAATTACTTCAGCTGTCTCGGTTTCGAGCTTTCTTACAAGCGAAACTGCCAGTCCCGGACATATCGCCACGCAGAGTCCGCAGCCTGTACACTGATCTAAGGTATAATCGGGTATATCCATAATGTTCTTCATATCCCCTACGAGTGAAATACAGCCTTTGGGGCATACTGTAGTGCAGGGATTGCAAGGGATCTCCTGAAAACACTGAAACACAGGGGTGAAATTTTCTTTTATTACGACCGGTTTCGGCTCGCTTACCTGCCCGGGTTTTGATTTTAAGACTTCGGCTTTTTCATAAAACGACGGGTCTATTTCTATATCTTTGCCGAGAAGCTTAGCCATTTTAAGACCCGCGATCCTGCCTCCGAACATTGCCGAGCTCGCTTCTGCGATCTCATCCGCGTCACCTGTCTTGATGACCTTAAAACCGTATCTGTCAGCCAGATTATAAAATTCATCGACAGGCGTAAGTCCGGCAGCAATAAGAAGTGTGTCCGTTTCATAGGTTCTTGCCGTGCTGAGAATAGGATTCCAGTCTTTATCAACTTCGGCTACTGTGACTTTCTCGACCTTTTCATGGCCGAATGCCGCAAGGACAGTAGTTTTTAGGTGAACAGGTACGCCCATTCTCTTTATCTTATCGGCATGAACTTTATATCCGGATACTTTATCCATTATATCAACTATACCTACAACTCCAATACCTGCCTGCAGAGCATGATAAGCTGCTATCAGACCGACATTTCCGCTTCCGACAATAAATACTTTCTCAGACGATCTGATCAGATCGCGGTTGACAAGCGTCTGGAATGCACCTGCACCGTAAACTCCGGGAAGATCGTTCCCGGGAAATACCAGACTTCTCTCTCGCGCGCCTCCCGAAACGATAATGCCCTGAAAATCTATCAGCGAATATTTTCCGTTGTTTTTATAAACGCCGGCTTTTTTATCTTTATAAATACCCACTACGCTTGTTTCGTACAGTACGGTGATATTGTTGTTCTCAAGGATCTGTTTTTCCAAAAGCGCGGCGATCTCGAATCCTCTGGTTCCCGCATAACTGTCTTCCTGTGAGCCGAAAAATTTGTGGGTCTGCAGAAGAAGCTTTCCGCCAAGTTTGTCTTTATCTTCAACGATCACAATATTGAATCCGAGCCTGGCCAGTTCTATAGCCGAGGTTAAACCTGAAGGACCTCCTCCGATTATAAGCACATCGGTTATTATCTCTTCTATCTTCTGTTTAAAATCAGCCTTGTCGTCGTGCGGAAGTTCAGGTACATGATTCAGGGTTCTCACATCCATTCCGTTCTTCAAAGGTGTTACGCATGATTTGAGAGGCATTCCGTCTATTATTACAGTACACTGGGAACACTGACCGTTGGCGCAGAAGATGCCCTGCGGAGAATCGTCCTTTTTGTGGATCGAGAATTTTTTGATCCCGTTCGCAAAAAGCGCGGAACTCACAGGTTCGTTTTCAAAACCTTTCATTTCCCGTCCGTCAAAATGAAAAACTACTTCCTTACCTGATTTTGTTTCAAGTACAGGATGCTGTGTTATTCTGTTCATTTCGTTAGCCTTAGTAATAATTCTAAATTTTACTTTATCTTAATCGTAAAGAGGATATTTTGTGCTTAATGCGATAACTTCCTTTTTTATTTCTTCAAGAAGCGCTTCGTTCTTGTAATCGTTTGCCACTCTTGCGATCATTTTTGCGATAGTCTTCATATCTTCAGTTGTGAAACCTTTCGTTGTAGCCGCGGGTGTTCCGAGCCTTACACCGCTGGTGATCATCGGCTTTCTTTTATCGTAAGGAACCATGTTCTTGTTCGTTGTGATACCTGCTTTCTCCAAAGCGCCTTCAAGTCCTTTTCCGGAAGCTTCCTTGTCGCTCAGATCAAGAAGCACTATGTGATTATCCGTACCTCCGGAAACGACTTTAAATCCCTGAGCCATAAGTTCTTTTGCAAGGGACTGAGCATTATCGAGCACTTTCTGCTGATAAGTTATGAAATCAGGCTGGAGAGCTTCTTTAAAAGCTACAGCTTTTGAAGCTATTACATGCTCCAAAGGACCGCCCTGGATGCCGGGGAAAATTACAAAGTCAAGCGCTTCTGTAAGAGTTTTCGGCGCGGTCATATTCTTGAGCATTATTTCACCGCCTTCAAAGTCGGAAAGTATCATTCCGCCTCTCGGTCCCCTCAGTGTCTTGTGCGTAGTAGTGGTGACAACATGAGAGTAGGGAATAGGCGAAGGATGCAGACCTGCAGCNNGGATAGGCGGAGGCACCTGCTATTATTATCTTCGGTTTGCACTCTAATGCCAGCCTTTCAAGTTCGTCATAGTCAATAAACCCGTTCTCAGTCACACCGTAAGGAACGATATTATATAATCTTCCCGTGAAATTTACAGGTGAACCGTGTGTAAGATGCCCTCCCATGGAAAGGTTCATTCCCATAATGGTATCACCGGGTTCTGCGAGCGCCATATACACAGCCATGTTTGCCTGCGAACCGCTGTGGGGCTGAACATTGGCCCATCTGCAGTTAAAGAGTTTCTTTGCCCTTTCTATGGCAATAGTTTCCGCTTCGTCAACATTTGCACAGCCGCCGTAATATCTTTTACCGGGATATCCTTCGGCATATTTATTCGTCATGACCGAACCGAGAGCTTCCAGAACTGCTTTAGAAACGAAATTTTCCGAAGCGATGAGTTCGATCTTATCGCACTGTCTTCTTTTTTCATTCTCTATCGTCTGATAAATTTCAGGATCGAAGTCTTTTAGAATACTCATTTTTACTCTCCTAACGGGTTTAAATATTATCCAGTAAGTCCACTCTTCTTTTATGCCTGCCACCCAAAAATTCAGTTTTTAAAAAAACATCCGTGATCTCTTCAGCGGTTTTAAAGTCCATAAATCTTCCGCCCAAGGCAAGAATATTCGCATCATTGTGCTCGCGTGCCAGTTTAGCATACTCTGAACAATGGCACAGCGCAGCTCTTATACCCTTAAATCTGTTCGCAGCGATCGATATGCCTATTCCGGTGCCGCAAATGATGATACCGAAACTTCCGTCTTTGAGAACGGCTTCGGCTACTTTTTTTCCGAACACAGGATAATCTACGGAGTCTTCAGAAAAGGTTCCGAGATCATTTACGGTGTAGCCCTTAACGGTTAAGGCCGCTGAAAGTTTGCCTTTAAGGTCAAATCCGCCGTGATCGGAACCGATATGGATGATTTTGTCCATAATTGTCTGCGCCTATAAAGATTTCAGGTATGTTTCTATATATTTCACTTCTTCCCATTCAACATTGATCCATTTGTAACATTCTCTTGAAGGAAGTCTTATTTTGTTGTTGGTGAAGTAATCTGATTTTGAAGGAACCTGACCGCTTTCTTTCATAGCGTGAGTCCTTCTTGTATCGCCGGATTTTTCATAAAGTCCGTAAGCTATTACAAAAACAAGTTTATCCTGATAATCGATACCTGTTTCGCAGGCTCCTATTGATTCGCTGTAGATCGCGGCCCATGTTTTATAAATGTTGATATTTCTTGAATTTTTGGCAAGCGCTCTTGTACATTCAGTTCTTGCGTCTGAGAATCTTTTTTTCTCGGTATAAAGCTTTGCCAGATTGATGTTGTAAAGCTCGTTGGCCGGATCAAGTTTTATCGCCTTCTGATTGTAGAATATGGATCTTTCGATGTTGTTCTTGTTTATCTTTATCAGCTTCTTGACCGCTTTAAGGTCGTTCGGATTTGATTCAAGAACTTTTTCGAGCATTTCCGACGCTTTGTTAGTGTTACCCTCATCGTAATATATTGAAGCGAGCCGTTCGATCGTTCTGGAATCATTGGGATTGGATCTGAGATTGTTTTCCAGTTTTACTTTTAGAGCCTGCTGGTCGAGGAATTTGGAGATCAGGAATGTAAGCAGGTTGTTTATTTCCTCGTCTTCGGGATTCGATTCTATATATTCCTCAAAGTACTCTATAGCCGCAACCGCATTTTCTTCGATCTCGGGATCTTCGGGATTTTCAGTTTTCAAGTTCTCAGCCAGCTGATAGTGATATTTTCCGGCTTTTTTCAAAAGAGTGAAATCGCGTTCTTTGGTCGTATCAGCTCTGTCCAGTTCTATCATTCTTTCTGCAATTTCTATCGCCTTATCTATTTTTCCTTCTGTAACATAGATGTAATCAAGCTGGATCAGTACCTGGGGATGATCAGGTTTTAACTGCGAGAATCTTTCATAGTCAACTTTAGCAGAGTCTTTGAGCCCCAGTTCTTCATATCCCTGGCCCCGCCAGAAAAGAAGAATATTTTTAGCGTGATCAAAGTCGGGATCAATAGCGATTATCTGATTTATATATTCAACCATATCTCTGAATTTTTTCTGCTGCTTTTTTGTCTGTGAAAAGCTTGAGAATTTGTTAATATCGTTCTTCTGAGAATCAGTAAGCGGTATTTTTTCCTTTTTGACTTCAGGCGCGGCAGGTTCTTCGGCAGGCATTTCTGCCTCGGCAAAAGAGATGTCTTTTACATTTTCGCCGGAATTATTTTCAGTCACTGCTGTATTGTCTGCTTTTACTGTCTGAGTCTGAGAGCCGCAGCTTATCACTGAGAAAACTGCGCATAGCGCAAATACAATTACGGTCAGTTTTTTCATTCGTTCCTCCAGTTATCTTTAGTCATCATATTTTTCTTTCTTAAGTCTCCAGCTGTCAGATGAGATCAGATTGAACTGAAGTTTAAATATCTTGTCTTCAAGCCCGTTATCCTCAGCTGATCCTGACTGTGTTAAGCTGAATTTTATTTCTATATTAGTTTTATCGCGGTTGAAAGGGAAGTTAACACCGAAAGTTCCCGAGTAGTCGTAAATAGCTTCACCGCCATACTCATAAGGCCGTTTTTCGGCAGTGAAATAAGCCGAATATACCATTCTTTTGTAGTAAGGGTCATATTTTCTGTGGCGGGGATCATAGCTGACTCCGAAAATATTTCTTGAATAATTCGAGAGGGCTATTTTGTCAATTCCCAGATCAAGTCCCGAAAACTGCTTGGCCGAATAATCATATGAGAAAACAAATTTTGAATAATTGTAGGCAAAACCGATACCGAACTCGGCCGGCCATTCCGGATTGTTCACTTCATATTCGTTCAGTGAAAATTCCTCCACCAGAGTTCCGTAAGATGTTGTCCTTTCAAAACCGGTAATTTTGTTCACATATGAGTACAGCGGAACGGAGAATTGTCCGCCTATCCTTAGACCAAGGGGCGAACTGTATAAAAATCCGCCTCCGGCGGCGAAGTGGAACAGTTGAGTTTTTTCGCTGCTCTCAAAGTACTTTTCCCAATCTGTTATCCAGACGGAATCAACAGAGTTCCATACATAGGTCGTGTATTTATATTTTCTCACATCATCATAGTTGCCCAGTTTGAAAGACGCATGTAAGGCGGCGGAGAATGAATTAAAGCCTTTCCCGTAAACTAAAGATATATTTGAAATACTGCCCTTTTTGTTTTCAAGCGTCATTACGCTTGTATTTTCAAAGCTTTCAGGTACAGTGACTTCACTTTCTGAAACGCTGGTAATGTCGGTTACTGAAACGGGATAATAAGAAAATCCGAAAAAATGCCTGTTGCCGAAAGGCAGAGCAAAACTTATATCTTCAAAAGTAAATCTGTCATATTCAGATTTGACACCTTCAGCGTTTTCTGTACTATGGGCATAATAGGATGCCGACAACGAAAAACTTGTGTTCGACAGATAAGCCCACGATGCGAAGTTATGATTTTTCAGAATCAGTGAATCCGCGAAAGCAAATCCGGTTGAATTATTGAGAGTAGGTTCAATATCGCCGAGCGACAGGGAGGAAAAAGATGAAGTATCGGAAAACAGGCACGATATGGAAATTAAAGTTAGCATCAGAGTATTTTTTATCATTTTTTTTAATTCCATTTTTTATTCCCCGACGATGATATATGAAACATTGATTTTTGGCTTTTTAAATACACTGAATCCGAAAGGCGAACCCCAGTTTTTGGTCGTAATGAGGAAGCCGAAATTATTATCAGGATTCTTGATCCAGTTCTGTATGACTGCATCCATAACCAGATAATTGGCTGAATCGCTCAGGTTGATTTTATAATCCCATGGGTTAAGCTTGTCGTAGTTATATATTTCTTCATCCGAGTACCAAAGCGAATCGGTCATGATATATACCGAGACCTCTTTGCTTGTAGATACATTATTCGAGATCGATCCGTAAACCGCATCAATTTCATCGGTGACAGCAGTAAGATCGATCCTTCCCGTAATTACAACGGCTGAAGTGTCGATACCGCTCAAGTCAATTCTACAGGCATAGCTTTCGCCCGAAATTCCGCCGAGTTTTATTTCATCCTGGACAAGATCAAGAAAAGAGTGCTTTTTTTCAACTAGAGAAATGTCATCCGAAATGTAAGCACTGTCAACTTCGGAAACAGTTATAACGGAGTCGCCGCCGTCTGTTGCGGTCAGAGTATCCGGATAAGAATAATACGAATATATTTTCGGTCTTAGCGAAGTATATGCCCACTTTGAAGAGTACATTTTCATTACCGGAGAGATATTATTTCCCGCAGCATCCTTTAAATAAAAGCTTTCAGTTTGGGTGCTTATTGTATCGTCAGCGGCCCACTGGGTCAGTGAAAGGCTGTCTATGGGTATTCTGATCCTATATAACGAGGAGTCAACTAATGTTATATCGCATGAAGTGAACGGTACCGAAGGGAGATCGAAATCAGTCTGTTCAGCCGTAGAATCCGCCCATACCGCTTCAGTTTTAAAAACATCTATTCTTTTGCCTATTATAAGCGGGTCGCAAGAGTTGATTTTATAAACGATAAATGCAGAATCGAGACTGTCGGTAGCCAGAGGCAGGTTGACTTTGAAAACCGATTCAGCCCAGGCAGTAGTGTCCCCCGCGACAATATCCCTTCCGATATAAATATAACCGTCATTTATGCTTTTTTTTGCGTACAATACAGTATCGTTGTTTAAAATTACCGAAGAAGTATCTGCATAAAAATTCGGGTCCTGAGGATCAAAAATGCCGCTGCTGTCGTATTTTTGAGAGCAGGAGATCATAAAAGCAATAACTGCTGTGAATATTGCGATCCTGATATGTTTTATTTCCATTTTGTTCTATCCGGTTTTATTTCTTCAGGTCTGTAAACTTTTTTATACTGCATTTGTTCACTTTTTACCTTAATAAAAAGCGTCCGTTAATATAATCGAAATCACTATGCTTAGTCAATCAAATTTTTATAATGATTAATTACTGATTTTGTAATTGCATTTAACATTTTGATTATTTAGATTTCCACGGCTGATAAAATGAATGCGGAAAGATTTATGAACGACGGTATTAGGATAAAAAAGAATAAACATGAAACATTAACAAGAATTATCGCTTTGCTGATATTTCTCTGGGTCTTTTTACTAAGTATAAAACTTTTGGGAGAGGTATTTAAGCACTTTTTTTCCGAGCAGGCGCAGAACCTTATTGCGAACGCCACAGACGATCCGTTCGTGTCGCTTTTTATCGGGATTCTTGCAACTGCGATAATTCAATCTTCATCTTCAACCACATCGATAATAGTCGCATTCGTCGCTTCCGGTTCTATGGCATACATGAACGCAATACCTATGGTCCTCGGAGCAAATATCGGCACTTCAGTTACGGGCATAATCGTAGCTTTCGGGCAGGTAAGGAACAAGCTTGAGTTCAAAAGGTCTTTTTCCGCAGCGATCGTTCATGACTTTTTCAACCTTTTCAGCGTGATTATCTTTTTACCGCTAGAGCTTTACACCGGTATTCTCAGTAAAAGCGCGAAATATCTGACAGATGTACTGGTCGGAACTTCGTCTATGACATTCGATTCTCCTCTTGATGCTCTGGTAAAATCAGCATCGCAGTGGATTGAACTTTCTGTCGCAGGTCTTTTCGGATGTGTAACTGACGGAAAATGTCACTATAACGGCTGGCTGCTTACAGTAATGATAATAATAAGCCTCGCTCTGCTATTCACTTCTCTGATATATATTTCAGCGATAATGAAAAAAATACTGATCGGTAAATTTGAGAAAATAATACATAAGTTCATTTTCAACCACACTATAACAGCATTTCTTTTCGGGCTAATGTTCACACTGCTAGTTCAATCATCATCTGTTACAATATCTCTTATAGTACCTCTGGTCGGTGCCGGAATCTTTACACTAGAACAAATATTTCCGTACGCAGTCGGTGCGAATATCGGAACAACTATTACAGGTATCCTTGCAGCGCTGGTGTCCGGGAATACCAACGCGATAACAATAGCATTAGTGCATACCATATTCAATACTTTCGGAGCTATACTGTTTATTCCTCTCAGGTTTATTCCGATTGCGGCGGCAAAGTGGTTCTCGAATAAATGTTATCAGAACAGAATGTGGGCGGTCGGGTTTACGGTCGTGCTGTTCTTTATAATTCCGATCCTGATAATATTTTTATAAATAAACTTTAAAAACAGCGGAGTAGAAAATGATACTAAATCAATTCTTTAAAATGCTATCACGCCAGGATCTTCTGACGCAGGCGCTGAATGACACCTATGAAATGGCTGAGATAGCCAACAGACAGTATAATTATGTATTAAAGATCACTTTTGATGATCTGAAAAGGACAGTTACGCCTGATGAGATTGAGCAGGTGAGAAAAAAGGATTATTTACTGAATCATTTTGAAAAATCCATCAGAAAGAAAGTGTTCGAGCATCTTGCTGTGAATGACAAGGAGGAACAGGAGCTCTATACGGCGTTTATTCTTACGACGATAATAAACAATTTTGAAAGGATCGGAGACTATACAAAAAATATTTGCGAAGTCGCAGAAATAAAGCATATGCTCAAAGATGAGGAATGGAACAAAAAACTTCTCAGTTATTCCGAAATGATCAGAGAAGTATTCCAGGATTCACTTCATGCGTTCAAGAACGGCGATGCCGAACTTGCAAAGAAAATTATCGACCGTCATTATGAAATAAAAAGTAAAATAAACGATGATATTAATACTGTAGCTACCAAAGAACCATCCGCAACCGTAAATTATGCGTCATATGCATTATTTTTAAGATACCTGAAAAGGATAAGTTCCCATCTGATGAATATTGCCACTTCAATAACCAATCCTATAGATAAGATAGGTTATTATGTGGGCGATGAAGGCGGTGAAGTTAATGAAAAGGATGATGAATAGATAAGCGGGGCATTGACAGAATGATAACCCCTTCAAAATTTTCACGACTGAGAAAAATTACTAAATATTTTAAAATAGCCGAAGAACTTAAAAGTCTCAGAGACAGTTATTTGAGTTCGGGATCGGCTGATCTTGAAAATATAAAAGCATTCAGGTGGTATCTGGAAGCAGAAACTGACGCAGAATACATAAAAGAACTTGATGAAATAATAGACGAACCTGATAGCCGGAAAATGTTTGAAAAAATTCATTTTTTATATCACAGAATAAAAGATGATTTCGGATATCCCGAACCTGAAAGCAGATTTATAATTTCGTCCGGCGATTCCTGCGAAAAAAATATGCCGAAGACAGGTCTTGTTATAATTCTTGAAAATCTGCGGTCTGCATTTAATGCGGGATCCATTATCAGATCGTGCGAGTGTTTCGGCGCAAAAGAACTTATACTATCAGGTATAACACCGGGCACAGAAAACTCAAAAACCCTCAAAACCGCAAAAGGCACTGAAAATAATGTTAAGATCACACGGACAAAAGACATCACCAAATCTGTGAATGAGCTGAAGAACGGCGGCTACATAATTTATGGAGCAGAGACAGGAACGGGAAGCACCGACCTGAGAAACCTGAGAATGCCTGAAAAGTCTGCGGTCGTATTCGGTAATGAAGAGATAGGGATGACTGAAAAAACCCTGAAATTATGCGATAAAATTGTTTCAATTGAAATGAGAGGCATGAAGAACTCGCTGAATGTGTCTAATGCAGTTTCAATTTTTCTATATGAATACTCAAGAAATAACCGCTAAACGGTATCGGGATGTTTCGCCTTCCAGCATTTTATTATCTGGTCATATTTGATAGTTTTTGAATAAACATCGACCACGCATATAAGGTAACCGGCCAGAAGCAGTCTCCATACATTGCTCAGATCTATAAAATTACTTTCAGTTTGAGCGTAGGGAAGATATTCCAAACTGTAAGCAAGTGCGAAAAGAAAAATAAATGAGAACATGATCTGCGCCGTGTCCATAAAAATGTATTTGATCCTCCCCATATTCAGATATCTTGTAAACTCTCTCTTTTCGATATTTTCAGGAGTAAAAGAGAACAGCAGTTTGTCATCGACTTTGATCTTACCTTTTTTGCGGTAATTGTCATCAAGGATCTTTATAAATTTATCTTTGTGTTCAACAATATATTTTTTATGGGATCTGTTATTTACAATTATCATTATCAGCCAGGCAGTAAGAGTAGCATACACGAGGTACAGCATGGAAACCTCCGTTCATAATTTTTACTCCGCGGATAGTAATCTAATTAAATAAATCGGGATATTCAAGAAATATTATTTGCTTTATTTTTATTCTGAATATCGTTATCTTAGAGCATATTTTTTTAAGGAATGAAAAATGAAAAAATTCAGATTTGCGCTGGTAGGATGCGGCAGAATATCGTCAAAGCATATTGACGCCATAAAGAACATACCGGATGCGGAACTTACAGCCGTATGCGATGTAATTGAAGAAAGGGCAAGATCATGCAGCGAGAAGGCAGGATTGAACAAATATTATCTGTCTTATGACGAAATGCTGAAGAACGAGGAAGTTGATATAGTCAATATTCTCACACCTTCAGGGCTTCATCCCGAACACACAATAGACATAGTAAAAAAGTATAGAAAGCACATTATAGTCGAAAAGCCGATGGCTCTAAAATTATCGGATGCCGATACTATGATTAAGACCTGCGATCTGAATTCCGTAAGGCTGTTCGTCGTAAAACAGAACAGATACAACCTTCCGGTAATGAAACTTAGATCGGCAGTGGAGAACGGAGACTTCGGAAGAATATTCATGGGGTCAGTGCGTGTCAGGTGGGCGAGGGATCAGAAGTATTATGACCAAGACGAGTGGAGAGGAACCTGGAAGCTTGACGGCGGAGTTCTGGCAAATCAGGCGTCGCATCACATAGACCTTCTCGAATGGATGCTGGGGACGCCCGTGTCGGTCATGGCGAAAACCGAAACATATCTTGCGGATGTGGAGGTTGACGACACTGCTGCGGCAATTATAAAATTCGAGAACGGCGCAATGGGTATAGTTGAGGCTACAACAGCAACAAGACCGGTCGATCTGGAAGGGTCTCTCAGCATACTTGGAGAGAAAGGCTCTGTAGTCATAGGCGGTTTTGCGGTGAACAAGATGGAAACCTGGAATTTTACGGGTCAGTCAAAAGAGGACAGGGACAAAGTTTTAAAAGAATACGCAGAGAATCCGCCCAATGTTTACGGTTTCGGGCATATCAGATATATTGAGCATGTAATAGACTGCATCAGGAACAATAAACAGGCGCTGGTTGACGGGCTTGAGGGAAGAAAATCGTTAGAGCTTATCAATGCGATATATGAATCGGCTGAAACGGGAAAAGAAGTAGAATTGAAGTTCAAACCGAGAAGGTCTAAGCTGGGTAGCTGATCACCGGCCGTATTTATACATAACTTTATTTACCCATACGGGCATAAATCTTAAAAGAGCTTTTAGCAGGATCTTAGGGATAAAAACATAACCGTTCAGATGTTTTATCAGATAGAATGAGACTTTTAATTCGTTCCTTACATTGCTTTTAAGAGTCCTGTTCTTCCAGAATTTGTTTGAGACCCTGAACCAAATAAGCGGTTCATGGATGTTATTCATTTTTACATTTTTTGTAATAGCCCTTGACCAAAGCTCGTAATCCTGGCTCTTTTTAAAACCTTCGTTATAGTATCCGACGATATCAAAGAATTTTCTTCTTATTGCCACGGAAGGATGTATGAACGGATTTCTTGAAATCGCCCATCTTTTTATCTCTGCCTGGAAAGGCATTTTTTTATAGAATATTTCCATGCCTTCGTCATCGATCTCGATACATTCGGTACCGACTATCATAAGTTCATCGTCCTTCTCGAACTCCTCAAGAGTTCTCTGGAATCTCCGCCTGTGGCAGATATCATCCGAGTCCATCCTGAAATAAATATCTGCGGGAAAGCTGCGTATCGCTTTGTTCAAAGTGGCGGCCAGACCTAAATTGGTGTCATTACGCATCAGATGGATCCTTTTATCTTCAATAGATTTGATGTACATATCTATATCTTCACTGATGATACCGTCTATACATATCACTACCGCAAAGTCAGAAAATGTCTGGGTCAGAACGCTGTTCAAAGCGAGCTTGAAATATTTCAGCCTGTCACCTGAAGATACAGGCAGGAGTACTTTAATGTTCATAAATCAAACCAGATTCGCATTTAATTAAGTGTTGTATTATAATTTTTTTTTATGGTATTGTAAAGAAGAAAAATTAAGATGTTTTGCTATAATGTCTCCCAAAGTCAAGACATTTATTTCAATTGATGATTTAAGATCTTTGTGAATTCTATCGCTCCGTTGACATTTAAATGGTCCGGATCATGAAAATATTCATCTTTATTATAGAATAATTTTTCATAATCCAAAACTGAATCTATATGACCTTCTGTAAAATAATTTATACTCTCAATAAAGTGGTTGTATTTATATGATGTACTTTCATAATAATATTTACTTACTGGGTATTTTATTCCGATCAGCTCAATATCATTTTTTTTTGCCAATCTTACTATTTTTATGAAAACATCTTTGATATTATCGTTATCCAGTATCCCGTTGGAAAAATGATAATTACTTCTTTTTACTGAATTTATGTTTCTTTCAGATATACTCTGATCGTTAATGCTAAATATTATATTTTCTTTTATTGGATTTCTTTGAGTATTTGAAAAAAGATTTATTATCTTCTTGATAGAACTTTTAAAAACAAAATTTCTGTTTTTCTGAGAAAAAACAGGAATCTTCTGTAAGTAAAATTCTAAGTAATTAACATTGCAGATTTTAGTGTATGAATTATAATCAAGGTAATTAATAATTACTTCATTGTTATTTCTAAATATTCTGTAATTGGCATATAAATGCGGGTCTAACTGTATTATAATATTGTCAATTTTTACATTATTATCTATTAGAAACAACAATTTTGAATATATATCCAGAAGGCTGTCACTCATCTGAGATAAATTGTATGATAATTTATTCAAAATTTTATTGTCAATATCTACATAGCCATGCGAATCACCTACGATCAGATACGTAATGTGTTGAGGAACATTCTTGAGATTTTTGACATAATTATCAGTTCGATTATTATCAAAATAAGAGTATAGATAGTTTATCATTCCCAGAAAGGAGAATAAGATGATAACAAAAAATGTGATTTTAAGGAAGCTTAACATATCACACCTCAAAATTGAAAATAAATGAATTCAGCCTGTTCAGAAGAATAGCCCAATAAGAGTATTAGTAATATAAGAGAGAAATATAGTGCCCATCTGACTAATAATGGCTTAGATCTCAGCAAGTGCCTTATACTACCGTGTTTTTGTAATATATGGAATAACTCTAATAAAACTATCGAGAAAATTCCTATAGTTAATTCATATTTTTCAAGTCCAAGTGTTTCTATACTTTGTTTCAGAAGCATCATATCAAAGACTGCTGTGAACCCACTTATTATTCTGTGAATTATCAATAAGCTGTCAGATATATTATTAGCTCTAAAAAAAATCCAAGCAAAGCAGACTAAAATAAAAGTGAAAATAACATTAAAGGATTTACGAAGTGTTAAAAAATTACCTTTAAAAAATGAATATGACATTTTTTTTCTTATTTTATGTGTAAGCTTTCCAATCACTAAATATGTACCATGCAGTAAACCCCATACGATGAATGTCCAGTTAGCTCCATGCCAGATACCGCTAATTAAAAAGGTTATCAGTGTTGCATACATGTAAATAATATAATCAGTCTTAATGCCTAAATATCTTTCATTAGGCAGTTTTCTAGATATAGAGAAGGATAAAGGTAAAAAAACATAGTCTCTAAGCCATGAAGATAAAGAAATGTGCCAGTATTTCCAAAATTCAGCTATATTTTTTGAATAATAAGGCTGTTTGAAATTATCCATTAATTTATAACCCATTACATGGGCAGAACCAATTGCAATATCAGAATATCCCGAAAAATCGCAGTATATTTGGAAAGCGAAAAAGAAGGTTGCTATTACAAAAGCTATGGAATCATGTTCTGGGACATTATCATAAACATTATTTACGACTACTGCCAGCCTGTCTGCGATAACAATTTTTTTAAAAAACCCCCATAACATTAGTTTTGACCCATCTGTTATATTTGAATAATCAGCATTAAACTTCTTTTTAAACTGCGGAAGTAAAGATGTTGATCTTTCAATAGGACCTGCAATAAGTTGAGGGAAGAAGGATACATAAACTCCAAAAATCCCGAAATGTTTTTCAGGTTGGATTTTACCTCTGTAAACATCAATTGAATAGCCCATTGTTTGAAAAGTATAAAATGAAATTCCTACAGGTAGCAGTAATTTTAGTGAAGGCAAGTTGTACATGATGTTGAAAGTACTCAGAAATTCAGTTACAGAGCTACTTATAAAATTATAGTATTTAAATAGAGCTAAGATTCCGATATTTACAACTAAAGTTAGTATCAGAATTATTTTTTTAATCAATTTATCTTTCTGTTTACCCATCTGCAGAGCTGTAAAATAATTTATTGTGATCGAGAGTATTAAAAGGATAACATATTCAGGCTTCCAGCACATGTAAAAATAAAAGCTTGATGATAAAAGCAATATCCACCTTTTACTGTATGGTATCATGAAGTACAAGAAAACTACGATCGGGAAAAACATCAAATATTGAAGGGAATTAAACAACATAATTTATCCTATTAAGGGTTCTATTACCTTCATGGGTTGAATCAAAAAATATATCTTTACCGCTAAAAGACCATCTAGGATGAAGATCGCAACGGGTATTTGAGAAATACCTCAAAGGAGATAAGAAAGATCCTATATTATCAATTATGTCTTTTTCAATATCATATATATAAATTGATTGCATTCTTGATCTGTCAGGATAAGAGTCAAAAAGCATTTTGTTTCCGTAAAATGACGGATGTCCATCGCCAAAACTTCTCATTTTCTCGGACAATAGATTTATTTTTCCTGATTGGATATTTATTTTGTAGAATGAATTACCGTGACTATGGTATTTCAGATATCCTACGACAGTTTTGTTACCAAACCAGCAGCAGTGGCTGACCAGATCACTGTCAGCAAGTACTTTTACATCTGCCCCGTCCATGCTACTCAAGATAAGAGAATCATATCTTTTGCCTGACTGATACCAGCGGTGAATAAAAATAAAGTATTTTCCGTCAGGGCTCATCATAATGTGGTTAAATAAATGCTTTGCTTCTTTCATGTTTTCTTTGAAGTGAAGATTTATAATGTTTTCAATCGGAATGATCAATCGTGTTTTGTTTCTTTTTAAATCGACAAAAAATATACCATCATTTTTTAAATCTTTAAGGTGGTCAGGCTTGTATTTAATGTTTTTGTACCCGTAATCCTTATCAGTTGAGTTCAATCTTGAAAAATTTATGCTTAATGCAAATTCATCTTTAAAGCAGTCGTAAATCGGAAAATCTATGGTCTTCAGAGATTCATTTCTTGTGTCGTACATTTTTGAAATGAATTTTAATCCGTCAAAATCATTGAATATTAATTTTTCTTCTGTAAGCCACTGCAGCTTTGATCCCTGCTGCCAGTTGTATGAAGATGTTTCAGTTATTTTTCTATAACTGTTATTTTTTGCATTAAAAAGCATGATATTTATTTTTTTGTCGGTATCGGGAGGCAAATTTGTGTGTATTCCTCCGGTTTCGTGGTATATTATAAATTCGTCATTTAAATTCATGGGCGATTTATCGTAATATCCGAAAAATGATTCATTTTCTTTGCAAGATAAAACAGGTATTATTGTTTTTTCTGATTTATGAGTAAAGTTTTTCTTATGCAAATAGAAATTAGCTGTGCTATATAGCCGTTTGATCCCTGATTTCAAACCGGGAAATTCAGCAAGGATCCGTGCAAAATATTTTTCAATAGAATTATAGCTGCTCATCATTACCTTAATTTAAAAATCAATTTCGGATAGATTAAGGATATTATTGAGGTAAAAAGGAATTTTATCCTTTTATTAACCGAGAAAGCTCTGAAATAAAATTTCATAGCGTTGATCCTCTGGTAATTTAAGAGGCATTTATGGGCTAGCATCGAATATTCCCATTCTTTATTCTCTCTTATTTCTTTTTGTGTCAGTTTTTTATAGTCAGTTGCATATTTTTTTCTTATCAAATTCAAAGCCTTTACATTGCTTTCAATATTTTTGGAAACACTCTTAACGGATGTCTCATAATTATATATTGTCAGAGGCTGATCAATGTATTTTGGTTTAAATATTTTTGAAAATCTTAGCCAGAGTTCATAATCTTCAAGAGCATTGAGATCTTTATCGAAAAAACCTAGCTTTTCGGTCAGAGATTTTCCTATTACGATCATCGAAGTTCCGCCAATTATATTTTTTACAAGCATGCTTTTAAAGAAATCAGCAGGCACTTCTCTTTTTGTTACATACTCGGTTTTCTCATTGATCATTCTGATCCGTGAGTTATGATATATAAAATCCAGATCCGGATTTTTCTCTATAGCAGAATTAATTATTTCTAATTTATCACTTCTCCAAATATCGTCATCGTCAAGAAATGCTATCCATTCATATTTACATAACTTAATTCCTTTATTGCGTGATAAAGCAGCTCCGCAATTTACTTCATTGCGTGATATTACTATCCTGAATGGATAATTTTCAGAAAGAAATGATTTTGAAACTTCAGTCTCTGAGTGGTCGTCAATAATAATAACTTCAAAATTCAAAAAAGATTGTTTAGAAAGAGATTTTAAACAATTCAGCAGTTCTTTTGGCCTGTTGTATGTTGGAATTATAACACTAAACATAATACATCATTTTTCAAATTTAGATTTATATTCAAGTATAGAATCGAAAGCTTTATTAATATTTATTTGTGCCTTATTAAACAATTCTTCAGAACAGTAACCGTCATTTAAACAGATCATGTTATATTTATTAGAAGTAATTGCTCTGCATGCATCTTCTATTTTATTCTTTGAAATAGGATTATTACCATCGAAAACACTAATATTTATTGTGTCTTTCATGCTTATAGGATGAAAATTACCTGAAACAATCTGCCAGTTTCGGATTAAATATTGATTTACATTAGAGATATCTCTAAATTTTGATCTTGATGTTGTTTTCATGACATCTTCGCAATGATCCCATACTTCTGTAAAAGAGCTTTTTAAATAGCTTTGGGGCATATGAAAATTTAAAAAGCTTGAATATCTAGGATAAGGTATTAGCCATAGATTCCTTAAAATATATTCAATTCTATATTTATAATTTATCCATTTAGAGAGATTTTTAATTAATTGTTTTTGTTTTATGAAATGCTTATTAATTTCTATTGAATTGTTTAATTTTATATGAGAAAGATCGTTTGTTGATAAAATTGTTTCTACAGCGCAATCACAAGGTAAATTATGTTTAAAGAATCTTGATGGCTCTATACGGCTTGTTATAAATGTGTCGTCATTAAAATATACAAACTTTTCCGATAAATTTTTTATTCTATGCATATTGATTTCTATAGGATGTGAACTGAAAGTAGGCAAACATTCTTTATCTATGTACTCGCTATGTTTTACGATTTTTAACTTGGGGTGTTCAGTATCAAGCCATTCAGGCAGGTGCCCCCAGGTTATGAAGTATATTTTGTTTACCCACGGAGTAAATTTTTCTACTCCTCTGAACCAATATTTAAGATTATCCCAACTTCGATAAGTGAAGTTATTTTGTTTAGTATGGTATTTATTGAACTCTTTAATCCATTCAGGATCATTTCCATCGACCCAGGGAATAACGAAATCAATGATATCTTTATTATTTCCAGACAAGTTATCTCCTTTAGAATATATAATTATTTAAAGAATTTCTTCATACTCACCTATGATTTTTGATGCATCAAATTCAAGAGCTCTTTTGTATCCCTTTTTAGAGTATTCAGATCTTTTCTCTTTATTGTGATACATTTTTATGATTGCTTCTGAAAGAAGAATTTCTTCTTTTGTTAGAGGAATATCTGCTTTTCTGAATTTGCCGTCACAAACGGGAGTTAGCACACCATATTCAGCAAATTCAACATCTTTTGCTGTTGTATTTATATCAGAATTTGGTGCCAAAAGTTCTCTTGGTCCAGAATGACAGTCAGTAGATATAATAGGAAGTCCGGATATGAATGATTCGATGATAACATTAGGCAGGCCTTCGTATATAGAAGAAATAACCAAAAGATCGGAATTCTTCATTATTGAAAAAGGGTTCGATTGAAAATCAAGCTGAATGATGTTGCTTGAAATATTAAGGTCTTCAATTAGCTCGAAAATGTCTTTTTGCAATTGGTCATTACCTGTTCTGCTTATGAGAATAAGTTTAATATCTTTGATTTGTTCTTGAACTCTTTTAAATGCCCTAAGAAGATGCCATTGAGCTTTTGCCCTGGCCGGTCTTCCAATATGCAGCAGTTTAAAGCATTTGTCATCAAATACATATCTCAAATCTTGTTTGATCTTCTCATTGGAAAGCTTTTGAATATGCATGACATTAAAGGGGTTATAAATTACTTTGATTTTGTCTGGTGATACCTTATAATTATCAATGAGATCATTTTTACCGACATAAGACACACATAATATTAAATCAGCTCTTTTGAAGAAGAGGGGGTAAAAAAAACTGTATATTTTTTTATAAAATCCTTTTAAATTCTTTGATTGTAAAGTATGAACAGTTAATATTGTTTTTTCTTTCTGTTTCGTTAGAGAATTGATTATATTCAAATTATCCAAAAAGCTTATAACTGTATCATATTTTTCTTTCTTCTTTAAATCTTTCAATAATAAATACTTTTTAGTAAAATTATATAATCTTCCTATAAAAGATTTATGTTTTAAAGGCCTTTTAATATCAATTATTTCTCCCTTAAATTCATAATCAATTGTTTTGCTGTCCAGTAAAATAAGAGTTTGTGCGAATCTATCGCTTAAATTAAGCGAAATATTTGAAATTACTCTCTCTGCACCACCGCTATCATAAGTCGGAATTAGAAATGCGATTTTTTTATGAACTTCTGTATTGTTATCGATCTGCATGAATCATTCCTCAATAATTTTTTTATACTTAAATATATAGTATTGAAGCATATTATGCTTCCTATCTTTTTTTGAAATAAAAAATATCGAAAGAAAAAATAAAAGAGGAATGCTTCTAAGAAAATCATGTAGGAAAGTGATGAAAAATAAAAAACTGTATAAATATTCATAATTTTTATAAGTAAAAGCCTTGCTTATTACTTTAGATAGTATTGCAATATACAATACAAAGTATAGTAATCCTACTTCCGATAATAGTGATAATAACGAGTTGTGAGGATAGTAATGCAGAGGATTTTCATATACGAAATAGTTCTGATATCCTTCTTTTAGTCCCCATATTAAAGTTTCAGGATCTTTTACCAACTTATCAAAAGTTAAAAAATTATTATAAAACCTCAAAAGATTTGAGGTATCCCCAACACTTGTCATTCTACCCAGTCTATCTTCTTTTGTTCTCGATACAGAAGAAAATTCTATAAACACTAAACTTACTACAAAAATTAATAAAAAGAATAAAAATATTAAAAGTGAAAAATNNTATCAAATAGAAGATGAATATAGCTAGAATTAAATTTCTACTTGCTATTAGAATCATCATAACATATGATAAAATTTTTCCTAATTTAAAATCCATTTTGTCACAGAAGTAAAAGAACATCAAAATTTTAGCTCCAGAAAAATTTGGATCTGGGCCATTAATTGTTACCCGGAAATCATCGTCTGAAGTATTAAGAGACCAGTATATTATTGCAACTGACATGACTAAGTATAAAATATAACTATGGTATTTTGAGATTTTATATTCATGATCAAAACTTAAGACAATTATTGCAGTAAATGTACTGTAAATTAGCAAAATATTAGAAAAATTATAGAATGATATCAAAAATAATATACTAATAAGCAGCATGTTTCTATAATTAAACCGGTAATCGATAATTAGTGATTTTATTAAAAATAAAAAGAATATTAAAGATAAAGAGATTTTTATCAAAGGTGTTTCTTTGCCGAAAGGAATGATCAATTCTTTTAAAATTGCAATCCAAAGAAAAACTGTTATCAAGTTAACGTTCTTAATTCTGTCTGTCTGTTTAATTAGTTCCATAGACTCTTTTACTTAATCGAAGAAATTTATTCAATATTGTCGAATTATGTTTAAAAACATAAAACAAAAACAGATCGTATATAAGAAATGTAGTAAAAAGAAGCAGTATTAAGAGAAAAGCGTTTTCATAACAGAATTGTTTTAAAAATGATACTATAGAGTAAGTAGCGATTCCCGATATGATGAATATGTAATTACTAAGTTTATAAGGTAACATTTTCATTCTTTTAAATACATAATAAACTTTAAGCAAACCGTAAATTATCAAAGTAATAAGTGTTGCAAAGCTTGCTCCCTCAATTCCAAATCTAGGAATAAATATAATATTAAGAAAAAATGAAATTGTGATTAAAAAAAATTTTGAGTAGAGATCGAATTTGTAATGTTTTGATAGCGCAACAATTTCTCCACTCATTCCAACAGAAACATTAATAAGAAATCCGGCAGATAACAAAATCAGAACCAAAGAACCAGTTTGATAATCCTTCCCAAAGATTTTTAGTATATCGTTGGAAAATAGAACTAAAGGTATGAAGATAATTATTCCAAGGTAGATTTGTTGTTCTAAATTACGTTTATATATCCGATTTATCTGATCAAAGTCATCTCGTGCGAATGCGTGGGATATTTCGGAAAGTGTTA
>DMTS01000178.1:0-23953 GCA_003477045.1 Candidatus Delongbacteria bacterium
CTGAATGTAAACGGAAGAGCTGACACCAGAAAAATGGTACTGACGAGGTAAAAGAGGGAAAAATGAGAAAAATTATTTCATTTGGCATTTTAATAATCACAGCTTTCTTTGTAGAAAACTCTTTTGCTCTGAGCTTCACAACTTCTAACTCAACTTTCGACAATGCACCTAACGGATACAGTTGGGCAGGTCCTTATAACAGAAAGATACAGACAAATCTTGATCCTGCAACAGGCACGATGGTAGGATCGGTTTACAGAAAGATAGCTTCTACCGGAACAGGAACGATCGGAGGCACAACAGGCGCATGGGGCACAGCATTTTTCGGTAGCTCAGCAGTTCTTTATGATGAGTCCATATATCAGGGAGGAACAGGTGATCAGGTAGGTAATCCGGG
This sequence comes from Candidatus Delongbacteria bacterium, assembly GCA_003477045.1. Lineage (GTDB taxonomy): Bacteria > UBA4055 > UBA4055 > UBA4055 > UBA4055 > UBA12480. The sequence goes on from DMTS01000178.1 coordinate 398, forward strand.
AGGCAGGAACATGTATGCTTGTGAATTCATCCATGGATATTATTTTGCATTGTTCAGCGATCTTGATACTTCTTCCAGCTATGAATTTTCACAGCCGATGTTCGTTGTTTGTGATGCTACAAACGGGTGGGATGATGCAGTCTGGTCAGCACCGAAGAGAATAGAGGCTGTAAACGGTACTATAAATACAAGCGCATGGTACGGATGCGGTGATGTTGCATACAATCCAGAAGATGGTTACTATTACTGGACTACATCATGGAAAAAAACATACAATAACGGATATGGCAACAGCTTTTTTATGATCGTGGGCAGAACCAATACACCTGCAGATCCTGAAAGCTGGGAATGGACAGATTATAACGAATTATATTTCGATCCTGCAAATCCTGATACGGAATTTTCATCTGTGGGGTATATAAAACCTGCCTACGCAAAAGATATCTACGGAAACGGGAACGGTTTTGGAATAGCAGTGATTAATTATACCGATAAAAATTTTATTTTAAACGATTCTGATGGAAATCCTGTTGATGTTACATACCGTCCGAGGCTGGGATATATTTATACGACAAACTGGGGTGCAGACTGGTCAACGGGAGAATTTAAGGCTAACTGGAATACATTACGAAACGAAGGCAACAATTTTATGCCTGCGAATATAAATGAAATGTTTGACTGGTATAATACATTGGCTCCAAACGACTCAATCGGAACAGATATCAACGGAAATACTGTTTACAGCGAATATCCCTTAAATTTTCCTTTTTTTCCCTCTCAAATTGATGTTACATGCACAGAAAACAATTTTGTGCATGTCATAGCCAAAGTTGAAGCATCTACTACTGAGTATGATAACCTAATAAGATTCGATACGAACTACGAGAAAGTAGTAAAAGCCTATTATGATATTATAGGCGAGATAACTGAAACTGGTGTTGTCTGGCAAAATATCAGCTTTATAGGAAATAATATGGGTATTGATGATTTCCATTACGAATGGTATATGGGTGCCGGTTCAGTGGGATACGCAGGTAATGGTGTAATATATGCGACATGGTGGGACAGACCAGAAATAAGGTGGCAGGATAACCCATATATTCATCAACAATATTTATATATTGACGATGCATTTTTTTCATATTCTGCCGATAACGGTAAGACATGGTCATTCGATAAAACCGTGACATTTCCGAACGAATATGTGCCCGGAGAAGAGTATGAATTAAGATATGTACATAATCTTACAAAAACTGCCGGACTGCACGAAGGCGGCTGGTCAGTGTCAACTCACGGGACGAATGTCGCACCAGGTACCAACGACGGAGTGCTGACTGTATATGCAGCTTGCCAATATTATGATGAAACGAATCCGGTTCTTGATCCGCCTGAGAGTTTTGAAGATTACCAGCAGTTCCTAAAAGTATGGAAAATAACCGGAACGGGCACTGGGATTGAGACTGAGCAAGTGAGTATGATAAAGGATTTCACTTTGGAGCAGAATTATCCTAATCCGTTCAATCCTTCGACTGAGATCAGATTTGCGCTTCAGAACGATTCAAAAGTAAAACTTTCAGTTTATAACACGAAAGGTGAGCTTGTAGCAAACTTGAAGAATGAGAAAATGTTAAAAGGTTCGCATTCGGTAAATTTCGATGCATCAGCTTTTAATTCAGGTGTTTATTTCTATAAACTGGAAGTAAATGGATTTTCGGAAACAAAGAAAATGGTTCTGACGAGGTAAAAACGATCAGGCTAAAAATAAGAAATATTCTGTTTTGTGTTTTATTGTTTTCAATAACGGTATTTTGTCAAACAACAGGCAAGATAAAAGGCTATGTGACTGATGAGAACGGAGACCCTCTTCCTGGTGCAAATGTAACCGTGATCGGTACAAACTATGGTGCAGAGACAGATGCTTCGGGGTATTATTTTATAATAGGAGTAAGAGCAGGGACTTACAACTTAAAAGCAGAATTTGTCGGATATACTCCAAAAGAAGCAAAAGATGTAAAAGTAAAAACGGGCTTAACCACAAGCCAGCATTTTAATATTACTTCAGGAGTTATCGAACTTGAAGCGATCGGCGTAGAAGTGGCGATGGAGCAGAAAGTCGAAAAAGATGTTACTACATCCATGCGCAGCATTGACATGGGTTCTATTGATAAGCTGGCAGTTACGACAGTTGAAGGCGTTCTGAATGCGACTGCAGGCGTAAAAAAAGATGCAGAAGGCGAGTTGCATTTCAGGGGCGGAAGATCGGGAGAAGTAAATTACATAATTGACGGAATAATGATCGGCGATCCCACAGGCGCAAAGACGAATCCTGTTGAAATAAATTTTGCCAATGTTGAGTCTTTCAATATTATGAAAGGTGTGCCTGATGCTGAGTACGGAGATGCGCTTTCGGGAAGTGTCAACATCATTCTTAAAACGGGTGATCAGGAAAAAACAGGCGGTCATGTAAAATATGAAACTGACTTCTTTGCAGGAAAAAGCACACTTAATTACGACAGAGGGGAGTTCAGCCTGAGCGGACCGATACCTTTCTTTATAAACGGAAATAAGCCTACTTACTATATCGGTACCGACCTGACCCTACAGAACGGATATGCCGAATCGTACAGAATTAAAGGTGATTCTGACGGAGAATATTTTAAGTTCAAAGACTATGACCTGACAGGGCTCGGATTTGAAATGCCGCAGCGACGCGAAAATACTTTCAACCTTATCTTGAAAGGAGCTTATGATTTTAATCCCACTATGAAGTTAAGTGCTTCGTACATGAAATCCCGCGAACACAGAATAGAATACGATTATTATTACCTTTATACGCCTGAAACAGCAACGGAAACAATTTCAGATGTTTCCGTCCTGAATATAACATGGCGGCACAATATAAACCGGAACAGTTATTACGATCTGATCTTTTCCCGCTATAACAGGCAGTATGAAAGCCTGCCGGGCGGCAAAGATCCCGGAGACTTTGTTATGTCCGATTCGATGGACAGATTCACTGTCAGCTATGATGATCCTGTCAGAAACAACGATGTAAAAAAGAACGGCGTCAGGGACGGCGGAGAAGCCGAAGGCTACACCGATTCTAATCAGAACGGATATTTTGACCGCGAGTTTTTTGATAACAATTCAGGTACCGGTATTTGCGATACTGATGCCGGAGACATTTTCATTCCTTTTGATCCTGCTTATGACGCCAACATGAACGGCGTCTGGGACGGAGACAGACTTTTCGATTCGAACGGCAATAATGCGTGGGATCACTGGGAAAAAGGAACTTCATATTCCGGATTTAACGGAGACTGCCTGTACGGAGAAATAGTCGAGGGTTATTCCGATAACAATATGAGCGGGATTTACGAAGCTAATCTTTATGCTCCGGAGAATGAGTTTCCGGGTGCTGACGAACCTTATGTTGACGGAGATACTTATAATGATACGGGAGAGCCTTTCGTTGACCAGAGAAAATTTTATAATGTGATAAAAAACAACGAGGAAACAATAGCGGAATTGCCGAACGGGATTTGGGATCCGGAAACAACGACAGAGCTGAAGATCTATACTCTGAGGGTAAATACCGAACTCGGTATAGAAGAGATACACAAAGATTTAAGGCAGAGTGATTTTTATGAAAGGGTAACACATCATATAAACAGCCCGTTCTATCAGGCGGATACTCTGTANNATTCCGAGAATAAACAACATATATAACGGAGCAGAAGATAAGATCTTTGATGAATTTGAAGCTTATTGTTCGTACAGGCCTTACGGATCTCCTACAGCGGAAGATGAACTCGGCTGGCGCGTAAATGCGGATAATTATGAATATGTCGGAACATATACGGTTTTTAAAGCTCCGAAAGATATTTATGACAGTCTGCCCAATTTAAGGGAAATTACGCATGATGAATTCTGCACATGGATAAACAGGAATCCCGATGTAAATCAGACTTACGACAGCCCGAATGAATCTTATGACACCGGTGAGGAATTCACGGATTACAACTATGATGACGCATGGAACAAAAATAACGGATTTCTGCTCGACGGGCAATATCTCGACGGTATAACATACAGTCTCTTTGATAATACCGTAACAAAATTAAAGGGCAGCTATACGAATCAGGTGGATAAATTCCACATGATAAAAACAGGCTTTGAACTTGTGTTAAACGATTTCGATTATTACAGCGTAATAAATCCTTACACTACTTACAATACAGAGCTGTATGAGGTGGCAGAGGGTGATCCTTATCCCGAGAGGGGCAGAGAGAAAACAGTTTACAGCTACAAACCGAAAGAATTTTCATCGTTTGTTCAGGATAAAATGGAGTTCGAGGACCTCGTTGTTAACGCAGGTGTAAGACTGGATATGAGAATACTTGACGACAAGGCTGTAAGCGATTACGAAGAAAAGTATGACGAAGGCTTACCCGGCTATGAGGAAGATATTGATCAGATCAAGGCTGTAATAAGCCCCCGATTCGGGATTTCACATTCGATCTCTGAAACTTCAAAGCTTTTCTTCTCGTACGGGCACCTGTATCAATTGCCTCAATATACGCTTGTATTCGATACCAATACCAAGGCCGTTTCCAACCCGTTGTTCGGTAATATGAATCTGGGATACGAGCGGAATGTTCAGTACGAGCTGGGAGTCGTAAATCAGTTTGGAGATTATCTTTTAGACATAACAGGTTATTTTAAAGATATCTACGATATGATAAACACAAAAACATACAGTTCGACGATCGCTGATGACGCTACGGTTTTTTATAATTCGGATTACGGAAAATCAAGAGGGATAGAATTCACGGTTGACAAGGCACTGAAAGATAACTATCTGTGGAGTTTTTCATACACTTTTTCTTATGCCTACGGCAAATCTTCAACCCAGACATCGAATATTTTCGATGACGAGCTTGTTATTAAAGAATTTCCGCTTGACTGGGATGAAAGGCATACGATAAATTCATATTTCGCGCTGGTTTACGGACCCGAACAGACGATAAAAGGTATTCCATATACGGACGACTGGACTTTGAGCGTAAGCACTGATTTCGGAAGCGGCAAGCCTTTTACTCCGTCAGTTGATTATTATAACGGAGATATTGATCCGAACAAGATCATTACCAATTCTGAGAGGCTTCCGTGGGCATCCAATACCGATGTCAAACTGTCAAAGAAATTCGGAAAACTCAGATTCGAATTTAATGTGTTCAATCTGTTCGACAAGATCAATGTGGAAAGCGTGTATTCGGATACGGGAACATGGAACACGAGAAGCGAAGCTTTCTATACAGACACCGATAACTCGAACCTGATCGAGATATTCAGAAATCCTTCAAATATAGCAGAAAGAAGAAATTATAGACTGGGAGTAAGCTATTTATGGTAANNTGTTCATCGGATTATAAAGGCGCGGATCCGGAAAATCTGTCACCAGTAATTTATTTATACGACACTACCGATTCAACAAGCAGCAAAAAAACTACCATAAAATGGTACGGAAATGACACTGACGGCATAAAACTAAAATATTTCTACACTGTTACGACAGACACATTCGTTAATGAAGCTACCGTATTCGATAAATTGCCTCTCGATATAAATAATCCTGATAAATGGACTTCCACTTATGAAACTTATGCTAATATATCGCTGCCTTACTACAATTATAACGCCGATACCTGTTTTATGGATATTAGAGATTACGGAGATGTAATTACAGATACCGGAGATACAGTAAGTGTTACTTTTAAAGCCGTATTCTCAAAATTCTTCGTAGTAGGTATAGATGAATCCGACAAGATGACACCGGTAAAATCAAAGATCTTTAAAAGAACTAATGTAAGGCCCAAGCATCCGATGGTTTATTCCGACAAACTGGGCGTGAACGGGTTTGACAAATACTGGATAACGGTAGGAACAGATTCCGCTCAGCTTATTATGCCTGAACCGAACGAATTCTGGAAAGAAATTGATTTTAAGTGGATGGGCGAAGACCCTGACGGCATGGATGTTGAACTTGAATTCAAATGGAATCTTTTTGAACTCAGAGAACCGTTAAAACCTGACACGCTGATCGCTTTAAGGGATTGGAGCAGAGAGAATCTTGCCGCTTCTTTTTCAGGCATTATTTATAATAACAATAAAAACGGCAGATATTCATTTAGGGTATGGGTAAGGGACGATGCTTTTGAACAATCTGAATTTAATTCTACGATCAATTTTGAGGTTTTCGCGCCTACTTTTGACAAAGGTATTCTTTTTATTGACGACACAGATCCGACACTTTATCCTCCGCCCGCTTATTCGCAGTGGATGGGTAATCCTGAAGCTGCAAAAGTAACAGAATTCTATAAAAATTTGCTTGAATATTCCGGATACAAGCCTGAAGGCGATAACTCAGTTGATTCGCTATACTGGTATAAAATAGCAAGGTTTGAAAGAACTGTAACCGAAAGCGGAAGAACATACTATTCGCCGAACATAAGAGAACTTATAAAATACAGGCTTGTGATACTCTCTTCTGAGGACAGAAGCACATATAACGGGATAAATTTTAACGGCGAGACTGGTTACGCAGGCTATAAAACAGCTCTTCAGAATTATATGGATGTAGGCGGAAATGTTTTCATTATCGGTACTTCCGTTTTACAGGGTGAGAGATACAATCAGATCCCTTCGCAGCTGCCTGTCAACATGTATAAAAAGCCCTTCAGGCAGATCTTCGAAAAAGATATTTACGACAATGTAACAGTATCAGTTTCAGTTCCCGCTACAAATACCGATCTGAGGATATTCTTCAGCAAGTATTTCGGGATAGAGTTCATGGATTTTCCTGAATATAAGACCTATTACACGATCCCGGGAACGGATTCTACTCAGTACTGTGCCGATCATTATATGGCGGATAATTATGATTTTGTCGGAGCCGAGCTTTACGAGCATGTACCGGATATAGCCGTTACGACATTAAGAATAGACAGCACAAAAGTAAATGAAGCCTGGTACAACAGCCCGCCGGGTACGGGAGGCAGAATAAGGCAGCACGCATTAAAGGACAGGGGTACAGTATTTACCGGAGTACCTGTACTGGAAGCTTTCAAGGGNNTGGGAAAATGAGGCTGACACTCTTAAACATTCTCTCATCTTAACGAACAGGGTAACAGGAGAAACAGTAGGACCTGTTTTTGAGCGCTCAGGATCAGTAGCCATAAGATATATTGAAGAAAATAGGTTGTTCAGAACTGCTTTTTTCACTATGCCGCTATATTTTATGGATAATTCTGACGGTCAGGTTTCGGAAATGTTCAAAGCAATGATAGACTGGTTTGAACTGGAGAAAAAATGAAAAAAAATATCTTTTTAATATTTTTTTTGGTACTTTATCTACATAGCCAGAGCTTTACGCTTGACCCCAAATATTCGAAAATTAAAGATTATTACAAAAATTCTTATGAGGAAAACAGTTCAAAAGGATTTAACACATATCTGATCAAGACAAGAACTCATAGAGTTGGTGCAATTAATATGCTGGTAAATAATTTCGGTACTATTCATGTCTGGAATCCATTCATTAACCCTTGGTCGGGTGCAGATTATATTTTTAAAGATGAATGTACAGGTAAAGATGTAAAGACGCTGGAAATGCCGGCCGGATCTGGAATGATCTATCTCAGGCTATCTTCGTTATGGATCGGAGGTTATCTTGAATCAAAAAATATTCAGATCAGCGGCGTTCCTGCTATAATGTTTGATGGACCGAATGTTTCAACCGGCGATTATTTTTGGATATATCCGATGCCTGAACTACTGCCGACAGAATTTGAAAACGACCCTGAAGGTTGGACTCTTGGCAATATCTACGAATCTTCAAACATACAGGGAAGGTTGAACTGCATGTTCGAGCAGGTTTATGATCCCAAAGCTACAGCTTATGAGCAGTTTACAACAATGTTTACGGATAAATGCACATCCCAACATGCATATGACTATTGGGATGATACTTTCCATAGCCCGTTGGGTATAGAGATTAAACAGACTAGCTATGCATGGCCTTATGACTACGCCAAAAAATTCATCATTGTTGACTACACATTTTATAACAGGAACAAAGATAAAAGAGATATTTATGACATGTTCATAGGTAATGCAATAGACAATTCTGTCTATAATGAGGCAAATGCCGGTGAATATGGCGGAGGATACGATGACCTCTGCGGATTTATAGATAAATGGGCAGGTTATATAGATCCTGCAACCGGGCAGAAAAAAACCGTGGACCTTAACATGGTCTGGGCAGCAGATAATGACGGAAGAGAATATAGTTTCTCAGAAACCGAATGGGAAATAGACTATGAACCAGGTGCGGGCAGTATACTCGACGGAGCAACAGGCGTTTACAGCATCAGAGTACTGAGAAATCCTAATCCTAATCTGAGATATTCTTACAACAACTGGTCAGGTTACGCAAATTACGGCTGGGCACCGAAATGGAAAGTTGGAATGCATGATGACTGGTTGTATGACCTGACTCCTGAACAGCGCGGATACGATGACGACAACAACGAGAATGTAATGATCCCATGGGGAGAGGGAGGTGAAGAGATTCCTCTCTATGGCGGTGTTACAAATTCATTGCCGATGAGTGAAAAAGGAAGATATATGCTTATGTCGAATGACGAGTTCGATCATAATCAGACAGCTATGCGTGAGATATACATAGGCATGGATACGCAGATAGACGGCACCCCTATTCCGCAGGCAGACAAATGGCAGCCGTGGATAGTAAGCGGAACGGTACCGGAGGGTGAATATTCTAACGGCAGTCTAGGTATGCTAAATGACTTTGCAAACGGTTATTACTCCAGTTTTCTACTCGGTTTCGGACCGCTCGGATATGAGAGCTATGTGAATGTAGCTGTTGACAGAGACCTCGACGGTGAGCCTGATGATGTGGTGCAATCAAAAAAGGTCTGGAAATTCGCATATGGCGACTCTCTTAAACTCACACTCGCTATTATGGTGAGTGATGATTTTCATACATCGCTGGCTCAAGATCCTAACTATGTTGATTCGACTGTAGTAGATCTTACGGACGGGCTTGATGTGTCTCTATACGATCAGGGCTGGTACGATGCTTTTAACAATGTCGTATGGGCAGAAAGGGTCTTTGATACTCCGATGTACGATACACCATTAAAGCGCTGGGGAGAGACAAAAAAAGACGGCTGGTTCGGAGAGGATGTTGGCGCGGACGGGATATTCGGAGATTTTGCCGGCGATGCGTACTGCTGGTGGCTTGACTCGCCTTACATCGGTCCTGATACAGGTGAGAATGATTACGAAATGACAACTTTCAATTCGCCCGTTTCTGATTATTACGGAAATACTGCCGAAACAGAAGATACGCTTCTTCCGTTTGGAAGACAACATGTCGAAGGCGATTACGGGATCAGCGGCAGCCTGACAGACGGAGAAGGTTACGGATACATGGTCAAGTACGACAAGCCAAACGGTGTTTATCCGCAGGGATCTTGGATAAGGTACGGATTCGATAACGGCAGAATTGATGCAGGGGACGGTGTACCTGACTTTACCTCACCGCCCGCCCCGCCGCCACCGAAGATAAAAGTAACCGAGCTTGATGATGATATAACTGTTGAATGGACAAGTCATGAATTTTATGAAAAGGATGACGGGAGTATAGGAGTGGCGGGGCCTGAATTCACTTTTGACCCATATACAAGGCTGCATGATTTTGAAGGTTATCATGTTGAACTGTCACCTGACAGGCAGCTGAAAAATTTTACTACGATTTTCAGCGTTGACCTCATGAATTATGCATATCAGAATGTAGCCGATCCGAAGGATTACTACGACAACCCCGTACTTGCCGATACTGTTTACGCACATCCAGAGGACTATCCTTATACTGTAACTGTCGGGCCGAAGATATATAAGCTTGTTCCGTTCGGTGATAACAGAGATCTTAAAGAAGGTCATTCGGTCGGGTCAGATATGACATTTACCTGCACTACCGAACCGAGCCCGTATCCCGAGTGGGATGAAGTAAGAAATTATAAATTTATTCTGCATAATCAAATACTGGCACAGCAGAAATTCATAGCTGTCACAGCGTCGGATTACGGTGCACCGAAAATGGGAGTGCCGGCAATAAAATCGAGCCCGGAATCAAATGCTACAGCCACAGTGACATCAACGATCAGTAAATCAGGGGATGTTATCGTAGTACCTAATCCTTACAGAGGCGATGCCGATTATGCGGGAATGGGATGGGAAGTTCTTGACGGTAAATATACATATCAGGAAGAATATCGTAAGCTTGTGTTTCTAAATATACCAGACAGATGCGTGATCAGGATATATACTCTCGCAGGCGATCTTGTAAAAGTAATAGCGCACAACGGTAATTCAGAATGGAACACGCCATACTGGTACGGCACTAACGGTGCTTACTGGAACCTCATCAGTGACAACAATCAGGCCGTTGTTTCAGGGATTTATCTCTTCAATGTTCAGGATGCTGATAATAAAAAAGATGATTTTGTCGGGAAGTTCGTGATCATCAAATAGACAATATCCTTGCTTTTTTGGAATGAAATCAGTATATTACAACAAGAATTTTGGAATGTAAACATAGAAAAAGGACAAGAATTTTGGAAAGACTGCTATTAAAAGACATAGTAAATGACCTTCCTGAAAAACATATATCTCTCATCATCGGCGCCAGGCAGACAGGAAAAACGACTCTTTTAAAACAAACATCACAAATCCTGAAAAAAGATAAGCGTTCAGTATTTTATTTTACTCTTGAAGACAAAGAGATTCTAAATCTTCTCGATGAAAATCCGAAAAACCTTTTACAACTTATAGCAAAACCGGATGAAAAAGAAAGAAGATATGTGCTGATAGACGAGATCCAATATCTTAAGGATCCATCAAATTTCCTAAAATACCTCTATGATACATATCTTGAGAATATAAAATTTATAGTTACCGGGTCATCCAGTTTTTACATTGACCGTAAATTTAAAGATTCACTGGCCGGAAGAAAAAGAATATATGAACTACCTACAATGTCATTAAAAGAAGTACTGGTATTCAAGGGAGAAGATGAGCTTGCAGCCGTGTTGAATACCGAAAGCATCCCGCTTATATATCTCGACAGGATAAAGGAACATTTTTATGATTATCTGATATGGGGAGGTTATCCGGAAGTCGTACTGAGCGGCAGTGAGAAGGCAAAGAAAGCAGCTCTTAATGAGATAGCGGATTCTTACGCAAAAAAGGATGCGGTCGAAAGCAATCTTGGTTTTCAGGATAAGTATATTAAACTTATGAAATTATTCGCATCAAGAATCGGCGAACTTCTTAATGTTAATAGTTTGGCTTCCGATATAGCAATGGATAATAAAACCGTTTCTCAATATATATGGGTTATGCGCAAGTCATTTCATATTCATCTGCTTCAGCCTTATTACAATAATATTTCTTCTGAGCTTCGAAAAATGCCTAAGCTGTATTTTGCAGATATTGGATTAAGGAATGCGCTTATTAATAATTACAGCCCTATCGGTTTAAGACAGGACAAGGGCGGACTGCTTGAAAATTATGTTTACCTTCAGCTAAAAGATAAATACGGACTCGAAAACACGAAATTCTGGCGCACGAATGATAAAAATGAAGTTGACTTTGTGGTGCAAAACGACAAAGGTAAGTTATATGCCTACGAAGTAAAGTATGATAAATCAGCTTTTTCAGAGATTAAATACAGAGCTTTTACAAATGCTTATCCAAAAATTCCGCTTAAATGTATCAGTCTGGAAAGCGCGCTGAAATTATTTTAAGAAATAGTTTTTCTAATGCTCAAAATAATAATTTAAAACCGTTTTTAAAAATATAAATTTGTTTTAGCAAAGCAAAAACCATTTAAAACCGCAACCTTGGAAACAAAAAAATCGTTCGGGAATATTTTGTAAATAACGGATATATCGTTATTAACATAAACATCAAAAAAGATTTGCAATTCGATTAAATAAAGTTTATATTCGATACTCTATTTTTATAGAAAAAAGTTGATTAAAATAAACGGAGAGAAAAAATGAAAAGAACATTTCAGCCGTCAATAACGAAAAAGAAAAACAAGCACGGTTTCAGAGAAAGAATGTCAACCAAGAACGGAAGAAAAGTTCTTGCGAGAAGAAGACAGGTCGGAAGAAAAAGACTGACTGTAAGCGACGAGATCAGAAGGTAAGTGAGATTTTGGTGAAAGAGAATTCTTTAGAAAAGAATCTCATCCTGAAAAGCAGAATTGAAATCTCGGATACTCTGAAAAAGGGAAAGAGATTCGATACAGGAACGATAAGAATAATCCTTTTACCGAACCCGGAGCTTAAAAAGCTGAAAGTGGCTTTTTTGGTAAGTAAAAGACTGGGCAGAGAATCTGTTCTTCGAAATAAAATCAAGAGATGGTTCAGGGAGATATTCAGAACGAATAAGCAGTATTTCCCTGATCAGGTTCAGATAATAATTACTTCGCCAAGACCGTACACCGAACTTGATTACACCTCACTAAAAAATGATTTTTTGGAGGTTGTCGGGAGTGAAAAATTCACTAATTTCGTTAATCAGAATCTATCAAAAACTGATATCCCCGCTAAAAACGAGTAGATGCCCGTTCGTGCCTTCGTGTTCTGAGTATTCGGTCGAAGCACTGAGCAGGTACGGCGTCATAAAAGGAGCCATACTCGGATCGTGGAGAATTTTAAGATGCAATCCTTTTAACAGAGCATATCTGGATCCCCCGCATAACTGGGCTCAAAAGCTTCATTTTGAGAAAAAAACAACCATAAATAATACAGCCGGACTATAATGGATAAAAATACAATATTAGCATTTGTTCTAATCGCAATAATTATAATCATTTACCCTTTCTTTATGCCTAAGCAGCAGCCTGTCGTTCAGAAAGAACAGCCGGTAGAAAGAGTACNNCCTGAAGAAAAAGAGATCAGAATTGAAACGGATCTTTATTCCGCGGTGATCTCGACAAAGAATGGGGCTGTGAAAAGCTGGAAAGCGAAACATTATAAAAGCAGGGAAGATACTTCCAAGGTAATTGAGCTTATAAATGAAAATACGAATAACCTGAACACGGAAATATATCTGAAGAACGGTTCTGTTTTGAAAGATGTGATCTATGAAGCCGATAAAGAGAATATTGTGCTTTCCGGCTCAGGAGATACCGAAGAACTGGTCCTTTCCTGCAAAGACGGTTCAGGAAAGATATTATATACTAAGAAATTAAAATTCTACGGCGACAAATATTCCTTCGATCTTTCGATAGATACTACTCCGATATTCTCCGAGCTCTCTGATGCCGGTGCGGTAAAAATTTCATGGCCTGACGGAGTTAAATATTCTGAAGTATCTGACGGCGGAAAGAATCTGAACAGGGAAGACTATTACCGAGCTACATATTGTAAAAATGGCGATGACTTTATTGAATATGACAATAATGATGATTCAGAGAAAGTGACAGGCAGCATTGAATGGGGCGCAACAAGATCGAAGTACTTTGAAGTATTTTTTGCTGCTCACGATGAAAAATTATCCTCTTTTGAAAATTATCCCGCTTATGCAGACGCTAAAGCGCAATTCACATCGATGGGATTTTCTGTGGGTTTTGATAAGGGTAAGACTCCTGTAAAAGACCTGCTTGTATATTTCGGCCCGCTCGATTATGAGACATATAAATCATACGAAAGAGGGTTCGAACTTACTATGAACTGGGGATGGAATATTGTAAAACCTTTCTCCTTAGGTATATATTGGACGCTTAAGTTCCTCCATAAGTACATTGACAATTACGGGCTTGTAATAATAATTCTTTCCCTGCTGGTAAATACGCTTGTTCTTCCTTTTACTATTAAAAGTTACAAAAGTCAGGCGGAGATGAAAAGGATCCAGCCTGAGCTTAAAATAATCAAAGAAAAGTATAAATCCGACATGCAGAAACAGCAGGCTGCCACCATGGAGCTTTACAAAAAGCACAAAGTAAACCCTTTCGGAATGTGTCTGCCCACGCTGCTACCGATGCCGATACTTTACGGTATGTTCATAGTCTTCGGCGCTACAATTGAGTTCCGAAGCGCGGAATTCGTATGGTGGATAAACGATCTCTCGCTGCCTGAGATAATGTTCACGCTGCCGTTCTCCGTACCTCTGTACGGCGCAAATGTCGGGCTTTTACCTATCATTATGGGTGTAACTATGTTCTTTCAGATGAAGGACTCAATGACATCCGGCGATCCTAATCAGAAAATGATGATGTATTTTATGCCTGTTTTCCTTACTGTCCTTTTCAATAACCTTTCTTCAGGGCTAATACTATACTACACTGTCGGGAATTTTTACAGGATCGTACAACAGAAATTAACACCTCCGATGGAACCTTTACAAAAAAAATAACGGGGCGTTTGTGGACTTTAATAAAAAATTGGAATCATACAGGCGTGAGATAAACGGATCGCTGGAAGAAATATTTACCAAACAGGAACCTGCTATTCTGTATGAGCCTATGCGCTACGCAGTAAATATCGGAGGAAAAAGGGTCAGGCCTATCCTGTGCGGAATTTTTTACAGGATGCTTAAAGGAAAAAAGAAAAAGGTTCTTTATCCCGCTCTGGCGATAGAACTTCTCCACAATTTCACACTCGTTCATGACGATATAATGGATGACGATGATCTTAGAAGAAATCAGCAGACCGTTCATGTAAAGTGGGACCTCAGCACGGGAGTGCTTTCCGGGGACGGTATAGTCAGCCTTGCATATAGAGTGCTGATAAAAGAAAAATATAAGAATTCAGATAAGATCATTAAAGTGTTTACCGACGGACTTCTTGAAGTGTGCGAAGGTCAGGCTTACGACAAAGAATTCGAGACAAGAGAAAATGTTACAGAAAAAGAATATATACGGATGATAAACAATAAAACTGCCGCACTGCTGGCGGTTCCTGCACAGATTGGCGCATTATGCGCAGAAGCACAGGATGAGATCGTCAGCCTTGCAGAAGCTTACGGAAGAGCGCTCGGACTTGCTTTTCAGATACAGGACGATCTTTTAGATATAGCCGGTGATGAAGCCCTGTTCGGAAAGACTTACGGCAGCGATGTTTCGGAAGGGAAGAAAACCTACCTGTATATTCTGGCAAAAAAACTTATGTCCGAAAAAGACCAGAAGGTATTCAATTCAATAGCAGGTCACGAAGATGCCACAAAAGCAGAGCTTTTCAAAGTTAAGAAGTTGTATGAAAAGTATGGAATAATAACAAAGGCTGAAGAAGAAGCCGCAAAATATATTAAAAAAGCCGCAAAGATAATAAATTCATTTCCGAAAGGATATGATGTGACCGAGCTTAAAGAATTTACAGAGTGGATGCTTNNCAAAAGGGTATAATTATGAGCACAGAACTTCTTCTGAAAAAACTTAAAAAATTTCTTCCGAACAATACCGCGAACAAGCTGCTTACCGATGATATGGTATTCATCGAGGAAGGTTCTGTTCTTGTTGTAAGGTTCAACCTCTTCAACGAACTGTTTTTGAAGCTGAAGGATAAAGAGGAGTTTTCTTCAACTTACAAAAGCATTTTCAACGAACTGATATCGGAATTTCTGGAAATTATTTATGATAACGGCGGAATATTTTTAAATTTAAGCGACAACAAGATAGACATTGTATTTACGAAAGAACTGATCGAAAAATCAAAAGAAGATATTATCAGGCACTCTTTAAAATGCGCTTACGATCTGAAAGTCAGATATAACGTCTTTTCTGAAAAAATCAAGAAAACCCACGGTCTTGAATTCGAGAATTATTTCAGCGCCGGAATAGATAACGGTAAATTCCTCGAAATTATATTCGGAAACGAAAAAAGAAAAGAGAGAATTGTGCTCGGAAACGTGCCTAAGAATGCTCTCGAAGCTGCTTTTAAGGGTAAGGACGGGGATATAATAGTGTCTCAGGAAATTCTTACCGCGGTCAAAGAAAAAGTCGAGTACTGCAAAAGGAAGAACTGTCATATAATTACTAATATCGGTTATAATATCGAGCCGGTGAGCAGCTCGGCCGATAATTACCTGAATCTTAAAACATCTATAATAAAAGCGTTCCTCCCCGAACATATTTACAACACTCTCAAGGATAATGAAGAAGAAGAGTTTACAGACATAAAAAAAGGCACTTTTATCGATATAGAGCTTTCCGACATTCACGAGTTCGGACAGGAATATATAGATGCGGCACAGAAAACTACTGATGAGACCGATTACAAAGTATTCACCGATAATTATTTTTTCGGACTAAACAAGCTGATAAAGAAAATATTCAGATTTTCATTTAATTTTGACGGAGCCGTAAATAAGATAGAATTATCCAGATACGGAATAAGGATAATCATCACTTTCTCGTTCCCGAAGACATTTGATAACGATTCAACGAATAAACTGATATGCATTGAAGAGATAAATAAAATATGCTCGTCTTTTAAGAAACTTAAGCACAGGATCATTTATTTTGACGATTTTATGTTCGCATCCATTGTAGGCTCGGAAGACAGGGCAGCTTATTTAATCACGTCCGAGCTGGCTTCGAAACTCGACGATATAGCAGGCGCGGTTAACGACGGTGAAATGAGAGAAATAGATCCCGGCAGGGATATTAAATCTATTCAGAAGCTGTCTGAAAAAAGGCTGTCAGGACAGGATAATTCTAACGAGTGTGAAAAGGATTCAGACAGACTTGCCCTTAAAGGCCTGTATTCGCACAAAGTGATCGGCAGGAATAAAGAGATAATCAATCTTAATCAGATGCTCAGGCAGGGCGGGAAGATAATCACATTGACGGGCTGGCACGGATGTGGGAAGACCAGAATGGTCGAAGAGATCGTAAAGAGGATGTCGAACGAGAATTTTCACATAATCCATTCGAAAGTCGAAGACAGGGATAACATAATTGACTTGTTCAAATACATAATTGAAGAAGATTCGGGAGTTACATTATTCGACGATAATGAAACGGTAAAAGCCAAGCTTGATAAATATTTTGCAAAGCTTTTAAAATACGCGCCGGATGAATTCGAAGCTGAACAGTTCAAAAGCAAATTTTTCATTCTGTATAAGATCATGTACAATGTGGATGAAAAGGACAGTATTTATTACACACTTACTCCGGAATTGAGGCTGAAAAATTTGAAAGAAGCTTTGAGCCTTTTGATAATATTTAACTACTATTATTATATACAGCGAACGGAAGGCGTTATTTTTATTTTTGACGATATAGACAACCTGAAGCATGAAGAAAAAGATCTGATGCAGTATGTGATACAGTACAGTATATCGCATCTTGTCGAAATGGGAAACAGGCGTAACAAAAAAGGCGAAATAAACAAGATTTCTTTCCTTATAACTTACCACAGTGAAGACGACTTAGAGTTCAATAAATATCTCAAGCCGGTTACACAGGAACTGCCTCCTCTCAAAAAGGATACAATGAGGCTGCTTCTGAAGCAGCTGAGCAAAGGCAAGAAAATGTCTTCCGAAGTAGAAAAAGTGATCCTGAAACTCTCCGCTGGTAATCCGTTCTTTCTCGAGCAGTATTTCAGGTTCGTATTTACAGACGGGATGGTTTTGGAAAAAGAAAATCAGCTTGAAAAAACAAAACACTATAAAAAGAAAAACATTCCTACCGATATCAGAGAGATCGTAAGGCAGAACCTGGGAAAACTTACCCCGAAGCAGCTTGAAATTCTGCAGGCATGCTCGGTAATCGGGGTAAAGTTCGATTATCTGATCGTAAAAAAATACTATGCGGGCTTTGATGTCCGCGATCTGGAAGAAATTGCCATGACGGGATTTATTAAAAAATATTATCTTGAGAACCACTATATATTTTCACACCCGATAATCAGCGAAGTGGTTTACGCTTCGGCCAGCGACGAAAGCAGGAGAGCATGGCACCGTAAAGTCGCAGAGCTTCTGATCGAAACAAAAGAGAAATCAAAGCTGAGCCATGCGAACTGGCAGGGTCATCATTTTTATTACGCCGGAGATCACGAAAGGGCTGCACAGTGCCTGAAAGAAGCTTATGATTCATCTGTGGAAAAGAACTTTATTGAAAGCGCTTACCAGGACCTTCAGAAACTTATCGCATTCGCTTCTGACCCGGAGAAAAAAGACAGGCTGGTACTTGAAGAGATAAAGATACTCTACAAAATGAACGACCAGATCAAAGCAAGAAAAACTTCATATACTTTAATAAACAAATACGAGAAATCTGAAAATTATCAGTTCTATTTCGATATTCTATGTACCATACTTGAAAATTCCATGAGCTTTTCTCCTGCAAAAAGGGTAAAGGAACTTTTATATAAAGCTTCAAGCATAATGAGAAAGTACAAGCTGAGTGATGAACAAAAAGGAAGGCTATACACAAATTACGCTCTTTTTAAGAAGAACGAAGGTAATATAAAGCTGACCGTCAACTATATAGCAAAAGCGCTTGTTCACATTTCAAAAACGAAAAATTACGAGAGCAGATGTTTCCTTCTTAATGAGCTTGGAATGATATACGAGGCGCAGTTCAGATTCACTAAAAGTATATCAACTTTCCAGACTGCTTTGAAAATAGCCGAAAAGAATGATAACCTTAAATTTCAGTCAATTCTTTTGGGAAACCTCGGCAAGATAACATATAAGCTCGGCAGGGTTAAGGATTCGGTCAAATACTATGAGAAAGCTTTAGAGACAGCTTCGTTGTTAAGCCTGAAGGATGTGGAAGGTACATGCTCAGGACAGCTCGGCAATATATATCTTGAGACAAAAGATCTTACATCCGCAATGGCGAATTTTGAAAGGTCGATCAAGATATTCAGGGCACTGAACAACCTCGAAGAGATAAGCTACAGGCTGACAGATTTCGGAGCATGCAACATTCTTCAGAACAATCAGACCGAGGCGGAGAAATGCTTCAACAAAGCCGGAAAGATAGCAAAAGAAATAAACAGCAGCCTTGCGAGAGCGTATTCCCTGCTTTACATAGCAAGACTGAAAGTTGTTAAAAAGAGTTATGCCGAAGCCGAAAAGAGTTTCAAGGAATCCCTCAAAATCTACAGGGAGAAAAAACTCTATAAGCGAATGGGCATGATTTATTATTATCTTGCGGAAATGTTCTATAATGAGATAGTTGAGTATGAGGAAGATCCGTTCAATAAATACAAGAACGAGATCAAGGACGACATCAGCAGGATACTGAAATATATGAAATATTCCTTACTGTACTCTAAGAAGGCAAAAAACATTCACTTTATAGCTCTCGGATATCTGCTTCTCGGAAAAATACTGAAAAGAAAGAACAGGAACAAAGAGGCGATCTTAAATCTTCAGGCAGGCCATACGGCTGTTAAAATATCGGATTATTCTAAGCTGTATATAGAACTGACGCTTGAACTGGCCGATGTATATTGTAAAAATTCTAGAACAAGAGATGCCCTTCTTCTGCTCAAAGCCGCACAGAAACTGGCGACGCAGAACAGGGATAACAATACAAGAAACAGGCTCAAAGAACTGATAAAAGAAATTTCTGAATAAACTGGACAATATATGTTCCTGCCGGTAAACATAGACGAAATGAGATCTCTCGGCTGGGAATGTCTGGACATCATTCTCATTTCAGGTGACGCATACATAGACCACCCCTCCTTCGGGGCTGCAATTATAGGTAAATATCTGGTTTCAAAAGGCTTTAAAGTGGGAATTATAGCGCAGCCTGATACTTTATCAAACACAGATTTTCAAAAACTGCCCGCACCAAGACTATTCGTAGGCATTTCTTCCGGAAATGTTGATTCTATGGTCAATAATTATACAGCCTCAAAAAAACCGAGAAGATCGGATGATTATTCCGAAGGCGGCGCAGGCGGAAAACGCCCGGACAGGGCGGTCATCGTTTATGCAAATAAGGCTAAAGAGAATTTTAAAGGCGTTCCTGTCGTTATAGGCGGGATCGAAGCAAGCCTTCGGCGAGTCGCTCATTACGACTACTGGTCAGATAAAGTCAGGCGGAGCATTCTTGCAGATTCAAAAGCGGATATTCTTGTTTTCGGCCAGGGCGAAAGAACTATCCTGAAAATAGCTCAGGAATTAAAAGCAGGGAAGAGTGCCGGTCAGCTTCGAGATCTGAGAGGAACAGCATTTATCGCTGGTAAAACAGAAAATTTGACGGATAAATATAAGTACGAACAGCTGCCTTCTTTCGAGGAAGTCATTTCAGATAAGGAAATGTTCATTAAAGCCGAAAAGGTCATTCACAGCGTAACAAATCCGTTCCTCGACACAGGGCTTGTACAGGAAACCAACGGCAGGCAGATAGTGATCAATCCTCCTGTGCTGCCCGATGATCATCTCGATGAATTCTATGATCTTGAATTCGAGAACAAGCCGCACCCGATGTACAAAGAGCCTATTCCGGCTTATGAAATGATAAGAAATTCCATAACCATACACAGAGGATGTTTCGGCGGCTGTTCCTTCTGCTCCATCGCCCAGCATCAGGGCAGCTTCATCCAGTCCCGTTCGGAAGCCTCGATAGTCAAAGATGCTATGAAGCTGAAATCAAAGTCAGTGACCGATCTGGGCGGACCGTCTGCGAACATGTATCGCATGCGGGGGCGCGATCTTGAGAAGTGCATGAAATGCGTAAGGCTTTCATGCCTGTTCCCGAAGTTGTGTCCCAATCTCGACACTTCGCACAAAAAACTCATAAAACTTTATGATACTGTAAAAGAGCATAAAAGGGTCTTCATCAACAGCGGGATCAGGCATGAACTCGCTCTTTTAGACAAGGAATATATGAGAGCGGTCGCAGGCGAGTTCACATCAGGACTTCTCAAGATCGCGCCGGAGCATACAGAGGCTGATATTCTCAGACTTATGCTCAAGCCGGATATAATCAGATATGAAGAATTCGTAAAGCTGTTCAGGCAGTATTCAAAAAAAGAGCAATATGTTCTGCCTTATCTGATCTCGGCTTTTCCGGGTGCTACTCTGGATACAGCTAAAAAAATGTCAGCTTATCTAAAGATCTATAATATTAAGGTCGAACAGGTACAGGATTTCATTCCTCTGCCTATGACGATCGCAGCCTGCATGTACTACACAGAGAAAAATTTCTTCACGGGCGAGAAGATCTATGTCGCGAAATCGTATAAAGAGAGGGAAGAACACAGAAAACTTATGCAGTGGTGGAAAAAGTGAAGCTTAAAACTTCTATACTTTGTATCATATTATCATTTATTCTATACTCATGTACCACAAAATTAGAACTAAGCTCGTACGGCGACGGACCTTATGTTTTTTACGCAGGCAGCAAGACCGGAGTCATAACTTTCGACAGAACGCTAAATCCGGATACAACTTACTTTGACGCAGAAAAACTGCCAACCGTTACTTTAGTATCAGAGTTCGATTCGATCCCGTGTCCCGCACTTGTGTTCAAGATCAGAACGGAACTATCTTCAATAGACGCCGAATATCCCATGCCCTCAAAACTGATCGCGGTATCTGATATTGAGGGTAATTTTGAAAAGTTCTATAAGCTGCTGAACGCAAATAAAGTTATTGATAAAAACTACAACTGGATTTTCGGAAACGGTCATCTTGTAATTGTCGGCGACCTTGTTGACAGGGGAGATCATGTGACTCAGTGCCAGTGGCTGGTTTACAAGCTTGAGGAAGAAGCGTTGAAGGCAGGCGGCAAAGTAGAATATCTTCTCGGAAATCATGACAGAATGATCTTGTCGGGAGATGACAGATATATCTCGGATAAGTATCAGCCTATATACAAAAAACTGAATGTAAAAGCATCTGAGCTATATTCAGCTACAACCGAGTTTGGGAAATGGATGCGGAGCAAAAATTGTGTAGCAAAAATAGGTTCAACGATCTTTGTTCACGGCGGTCTCAGCTATGAACTGCTTGAAAAGGATCTTACGGTTGATGAGATCAATTCAATTGTAAAACAGGAAGTTGATAAACAAGAACCGGAATCTGAAGATGCTGAATTTTTATTCTCAAAATACGGAGTTTTCTGGTACAGAGGGCTGATAACTGACTACGGCGAATATAAAAAGATCACTGAAGACAAGCTCGATGAAGTGCTGAAAAAATATTCAGCTGAGACATTAGTTATCGGACATTGCGTAGTTGACAGTGTTTCGGCGGATTATTCCGGCAAAGTGATCAGAATAGATGTAGATCACTACGAGAAAGCTCAGGGATTGCTAATTGAAAACGGGATGTTTTTTGCGATCGACGAATTCGGAAATAAAAGGGAATTAAAATGAGAAATAAGAAAAAAGAAGTAACGGATCCTAAGATAATCGAAGGTATTTTAAAAGAAGCGATCTGGTGTCAGCTTGCAATGACGGACGGGGATCAGCCTTATATAGTACCTTTAAATTACGGATATCATGAAAACGCGCTCTATATTCACTGCGCGACTGAAGGTATGAAACTCGATCTGATCAGAAAGAACCCGAAAATAGCCTTCAATGTGACACTCGATGCAAGATATCTTGAAGGCAAGCTTACAATGAGATACCGCAGCGTGAACGGTACCGGAATAGCTACAATAATTGAAGATGAAGAAGGTAAGAGGAAAGCTTTAAACCATCTTACCGCACATTTCGGCGCTGAACCGCATAACCATAGCTCAAAGAGCCTCAAGACTATCGTCATGATCAAAGTGGAGATCGGATCAACGGCCTGCAAGATCAGTTATATGGATTAATTTTACGCATTAGTAATTGTTTCCACACCGGTAAAAAGTCATTTCGTCGCATTTTTATTCATTCACCAAAACTTAACTATTAAATTAATCCATAAATTTAAATCAGGAGGGTTAAAATGAAGAAAATAATGTTGTTATGCTTAGTTCTGACATTGGTACTGCTTGTCAGTTGCGGAAAGGAAAAAGATGAGATCGTGAGCGTGATCAACGGTGTATCTGTTTACAACAACAGTGCGGTTCCCCAAGATACAACATTCAGTTATGAATTTATCGAAGACGGGGTAATACCTTTTTCCGATGGAGAAGATAATGAAACACGAAATTTCAAACAGCCGACGGCAGTTATCGAGGATAAAGACGGTAATATTTTTATTGCAGGCAGTTCAGTCGCCAAAATATTCAAATTCTCATCCGATTATAAATTTTTATATTCATTCGGAGGAAAAGGGTTAGGTCCCGGAGAGTTTGAAGGAGGTCCTTCATCTTTAACTTACCACGACAATAAATTACTCGCACCTTGCTGGAGAAATACTTCTACAAATGTGTATGACACAGACGGAAAATTTATAAATAAGATCCCGCCTGGATTTAATGCAGGTTTTTCCGGTCAGCTTTCTTTCAATAATAAGATGCTCATGAATTTAGAATCTAGAAAAGCTGACGACACA
>DMTS01000178.1:23991-24149 GCA_003477045.1 Candidatus Delongbacteria bacterium
TATGATAAAAATTACAATAAAGTAATGGAGATCAGGAAGAAATACAGATCTGAAGTTGAACAGGATTCTATGGCTGTCGTTTACATGTTCAATACGGATAATCTTGGAGGGTCATTCTATAGAAAATATAAAACTCCTGCAAAAAACAGAACTCTGCA
>DMTS01000097.1 GCA_003477045.1 Candidatus Delongbacteria bacterium
GCATCTAAAAAAGATATTGATGCAGTTATATCTAATCCGGAAGTAGCAGCGGCACCAGTACCTGTTGCTGAAAAACCGGCTGACGAAGCACCTGCAGCAGAATAATCTTTAGACACATATTTCATTAAGGGGAGCCAAACGGTTCCCTTTTTTTATTGTTTTTTTTATAGCAACCATGCAAATTTGCAGTTATATTGCAAACTTACATGGTTACAAGCTAAGATCTGTTAAAAAAGAGACTAGATATAATTGAACTTCCTACACTCAGATATTTTCATGCAAACATATTTCACTTTATGGGTGGTTNNGGATCAGAAAGACTTTGAATTTCTGCATAAGAACTATTGGCAGTTTCTATTTGAGCCTTGGAAAGTAACGACATTTCTGATCGCAACATTTTTCATTACGATCGTAGCCCCGTATTCAGGTGATCCAACCTGGGATTATGCGGATTCGATACTGATTTCAATCCTGACTTATATATTCGCGCCATGGACTGTCGCAGTAATTTACAGAGGCTTAAAGAAGAAGGAATTCAACAGCAAATTATTCGCCGCATTTGTATTGTTCTTTGTGCCCTGCTGGGCTTACGATGCATATATTTACTTCAAAGGCGGGTATTATCCGGTGACATGGTTCACGAATGTGATAATCTCATGCGGGATCGTACTTACCGCAGGACTGTTCTGGAATTTATGCCGAACAGATAAAGGAACCGAGTTCGCATTCAGGCTGGATGACTGGCCGCTAAGATCAAGATCGTCGGTCAGAAAAATGCTTGTCCCGATGCTGATCCTCATGTTCCCCGTCGTCTATGCAACAGGCTGGTTCGTATATAATTATTTTTGGTAGGAGTGGGTTTTATGGGAAAAATTAAGAAAACAATAAACATTATACTTCTATTCGTTTTTTTGTCGTGTACATCAAGTGATTATGATTCTGAAAAAAGTAAAAGTTTAAAAAAAGTAAAAGATACTCTCAAGACTGCAAATAATCTAAGGCTAGAAAGCCATGAAGAGTTTATTGCAAAAATGAGTCATACAATGAAATATTCTTTTGAAATTGACATGGATAGCTTAAGCTGTATAAAAAAAATCACTAATTTATATGGTCAGAAGTATAAAATTATTAAACAAAAAGCCCCATCATACTTCTACCACGATTATTATCTATGGGCAAAGTTTAAATCGAACAAACAAGATATTCAGAAAGAAGGTATAATCGCTATAAATCCAAAAGATAAACTGTTTTTGTGGAATGTTTATACCAATGTATTGCCTGACTCAGAAAAAGTAAATCTTCCTTTACATTTTGATATTGATAGTCTAGAATGTCGTTTTTTTTATCATTCAATCTATCGTGGTACTGGGGAAGGAATTGCTCTGAAGCTTCTTATGCGTGTAAAACCAAATAATGAATACTATTTTGCAGAGTGTTCTGGCCGTTTTGCGGTATATCCTGAGAAGGGTTACGAATCAGATTCTCATGTTTACTATGATTTCGATAGAAAAATCAGTAATTATAGAGGAGAAGAAGCCAATCTCAAGCAGAAATGGATTCCGTTCATAGGGGAATATACATATCGAAAATTCAAAAGTAAGCATAAAGTAGAGCTGATAAAAGATGATCGCTCTGATTTTCAGATAATTACATCAAAAGATAAAATACAGAAATTATTAAATTGGTTGAATGTAGTTGATGAGGAGAATTATCCAAAAGGATACTTCAATAACTCACAAATTGATGCAGTATATTACATGTATTACGATGCAAGGAAATATACAGATGGTTATAATAAAAATTATCATCTTGTCTGGCTAGCTTACGATAAAGCAAATGAGGTTTATTATTTCTGCGGGTGCTACTACGATGATTTTGACCTCAGAAAGAATAAATATATTTACAATCCTCTTGAAGACGATTACAGACATTATGATGAAATCTATAAAGTTAAAGAAAATAAAGGAGAAAGATAGCTTTTGAAAAAAGTTTTTGTATATGCATTCGGGTGCAAGGTGTGAATTTAAATAAGGTTAAACCAAATGAAAAAAAATGAATT
Organism: Candidatus Delongbacteria bacterium; assembly: GCA_003477045.1. Classification (GTDB taxonomy): domain Bacteria; phylum UBA4055; class UBA4055; order UBA4055; family UBA4055; genus UBA12480. Next base: position 2,060 of record DMTS01000097.1, read on the forward strand.
ATCAAAAATTGGAGAAAAAATTGTTTTATTTTCTAATTCAAAGGGAAATGTAACTGCGACAGTTTATTTCGAAGATGATAATTTTTGGCTGACACAAAAGGCGATGAGCGAACTCTTTGATGTAAGCGTTAAGACAATAAATGAGCACTTAAAAAATGTTTATACTTCGGGCGAGTTGAAAGAAGAGGCAACTATCCGGAATTTCCGGATAGTTCAAAAGGAAGGAGAACGAAATGTTGAAAGGGAAGTTGCATTCTATAATCTTGATGCAATAATATCAATCGGTTACAGAGTAAATTCTATAAAAGCAACAGAGTTCAGGATATGGGCAACAAATACACTAAAAGAATTTATAGTAAAAGGCTTCGTACTTAATGATGAACAGATGAAAAATGGGAAGTCCTTCGGAAAAGATTATTTTGATGAACTTCTAGAACGAATCAGAGAAATCAGAGCAAGTGAGCGCAGAGCTTACCAGAAAATTGCAGATGTGTTTGAGCAATGCAGCGCAGATTATAGAAAAGATGCTGAAGAGACAAAAATGTTTTATGCATTCGTACAAAATAAACTTCACTACGCTGTAACCGGTAAGACTGCCGCCGAAATAATTTTCGAACGGGCAAACAGTAATAAGCCAACTATGGGATTGACAACATGGAAGAATTCTCCAAGCGGGAAAATATTAAAAAATGATATAAAAGTAGCAAAAAATTATCTTAACCAAACAGAAATATCAAAATTAAATCGTCTGACAGCTATGTTTATTGATTTTGCTGAGATCAGAGCTCTTAACCAACAAGTAATGGAAATGAAAGACTGGATACAGTGGATGAATAGATTTCTTCAGTTCTCTGATCAGCAGATTCTGGAGACAGCCGGTAAAATTACTCAAGAAATGGCTCAATTAAAAGCCGAAGAAGAATATTTAAAATTCAGCAAAATTCAGGACAGGGATTATATTTCTGAATTTGATAAAGAGTTTGCGAAATATTTAAAAGGAAATGAAGACGAGTAAAGATAACATGAAAAAACTCTTCGTCCATACTTTCGGGTGCAAGGTGAACATCTATGAATCCGAGGTGATCAAGGATATCTTTTTGAAGGATGGTTACGGGATTGCGAAATCGGCTTCCGTAGCAGATGTTGTCGTGATCAATACGTGCACGGTGACTGAGAAGGCGGATCATAAATTCCTGCATTTATTGAAGAAGATCAGGATGGAGAATCCTTCCGCGGTTATTATATCGCTGGGATGTTTCACGCAGTTAGAATCGGAGAACGAAGTTCTGAAGGCTGATTCTAATATTATTCTCGGTGTGAATAATAAATACGATATTATTGAAGCTTTGAATGTTTACAAAGGAAATTCTTTTGTCGCGGTGCCTGAAAATCATGATCTTGATTATGCTGATCATGAGCTGAGATCGTTTCAGGATCATACGAGGGCGTTCTTGAAGGTGCAGGACGGATGCGATAATTTCTGTACATACTGCACGATAAAGTATGCGAGAGGTAATTCGAGGAGCAGGCGTAGAGTGTCTGTTCTGGCGGATGTTGAATATCTTTCTCAAAAAGGTTTTAAGGAAATTATCCTGACAGGGATAGATCTGGGAAGTTATACTGACGGTGAGGCTTATGGATTGTTTGAGCTTATTTATGATATTCTAAAATATGAGGGATTCAGGCTCCGTATCAGTTCAGTCGAGCCTTGGTGCTTTGATGACAGACTTATAGAATTGTTCGTGAAAGAAAAGAGGATATGCCCGCATTTTCATATTCCGCTTCAGTCAGCTTCAAAACGAATTTTAAAGCTGATGAACAGGAAATATTCGATCGAAGTATTTGACAGTTTGGTATCAAAGCTAGCACAAAGAGAAGATGTGTTCATCGCTACCGACATTATCGTCGGATTTCCGACTGAGACTGACGACGAATTCAATGAATCGGTAAAATACCTTGAATCGTCATATATAAATTATGCGCATGTGTTTTCATACTCGGACAGGCCTTTTGCGCCTTCGAGCAAATTGAAGCAGAAAGTATCTCAGAATAAGATAACTCAAAGAAGCAGGATACTGAGAAATGTTTCAGAACACAAGCTTCATAAATTCTATGCATCTCAAAAGGGAAAAGAGAAAGAGATAATTATAGAGAAGATCGTTAAGCAGGCTGACGGGAAATTTATCTGTTCAGGTCTGAGCGGTGAGTATATTCCGGTTTCTTTTGAGACTTGTACGCCTTATAAAAAAGGCGATATAATTCTTACAAAATACTAAAGGAATTATCTAATTATTTTATTGCTAAAACGCATAAAAATCTATTATTTTCTAACAAAATTAAAAAGGCCGTTATCATGATGGAAAATTTCAAAACAGGCGACAACTACAGCGGATTTACTCTGAAGAGATCTGTTTTTGAAAAAGATATGAACTCAACCATCATGTCATTTATTCATGAAAAAACAGGCGCAAAACTTACCGCCGTGAAAAATGATGACGAGAATAAAACTTTCTGTATAGCATTCAAAACTATTCCCGAAGATTCAACGGGAGTTGCGCATATTCTCGAGCATTGTGTACTATCAGGTTCGGAAAAATATCCGGTGAAAGATGTATTTTCAGAGCTTTACAAAGGCGGATTGTCCACTTTCATGAACGCTTTCACT
>DMTS01000027.1:0-14696 GCA_003477045.1 Candidatus Delongbacteria bacterium
AGGTTAAAAAAAGCAAAGGGAAAAAACATTAAAAAACAGCGCTATGTCCCGAGTGTGGCTGTACCTAGGTACTGATCATCCTGAACAATAACCGTGATATCATCTTTATTTATTATTATTATTTCTGCTTCATAGCCCTGAGGAAGGCTGATCCTATATTCATTGAGCAGAGAGTTAAGACCGTCAATATCAAATGTTCCGGAATTAATATCTCCTTTGACTTGTACAAAGCTGACGATCGAGGTTAAAACTGCTGCAGCCGTATGCTCGCAAACCTGGTCTGAGGTTCTGATAATGTAGCCGTTGTATGCGGGAATTGCAGTTGCTGCCAGTATTGCAAGTATAGTTGCTACTGTAAGTAGCTCTACTAATGTAAATCCTTTCATAATTGCTGGCACTCCTTTTTTAGTCTTTCATCTCTTATGAGCAATTTGATATTGATTCAATATAATGATTATTGTGTTGATTTTCAAAACAAAATATCATAAAATTCACAAGGTATTAATAATGAGCAACAAATTTTAAGGAATAATATGATTCAGAAACCTTTTTCGAGATTATTAAACATTTCATACAGAGATTTTTTGAATCAAAATTATTATGTAGCTTTGAATCATCACGGGCTGAAGAAGATAAACTTAAAGGGATTGAATACGATTTCAAAAGCTAACGATCCTGGTTTTATTGAAATAGAAGAAAAGCAAATTATACAGAGAAAATTTGAGAGTTTCGATCTTTCATCCGAGCTGATTGTTAATGAAGAAAAAGAATTAGTTGCGGAAATAATAAAAGAAAGACTCGAAAAAACTGATCAAGACGGAAATATGGATAATTCATTCTATAATCTTGGAGCTGCATTTTCAATAGAGATGATCGATATTGTCTGGATTTTTGAAATGTCTTCGGAAGAATTTAGGAAAGGACTTGCAGTAATCGAAGATTCACTTCATTTCTGTGATAAAGCTGATTCATACATTAAGTTCATTGAGTCAACAAAAAAATATTTAAAATATCTCGAAAACCCATCTGACCACAGACTCCTTTCAGAAGTAAAACAAGGCTTTGAAGACTGTATAAAAGAATATAAGGGAAATCCTTTCACTCATTTTATGCTGGGACTGATATATCACAGACCAACTGTTTACTTTGATCTCAAAAAATCTTTAAAAGAGTTTTCCGAAGCTAAGCACTATTCATTAGAAATCGAGAACCAGTTTATGGCAGCTATGTGTAATTATATGATAGCATGGTTTTCTTATCTTGACTCAGATATTGATAAAGCCATCGAGTTATCGCTAATTGCCATTGATAATGAATTCATGAATATTCCTGAAATTTATTTTAATCTGGCAAAATATTACGCTTCTATAAAAGACCATGAAAATTCTCTTAAATATCTTGACGAAGTGATAAGAAGATTCGATTTTCTTTACGCCATTAAAGCAGATATTGATGAAGATTTTAAACAAATCGGACAGGAGTTAAAAGAATATTTTATCAAACTGAAGGAAGAAGAGAAATCAAAGGTAAAAGACCGGCTTAAAGAAATGGGTATAATCTTTTTTTCGGAAGCCAAGTGATAAGTTTCTTACCCTATATTTACATAGTCAGAGATAAAAAATATTCTGATGAAAGCGCAGACCTCATTAAAAAAATTGAAAATCTAACCAGCTGCGATTCTGCTTTCGGTTATTTTGCATGTGGAGAAACCATTCACTTACTGTCAGATCTTTTAAAAAAGAATAATGCCGAATACAGTAAATGCTATAAAGTAAATTTTTTAGCGTTCAATAACCTCAAGGAAATAATCGGGTGGGAATTAATCAAGCCGTTTACAGATTTTGAATCTGAAATAGACGGGCTTTTTAAAGATATTGAAGAGCTGCTTGAAGAAAAAAGCTATTATGTAAATTCGCAGTCAAAAAGTAAGCTTTTATCGGCAGAGAAAATCATTCAGGATTATATTGACAATAGCCATCTGGTAGATAAAAAACTAAGAGTTGAGTTCCACAGTAAACTCAATCAGATCAAGAAAAATCTATTATCAGACAGTCTGATATCTGTTTTGATAAGGAGTAATGATTTAATAGCTCTTGAAGAAATCTTCACAAAAAACGAAGAGAACTTTCAAAAATATTATAAGGTCATTCTAGAGAGATTTGAACCCGTAAAGCAGTCTTTCGCGAGATTAAAACCATATTTCTCTAATAAAGAAGCTTATTCTATCGAAGAACAATTCGATAATGTAGAATATATTTTGCAGAGCCAGGATTTTGATTCTTTTGAAGAAGCAGAAGAAATACTAAATATGGCTGAATTCAAATTAACTGAGATTGTGGGAGAAAAGAGGCTAGTGATATCAAATAACCTGAAGAAAGAACTGAACAAGCTTAAAACTTTTGTATGGATTGAGGACTGGATCGTTTTAAAAGGAAAAATGGAAGAGTTAATAGAGGAATCGAATAGAACAGGTCATCTTGATAAGCTTAATTTTGACAGTTTCGGTATAGAACATAAGAAAGCTGAAAAGAAAGAAATGATTTATGATTTTATTAAAACTCTAGAAAATTCGGAAGGTCAGCTTGTGAAAGCGGTATTAGACGAATTAAAAGGATTTTTTGATAAAGAAAAGTCAAGAAAAGATCTTGAGGAACTTCAATCCAGAATGTTGATGATTGAATCGGAGGGAAAAGCTAATGGATGTACTGACCCTAAGCAGTATTCAAAACTGTTAAGATATTTAAAATTTGTTTCGGTAATAGTATTGTTGGCATTGTCCATGTCAGCCTTTTTTATTAATCAGAAAAAAAATGCCGTACATTTTAGCGCAAAGGGTCAGAAATATGCGGATATAGTTGAAACGATGATCTACGCCCAGAAAAAGAATAACGAAGAAATTAATATCGATAAGATTAGAAGGAAAATTTCGGTTTCGTCCGATGAGTTGAAAATAATATCCTTTGACAATGAAGTTGTAATTGAATACAGAAATAAAATTTATAAAAAAAACATCAGAAAAAAATAAACATAGCTGAAATATTTAAAAAACCTCGAAAATAATTCTTGACTTCATATAAAATATTTGATATCTTTGCTGTCCGGATTTATGCTAATGTAGCTCAGTTGGCTAGAGCAGCTGATTTGTAATCAGCCGGTCGGGGGTTCAAGTCCCTCTATTAGCATTTTGTGGGTCAGTGTCCGAGCGGCTAAAGGAGGCAGACTGTAAATCTGCTAGCGTAAGCTTACGGTGGTTCGAACCCATCCTGGCCCACAACAAGCGGGAGTAGCTCAGTTGGTAGAGCATCAGCCTTCCAAGCTGAGGGTCGCGAGTCCGAGTCTCGTCTCCCGCTCTTGTAAAAAGTAGCAAGCTTGAAATAACAGCTTGCTCTTTTTATTCATAAATAAGCTTACTTAGCTCAGGCGGTAGAGCACTTCCTTGGTAAGGAAGAGGTCAGCAGTTCAAGTCTGCTAGTAAGCATGTTGAAATAAAAGAAATGGAGCATAAAATGCGTGATATGGTAATATTGGCATGCGGGGACTGCAAAAGAAAGAATTATAACACAGACAAAAATAAATCGAAACATTCGGGCAGGGTGGAGTTTAAAAAGTTCTGTAAATTCTGCAGAAAACATACAATGCACAAAGAGACAAAATAATTAACTAACAGGCGTTTAGCTCAGCCCGGCTAGAGCATCGGTCTCCAAAACCGAGTGTCGGGGGTTCGAATCCCTCAACGCCTGCCAAGATAAACGGGAGTCGTGATGAAGAAAATAATCGAGTATTTTAACTCCACGGTAAAAGAGATGAAACTCATGTCATGGCCGAGCAAGCCTGAAGTCTGGGGCTCGACTAAGATCGTTATCGGTCTGTCGCTCGTTCTAACAGCTTTCATTTTCTTTTCGGATCAGATCCTGAACTGGCTGATAGGCTACTTCATAAATTAAAGTAAATTAAAGTAAATTAAAGCGGGAAATTCAATTGAGCGCTAATTGGTACATACTGCATGTTTTAACCGGAGAAGAGGTAAGAACTAAAGAGTTTCTTGAAAGCGAGATCGAAAGATTAGGCTACAGCAATGAAATATCCGAAGTTTTTGTTCCATCCGAAGAGGTTGTTCAGATGAGGAACGGCAAGAAGGTAAAGAAGCTCAGACTTTTTTACCCCGGATATGTTTTTATCAGTTGCCACCTGAGCAGGACGATAGAACATTTTCTGTTAAGCAATTCAAAAGTATTAAATTTTGTCGGGCCCAAGAACAAACCTCAGGAACTGTCGAAGCGGGAAGTGGAAAGGATGCTCGAAAAAGCAAAAGCATCTCTGGGTAAAGAAAAAGTAGAAAATATTTATAAAGTGGGCGATTTCGTAAAAATAGTTGACGGGCCGTTCACGGATTTTTCCGGAACAATAAGCGAAATAAACGAAGAGAAACAAAGGTTGAAGGTAATGGTAACGATCTTCGGAAGAAGCACGCCGGTAGATCTCGATTTCCTTCAGGTAAAGTACGAATAAAGTAATTAAAATAGAAGGCGCAGAATATGGCAAAGAAGATAATAGGATACATAAAGCTTCAGTTACCCGCAGGAGTTGCTACACCGGCTCCGCCGGTAGGACCGGCTCTTGGCCAAAAGGGTGTAAACATTATGGAATTCTGTAAAACATTTAACGCCAGAACACAGGATAAAAAAGGAGATATTATTCCTGTAGTAATCACTGTTTATCAGGATAAATCTTTTACATTCATCATGAAAACCCCTCCGGCGTCAATGCTAATCAGAAAAACTCTTAAGCTTGAGAAAGGTTCTCCGGAGCCGAATGTGAAAAAAGTCGGTGTTATCACTCAGGAGCAGCTCGAAGAGATAGCAAAGAAAAAGATGGAAGACTTAAATGCCAACGATGTGGAAGCGGCAAAGCTTATTATAGCCGGAACCTGCAGAAGTATGGGTGTGACAGTAAAAAAATAAAATGAAAAGCGCGCTATAGCCGGAGCGCAGATCATTTGAATAAACATAAAAAGATTTACACGGGGAAGAGATGAAAAACACGAAAAGAATAACCAAAATGCTCGAAGCGGTCAAGGATAGAAAGGGTCTTCAGATAAAAGACGCTGTCAGGTACTGCAAGGCAAACGCCACGGCAAAGTTTGACGAGACAATTGAGGTTGCAGTTAATCTGGGAGTAGATCCCAAGCACGCTGACCAGATAGTCAGAGGCGTAGTATCTTTGCCTCACGGAACGGGAAAGACAGTAAGAGTGCTCGTATTTGCAATGGAAGAGAAAGCCAAAGAAGCTCTTGAAGCAGGTGCTGATTTTGCAGGTTTCGAAGTTTATATGACCAAAATTATGGAAGGCTGGAGCGATATCGATGTTGTTATTGCTACACCCGATATGATGGCAAAGATCAGTCGTTTGGGAAAAGTATTAGGACCGAGAGGACTTATGCCTAATCCCAAAAGCGGTACAGTAACCAATGATGTGGCTCAGGCAGTAAAGGAAGTAAAGGCTGGTAAGATAGATTTCAGAACTGAAAAAACAGGTATCGTTCATGTAGGTATCGGAAAAGCGTCTTTTGCTGAAACGCAGATAGAAGAGAACCTTATGGAATTCATAAAAAGAATAATCGCTCTGAAACCCAGCGCAGCCAAAGGCACTTATATTAAAAAAGTAACTTTAACATCGACAATGGGTCTAGGTTACGAAATTGACAGAAACTCGCTGACGACAGCTCAGATCGGTTAGTACCGGTACAGCGGAAACAACATTATCGGAGAAAAAAAATGACTGAAGCAACAATCGTAAAACAACAAGTTCTGGAGAAGCAAAAAGTAATTGATGAGATCAAGACGAAATTACATTCAGCTTCCGCGTTCTATGTAACCAGATACGATGGAATTGATGTTGAGAAAATCTCTCATCTGAGAAAAGAACTCAGGGCGACTAAAGCTGAGATGAAAGTATTTAAGAATACCATGGTTAACAAAGCGCTAGAAGGAACAAAATTCAGCGACGAATTATCAAAAATACTTAAAGGTCCGAATGCTGTTACTTTTGCGTATGAAGATCCTTCAGCTCCGGCAAAAATCCTGTTCGATTTTGCGAAAAAGAACGAAAAGCTGGTAATTAAAGGGTGTTTGTTCGAGAATGAATTCTATCCTGCAGCTAAAATGGCTGTAATCAAAGATCTGCCGTCAAAGAATACGCTGTTGTCTATGATCGCAAGCGTTCTGAACGAGCCTATGGCAAAACTGGCCCGTACACTTGACGCGCTAAAAACAGCAAAAGAAAAAATGTAAATTAAAATAAAATCGTATCGGAGGAATTCGTGCAAGAAATATTAAGTAAACTGGAAAAAATGACAGCTATGGAGCTGTCAGAGCTTGTAAAAGCGATCGAAGAGAAATTCGGAGTTACAGCAGCGGCGCCTACCATGATGGCCGGACCTGCAGCTGCAGCTGAAACTGCTCAGGTTGAAGAAAAAACTGAATTTAATGTAGAGCTTATTTCTTCAGGAGATAAGAAAATTCAGGTTATCAAAGTAATCAGAGAGATGACAGGATTGGGACTGAAAGAAGCGAAAGACCTTGTTGACAAATGTCCAAGCACAGTAAAAGAATCAGTTCCGAAAGAAGAAGCTCTCAAAATGAAAGCTCAAATTGAAGAAGCAGGCGGACAAGCTGATCTTAAGTAATAGAATTTCAGGTATAAACCTTTAATTAGGGAAAGTTATTCTCGAATGTCGAGAATAACTTTTTCTGTCTTAATTAAAGTGCGTTTATTTTCCGTCAGATATCCTATTGGTCGTAAATATTAAATCGAGCGTGAAATGTTCATTAAATCAAAGCCAAGCATAACAAAATCAGAGTTTGTGTCAGGCTTTTTTTTATTTATTCGCGAAAGTCCTTTAATTTAAATCAAAAATAGCAGGAGGACTAAATTTGAAAAAGAACGAATCCAGCAAAAGAATATCATTTTCCAGGATCCCCGGGGTTCTGGAGATGCCTAATCTTCTTGAGCTACAGTTGTCGTCTTTTGATGTTTTTATTCAAAAGAGCATCAAAGGTCACAAGAAAAGAAATTCAGGTCTTCATCAGTCATTCAAGAACACATTTCCCATCACAGATACAAGAGAAAGATACATACTCGAATACATAGATTATTCTGTCGGGCAGCCTAAATACTCAGTTGTTGAATGCCAGGAGATCGGTGCTACCTACAACGCTCCTCTAAAAGTTAGATTAAGGCTGTCAAAAAAATCCGATAACTCAGATGAGTATCAGCAGACTATAGAATCCGAAACTTATTTCGGAACAGTTCCGATGATGAGCCCGAAAGGAACTTTTATTATCAACGGGGCTGAAAGGGTGATCGTTACTCAGCTGCACAGGTCACCGGGTGCTTTCTTTTCATCAAGAGTACATCCAAATTCTACCACCCTGTTCTCGGCAAAAATAATTCCCTTCAGAGGATCGTGGCTCGAGTTTGAAACTACTATAAACGATTCGATCCAGGTATACATTGACAGAAAAAAGAAATTTCCGGTAACGATCTTTTTGAGAGCAATGGGATTTTCTTCAAATGAAGAGATCTACGGTATGTTCGACCTTTTTGAAAAGATTAAACTGAACAAAAAGAACATTCCTGAACTTGCGGGAAAAATATTATTTAAAGAGATCATACTAAGCAATGTAAAGTCAACTGAAAAAGGCCAGTCGGGACCAATGATACTTCCCACAGGAACTAAGCTGACTGCACAACAACTGGACCTTCTTTACGATAACGAAATCGCCGCTATAACAATCGTAAAGCCTAAAGAAAGACTGAAATTCAATCTGATCTACAATACTCTGAGCAAGGATATAACAGCCAATCAGGATGATGCGCTGATGTATATTTATGAGCAGCTGAGATCAACTGAAGCTCCCGATATCGAAACTGCAAGAAAACATTTCGAAAGAATGTTCTTCGACGACAAGAGATACGACCTCGGAGATGTCGGAAGGTACAGGATAAATCAGAAAATGGACCACAGAGCAGATGCCCTTCTTACATATTTTAAAAAAGTTAACAAGAAAAAAATGATCAGGCTGAAAGTTTCAGGCGACAACTATCAGATGTTTCCTCTTGAAAAAGTAATAAAATCGCTTGAAAAATCAAAGGACACTGATAAGAAGGACATTCTAGGAATGGTAAAGGAAACTTACCTGAATACAGTTCTTATTACTGATTTTGATGTGATATCGATAGTGCAGGAAGTCCTCGAAATAAAGAACGGGAAAAAGATCGTCGATGATATTGACCACCTTGGGAACAGAAGGATCAAAACGGTCGGCGAGCAGCTTGCTAATCAGTTTGGTATAGCCCTATCAAGAATGAGCAGGACTATCAAGGAAAGAATGTCGCTGGCTAAACCTGAAGAGGAACTGGCTATTGCAGACCTTATTAACATAAAAACACTTTCGAGCGTGCTGAATGCGTTTTTCGGAACGAACCAGCTTTCACAGTTCATGGATCAGGTAAATCCATTGGCAGAGATCACGCATAAAAGAAGGTTGTCTGCTCTTGGAGCAGGCGGTCTGACAAGGGACAGGGCAGGTTTTGAGGTCAGGGATGTTCACTATACTCATTACGGCCGTCTTTGTCCGATAGAAACACCGGAGGGACCCAACATCGGGCTGATATCTTCTTTGGCTACTTATGCGAAAGTTAACGATATGGGATTTATCGAAACTCCCTACAGAAAGGTCAAGAAAGGAAAGGTTACAAACGAAATTGAATTTCTGACAGCTGATGAAGAAGACAGAAATATAATCGCACAGGCGAACGCACCTATCGATGATAAAGGGAATTTTGTAACGCCGGATACGATCCTTACAAGATACAGGGGTGATTTTCCTGTCGAAACGAGCGAAAAGATAAATTATATGGACTGTTCACCGACACAGGTAGTTTCCGCCGCGGCTAATCTTATTCCGTTTCTGGAGAACGATGANNGCTATCGATTCCAAAGCCATGGTAGAATCAACAGTGGAGGGTGTAGTAGCAAGCATAGACGCAAAAGGATGCCTAGTAAAAGTAACAAAAAAGAAAGATCCGAAAGATCCGGATGAAGTTTATTATAAATTCGTCAAGTTTTTCCGTACTAACCAGGATACCTGCGTTAATCATGTTCCAATTGTCAATGTGGGAGATAAGATAAAGCCCGGAGATATACTTGCAGACGGCGCCGCCACGGACAACGGAGAGCTAGCACTCGGAAAGAATGTTCTTGTAGCCTATATGTCATGGAGAGGATATAACTTTGAGGATGCAATAATTCTCAGCGAGCGCATGGTAAAAGAGGATGTTTTCACTTCGCTTCATATTAAAGAGTATGAAACAAGCGTAAAAGAGACAAAAAGGGGTGAGGAAGAGCTTACGAGAGAGATCCCAAATGTCAGCGAGGAAGCAACAAAAAATCTGAATGACGGCGGAATAATAAGGATAGGAGCTGAAGTCTATCCCGGAGATATACTGGTAGGAAAAGTAACTCCTAAGGGAGAAGTGAATCTTACGCCAGAAGATAAGCTTCTTAAAGCTATTTTTGGTGAGAAAGCAGGAGAAGTAAAAGATGCTTCTCTCAAAGTCCCCCCCGGAGATAAGGGTATAGTTATAGAAACAAAAGTCTTCTCAAGAAAGAAAAAGGATGCAGCTAGGAAGAGCAAAGAGAAAGACGACATGAAAAAACTTAAGAAAAAATACGATGACGACCTTGCTCTGCTTGAAGAAGAAAGATCAGGTGAACTTTATGCTCTTTTGAAAGATAAAACCATTTTATGCGACATTGTCTGCCTTCAGAAAGAAAAAGGAACAAGAGTTGTTGTCCTCGGAAAAGGCGACAAAGTGACTCCTAAAGCCTTTTTAAAACTAAATATCGAAGACGCGAATATTTCTACTGAATGGACAGATAATGACGAGATCAACGAAAAAATTACTGAAATAATTACAAATTATTCGATGATCGTAGATCAGTTGAATGTGGATTATCAGAGAGACAGGCAGAGAATGCTATATGGAGATGAACTTCCGCCGGGGATCATACAGCTTGTAAAAGTCTATATCGCAAAGAAAAGAAAGATCCAGATAGGCGATAAGATGGCCGGCAGGCACGGAAACAAAGGTATAGTTTCAAGGATAGTGCCGATAGAGGATCTTCCCTATATGGAAGACGGTACACCTGTTGATATAATATTGAATCCTCTCGGTGTTCCTTCAAGGATGAACCCCGGACAGATCTTCGAAACTAACCTCGGTTGGGCAGGAAGATCTCTGGGAGAGAAATATGCGACACCGGTTTTTGACGGAGCTACACTTGAGGATGTAAAGAAAAAACTTAAAGAAGCAAAACTTCCCTCATCGGGAAAAACCGTGCTTTATGATGGTCAGACCGGTGAAAAATTTCACCAGGAGATCACTGTCGGAGTAACTTACATGCTTAAGCTTTCTCACCTTGTTGAAGATAAACTTCACGCAAGATCCATCGGACCATACTCACTTATTACGCAACAGCCTCTAGGTGGTAAAGCGCAGTTCGGAGGTCAGCGTTTCGGAGAGATGGAAGTATGGGCACTTGAAGCATATGGAGCCGTACATATCCTGCAGGAAATGTTAACTTACAAGTCCGACGATGTGAACGGAAGGACAAAAGTTTATGAAGCCATAGTAAAAGGACTAGAAATTCCTAAACCGGGAATACCGGAAGCTTTCAACGTGCTGATTAAAGAGCTTTACGGGTTAAACCTTGATGTTAAGCTGGAATAGATCCGGCGTCAAAAGGAAAACTAAAAACTCAATCGGTACTAAAAACAGGAGTTAATAATGCCAAGATTGCGTCAAAGAGATGTTCTTCATAAAGCCTTTTCAAAGTTCTCGATAAAACTTCTGTCAAGCGACGAAGTATTGAAAACGAGTAAAGGCGAAGTAACAAAAGCCGAAACAGTTAATTATCGTACATATAAGCCCGAAAGGGACGGGCTTTTCTGCGAAAGGATCTTCGGTCCTCAAAAGGACTGGGAATGTTCATGCGGAAAATATAGAGGTTCGAGATATAAAGGGATCGTATGCGACAAATGCAGTGTTGAAGTAAACAGAAGAAGCGTAAGAAGAGAAAGGATAGGCCATATAAAGCTGGCCGTTCCTGTAGTACATATCTGGTTTTTCAGATCTCTTCCTTCAAAGATAGGAAATCTTCTGGATTATACCGTTAAGACACTTGAGCAGATCATCTATTACGAAAAATATGTTGTTATCAAGCCCGGTAAGATCGTAGCTGATTATCAGGTTCTTATCGATAAGTATATGAAGAGCTATCTGGAGAAATACCATAAATTCATAACAGAGCTCGAGAAACTTCTTTACCTTTCAATCAAAGAAGATTCCAATAAAGAAGCCGTAAATGTGGTCTTGAAAGAATTCTATTCGAATTTCGAAGAGAACGACAACATAAAAAAAGTTTACGAAAGACTTAATGAGAGGGTTGTCGAGATACAGGAGATGATAGAAAGGTTCGTAGCTGACAAATACAGAGAAAAAGATATCAGGGAAAGGATATATTCGATACTTTATGACGATTACGACTTTATGCAGATACTTGCAAACTTCGTTGATTTTGATAAGGATATCAAAGCAATTCCGGTAAAAGAAAAGAAAGAAGTACTAATATTCGATAAGCTGATAAGAGATACGGTAAACTTGAAGTTTGTTAGTACGGTTAAAGATCTCAAGTATAAATCTCTAATGACCGAAAGCGATTACAACTCCCTTTTGGATAAAGCGGAACTTTACGAAAGCGAATATTCATCCCACGACCAGTTCAAAGCTGAGATAGGAGCCGAGGCTGTCAGGCTGCTGCTGAAAGAAACGGACATAAGGCAGCTTTCCACTGATATGAGAAAGCTTATCGGGGAAGAAAGATCAGAGCAGAATAAGCAGGATATTCTTAAAAAGCTCAATGTTGTCGAATCATTTAAAAACAACATGGAAACAAATAAACCTGAATACATGGTACTTGATGTTATCCCGGTTATTCCTCCGGAACTAAGACCTCTTGTGCCTCTTGAAGGCGGAAGGTTCGCTACATCAGATCTGAATGATCTTTACAGAAGGGTAATTATCAGAAACAACCGTCTGAAAAAGATGCTTGAAATAAAAGCACCTGAAGTTATAGTCAGGAACGAAAAGAGAATGATCCAGGAAGCTGTTGACTCTTTATTTGACAACGGAAGAAAGAATAATGTGGTAAGAAGTGACGGTAAAAGAGCCTTAAAATCCCTTTCAGATTCTTTAAAGGGAAAACAGGGAAGGTTCAGAAGCAACCTGCTCGGTAAAAGGGTTGACTATTCCTGCCGTTCCGTGATCGTTGTCGGGCCTCAACTTAAGCTTCACCAGTGCGGACTGCCTAAAGAAATGGCTCTTGAATTATATAAGCCTTATCTGATCAGAAAACTAATTGAATACGATCCTAACGTTACAACAATAAAGAATGCGAAGAAAGAGATCGAAAAAGGTACCGATAAAGTATGGGAACTTCTTGAAAATCTGGTTGACGGGCATCCTGTTTTGCTTAACAGGGCTCCCACTCTTCACAGACTCGGTATCCAGGCGTTTCAGCCGGTACTGATCGAAGGTAAAGCTATCCAGCTTCACCCGCTTGTATGTAAAGCATTCAACGCTGACTTCGACGGTGACCAGATGGCCGTTCACCTTCCGCTTTCGCCTGAAGCAAAGCTTGAAGCAAGGCTGCTTATGATGGCATCACACAACCTGCTTCATCCCGCAACAGGAAGACCTATAACATATCCTACACAGGATATGGTTCTCGGGATTTACTATATGACCAAAAGGAAAGCTGATAGAGAGAAAAATCCTAAGATCTTCTCTCAGAATGACGAGATCAAGCTTGCTCTCGATTTCGAAGCTTTAGATTATCATACTGATATCAAATACCTCTTCAAAGGTGAATTCGTTGACACGACTCCGGGAAGGGTTCTGTTCAATGAAGTATTGCCGAAAGAGCTTTCAGATCATAAATTTTATAATGACCTTATGATCAGCTCAAATGTAGAAAAGATCATTGAGGAAGCTATCGAAAAAGTAGGATTCAGCCAGACCGCATTGTTTTTGGACAGACTGAAAGATTTCGGTTATTACTACGCAACAAGATCAGGAATTTCAATAGGACTTGACGACTTCGTAATATCACCTCTCAAAGATAAAGTCCTGAGAGCTTCAGAGAAAAAAGTAGAGCTCATAAAAGAGTCTTACGAGGAAGGACAGATAACCGATACAGAAAGATATAATAAAGTGGTTGACGAATGGACGAAAGCGACCAATAAGATCGAAAATGATATGTATGAGAATTTAAGGCTCGACAAAGGCGGTTTCAATCCTGTATTTATGATGATGGACTCAAAAGCAAGGGGATCCAGGACACAGATCAAGCAGATCTGCGGTATAAGGGGACTTATGCAGAAACCTCAGAAGAATATAGAGGTGTCTTCAGACTCAGTTATCGAAAATCCTATTAAATCCAACTTTATAGACGGTCTGACCATTCTTGACTACTTCATTTCAACACACGGAGGAAGAAAAGGTCTTGCCGATACAGCGTTGAAAACAGCCGACGCCGGTTATCTAACAAGAAAACTTGTCGATGTCGCCCATGATGTTGTTGTTACTGAAGATGACTGCAATACTATAATGGGTATTGATATCGCCGACCTGAAAGAAGGCGATAAGGTTCTTGAAAATTTTGAAGACAGGATATATGGACGAGTGCTTGCAGAGGATGTGGTTGACTACAGTGAAAATCCGGACGGAGATATAATCTGCGAAGCCGGAACTCTTGTTGATAAAATAATCGCAAAAAAAATCGTTAACCATAATGTGGAAAAAGTAAAAATAAGGTCGGTTCTTACCTGCGAATCGAAAAAAGGAATATGCGCAAAATGCTACGGTCAGAACCTGACTACAAGAAATCTTGTTTCGGTCGGTGAGGCTGTCGGTATTATGGCTGCGCAATCGATCGGAGAACCGGGAACCCAGCTTACACTTCGAACTTTCCACGTTGGAGGTTCAGCTGATATCGCAACGATAAAATCCGAAGAGTTCGCTAAATATGACGGTGTTGTTGAGCTTGAGGATGTTGAAACAGTAAATTATGAAAAAAGCAATATCGTGATCAGAAGAAACGGACTGCTCAAGCTGATCGATGATTTCGGAAAAGAAGTTATGACCGAAAAACTGCCCTATTCCGCAACATTGCTTGTTGAAGAGAAGCAGAAAGTTAAAAAAGGCGATATTCTGTATAAATGGGATCCTTACAGCTATGTAATACTTTCCCAGAAAAGCGGAAAAATTAAATTCAAGGACATTGTTGACGGAAGCACATTCAAGACTTCTTTCGACGAAAAAGTCGGGCTGAAATATAAAGTTATGATCGAGCCGAAAGAAAGATCATTGAAGCCTACAATATTTATAGTGGATAAAAACGGGAACGAGATCGCGAAGTATCTGCCTCCTTCAGGCGGTGCTCTCCAGGTGGACGACGGCGACAAGGTAAAAGCCGGTCAGGTTCTGATCAAGATGCAGAGAAGTCAGGGTAAAACGAAAGATATTACCGGAGGTCTTCCAAGGGTCAGCGAGCTGTTCGAAGCCAGAGATCC
>DMTS01000027.1:14757-25360 GCA_003477045.1 Candidatus Delongbacteria bacterium
GGAACGACAAGAGTTCAGCATTTCCTTGTAAATCAGATCCAGGAGGTTTACAGAGGTTCAGGCGTTAATCCTAACGATAAACATATTGAAGTGATAGTAAGACAGATGCTTCAGAAAGTTCAGATCGTCAATCCGGGAGACACATCTTTCCTAGAAGGGGATAAAGCCAGCAAGTTCGTTCTTTCAAGAAATAATTCGGATATTTATGATAAAGTGATCGTAACCGATCCGGGAGATTCCAAGTTTGAAATAGGCGAGATGCTGATAACCTACGAAGTTGATAACAGGAACAAGAAACTTATCGACGAAGAAAAGAAACCTATTGAGTTCAGACCGGCGAGACCGGCGACTTATAAGCCGCTTCTGCTGGGTATTACAGAAGCCGCGCTGCAGGTTGATTCTTTCATTTCTGCTGCCTCATTTCAGGAAACGACGAAAGTTCTTACAGACGCAGCTATAAAGTCATCAACAGACTACCTCGAAGGCTTGAAGGAGAATGTCATTATGGGTAACCTTCTGCCGTGCGGAACAGGACTTGCAAAGTATAACTACATCAAAGTGAAAAATAAATTCGAACAGGAAGCTGTCGAAGATGTAGTAGAGGACGACGGTTACAGAAATTAATCAGACAGCCTTGTAATGCGAGGAAAAGTTGCTTGACAAGGTTTTGAAATAATTGTATATTTGACCCCGTACCGATTATTGATGCCTTCTTAGCTCAGTCGGTAGAGCAAAGGACTGAAAATCCTTGTGTCCGTGGTTCAATTCCGCGAGGAGGCACCAAAAGATAAAAAGGCTTTGAGAAATCAAAGCCTTTTGTCTTTTAGAATTAACTCAACCGGAGAAAAAAATTGAATGTTCATAATTTGGACTGCATATTCAAACCGAAAAGAATAGCCCTGGTAGGCGTGTCATCAAACCCGAACAGTGTCAGCGGCAAAGTTCTTACTAATATCGCAGGCAGCGGATTTAAAGGCGTGGTTTATCCGATAAGTGCCGATTATGAGGCAGTTATGGCAATGCCTTGTTTTCCTGACCTTGCAGGTCTTCCGAAAACTCCTGATCTGGCCGTGATATGCACAAGCGCAAAACAGGTGCCGGAATGGGTCAGGAAATGCGGTGAAGCAGGCATTAACGGAATTATAATTATGTCGTCAGGCTTCAAAGAAACGGGAGAAGAAGGCAAAAAACTCGAAGACCAGATAAGGGCAGAAAGATCAAAATTTAAAAATATGCGTATAATAGGGCCGAATTGTTTAGGCATTATTGTACCTGAACTTGATCTGAATGTGAGTTTTGCCAACGATACTCCTCAAAAGGGAAGTATCGCTTTCATTTCACAGTCAGGTGCATTGTGCACTTCGGTTCTTGATTGGGCCAAGGATGAAAAGATCGGATTTTCCAGCTTTGTTTCAATAGGAAATACCATAGATGTTGATTACGGGCATCTGATAGACTATTTCGGCGAAGATGAATCGACCAAATCAATTATTCTATATATCGAGTCAGTCACTAATGTTAGAAAATTCATGACAGCCGCAAGAGCCTTCGCAAGATCTAAACCGATCATTGTTTACAAAGCCGGAAGATTTCCGGAATCGGCAGCCGTAGCAGCATCTCACACCGGAGCTCTTGCATCAGAGGATTATGTATATGATGCGGCTTTCAGAAGGACAGGACTTGCAAGAGTTTATGATATCGGTGAAATATTTGATTGTGCCGAACTTATAGCCAGAAATAAAATTCCGAAAGGATCGCGTCTGGCGATAGTTACAAATGCCGGAGGTCCCGGGGTAATGGCAACTGACGCTCTGATAGCTTCAAAAGGCAAACTTGCAAAACTGTCTGAAGAAACTATGGCTGTTCTAAACGATAATCTGCCTGAACAGTGGTCGCACGGAAATCCTGTTGATGTTCTGGGTGATGCAAGATCAAAAAGAGTCGCAAAAGCAGTAAAAGCCGTACTTGATGATAAAAATGTCGATGCCGTGCTTGTAATACTTACTCCACAGGCTATGACAAACCCGATAAATACGGCAAAAGCGGTAGGGGAACTTCAGGAAGCTACAAAAAAACCTATTCTTGCTTCTTGGCTCGGCGGAAAAAATATGAGCGAAGGCGTCAGGATCCTTAACGATTCTGGTATAGCAGCTTATAAGACTCCCGAGCAGGCGGTTAGAGCTTTCATGACGCTTGTTGAATATGCTAAAAACCTTGAAACTCTGTATGAGACACCGAGGGATATTCCTGTGAATTTTTCATTCGACAGAAAAAAGATCAGGAACGAATTCAATGCAATAATTCAGAACAACGTAAAAATATTATCCGAAGAAAATTCAAAGAAACTTCTGGCAGCATATGATATCAATGTGACTGTGCCTGTACCTGCTTCGACAGAAAGCGAGGCTGTAAAAATATCAAAGAAGATCGGTTATCCGGTCGTTTTCAAAATAGATTCTCCCGATATTACACACAAATCCGATTCAGGCGGAGTTATAGTCAATATTGATTCGGATCAAAACGCAAAACTTTCTTTTCAAAAAATTATTTCGTGCGTAAAAGAAAAGAGACCCGATGCGAGAATTGATGGAATTACTGTTCAGAAAATGATAAAAATGAAGGATTCCGTTGAGCTGATATTGGGCATCAAGAAAGACTCTGTTTTCGGTACAGTGATATTAGTGGGAGCAGGAGGTGTCACTGCTGAACTGTTCGGAGACAGATCATTGGGATTTCCTCCTCTTAACGAGAGGCTTGCGCGCAGAATGCTTGAGGATCTTAGGATATGGCCGTTGTTAAAAGGATACCGCGGGAAAGCGCCTGTTGATCTTGATAAACTGATCGAAGTAATTATAAGGCTATCCTACCTTGCGGCAGATTACCCTGAAATTACTGAGCTAGACATCAACCCTCTAATGGCAAGCGCCGAAGGAGTGTTCGCACTGGATTCAAGGATCGTGGTTGATCTGGAAATGATAGGAAAACCGGCAGAAAAATATTCTCATCTCGCTTTAAAACCATACCCGGAGGAGTTCGTCAGCGATAAATTCAAAGCTGACGGGCATGATATTGTGCTGAGACCTATCAAGCCGGAAGACGAACCTCTGTGGCTGGAGCTTTTGGGCAGTTGTTCAAAAGAATCGATCTATTCAAGGTTCAGATATTTTTTCCAGTGGTCATCACATGATGTCGCGACCAGATATTGCTATATTGATTACGACAGAGAAATAGCAATAGTAGCGGAGATAGAGGAAGAAGGCAGTAAGAAACTTGTAGGAGTAGGCAGGCTGATATCCGACCCCGAACACTTAACTGCTGAGTACGCAATTTTAATAACGGATAAATGGCAGAACAAAGATATGGGCGGTATTCTGACCGATTATTGTATCGATATTGCCCAAAAGTGGGGGATCAAAAAAATATACGCCCAAACGACCTCTGACAATCAGAGAATGATCTCGCTATTCAAAAAAAGAGGATTTAATATTTTGGAAAGACAGGAGGATTCGACTGTCGAGGTTGAAAAGGATTTATAAATAGTTTATAAGATCTTTAAGTTCCATTCTTTCGGGAAGCTCACCGTCATATGACTTTAAGAATTTTTCATTAAGCCTTACAAGTTCAATATTAAGCTCATCCATATCCAGAATATTGCTGTCTTTAAATGCGGGTATTCTTTTTGTAAAATTCAGTTCGCAGAAAGAAACTGATTTCGATAAAGGGTCGTCATCCTGTCCGTAGGCTAGAGGAAGTCCGTGGGTCCTGCATATCAGCGGTCTTATTTCATATATCTGGCATAAAGATTTTTTTAGAAGCGAGCAGCTTTCTTTAGAAACCGAGATATTTATATTTTTACTTTTTACAGCTGACAGGATGGAAAAAAATTCGATCGGAAGAACAGTTGTGTCCATGCAGCAGGACGAGCATTTCTTTTTGCAGACAAGGTATTTTGAGTGTATTTGCTCAAGAGCTGAAATTTTCTCATCAACGAACTTAATAAAATCAAAATACGCATCAAAATAATACTGGTTATTCTCCATTGACCTTCTCTATTTCTTTCTCTTCGATCTTAATATTTCCGGATGCGGAAGGATTTAATCCGTACCGCGCTATCAATGCTATTACTATTATCAGCAGTAAAAAGTAAAGTATCATCTTCTTTTTGCCGGATCCGCTTTCATTCGAAGTTAAGCTTGTTATCTTCAGTCTTTCCTGAAGTGGCTTACCTCTGTCGATCCTGAGGCTTTTGGATGTAGCTATAGAAAATCGCCTTTTATTTGAATTGTTGTCGAACATTTCGGCCTTATAAGCTATTTCTTTTTGTATTCAGTGAGGCCAAGTTTAAGTATATGGATCGCTTTTTTCAGATCTTCGGTTTTTAGAACATAGGCTATCCTGATCTGGTTCTTTCCCAAGCCTTCTGTCGCATAAAAACCTGACGCCGGCGCAACCATTGTCGTTTCATTTTTGTATCTGAAATCTGAAAGCAGCCATTTTGCAAAATCATCGGCGTCTTTTACCGGAAGTCCGACGACCATATAGAACGCTCCTTTCGGGTTCGGAACAACAGCTCCCGGGATCCTGCACAATTCAGTATATGCGACATCCCTTCTCTTCTGATATTCTTTTTTGACAGCTTTAAAATAAGAGTCTGGAGTGTCAATTGCAGCTTCGGCTGCCACCTGATCGACACTCGGAGGACAAAGTCTGGCCTGTCCGAATTTGAGGATCAGCTTTAATAGTTCTTTGTTTTTTGTTACGATGCAGCCTATTCTTGAACCGCAGGCAGAATATCTTTTAGAGGTCGAATCGATCATAACCGCATTATCTTCAAAATCTTCGAATTCCAGAATTGATGTAGCTGTGCCCTCATAGGTAAATTCTCTGTAAACTTCATCAGAAATGACATATAGATTGTTTTTTCTTGCAAAGTTTACAAGTTCCTGCAGCCTTTCTCTGGAGAAAACAGCGCCTGTAGGATTTCCGGGATTGCAGATCACAATAGCTTTTGTTCTAGGTGTAAGCTTAGCTTTAAAATCCTTCATCGGAGGCAGATCGAAACCGTTTTCAATTTTTGTTGTGATAGGCACTACATTTACTCCGGCCATTACCGCAAATCCGTTGTAGTTCGTATAAAAAGGCTCAGGTATGATCACTTCATCGCCTGGTGACAATGCCGATAACAATGTGAAAATTATAGCCTCGCTTCCGCCTGTAGTGATAAAAATGTTCGATTCATCAACGGGAATGTTCACTTTTTTATAATAGCTTACCAGTTTTTTTCTGTAAGAATGAAGTCCTTCGCTGGGGCCGTATTCAATTACGGGAGGTATGTTATGATAAGCGTCTATCATGATCTGAGGAGTTTTAATGTCGGGCTGACCTATATTCAGGTGGTAAACATGAACACCCTGGCTTTTAGCTTTTACCGCCAGAGGAGCGAGTTTTCTTATCGGACTTTCCTGCATTATCGCATTTCTTGAAGAGATCGTCAGTTTTCCCATTTTTTACTCCGTTGATTTTTTTAATTTAACAAAGCGAAAAAATAACTACGGACTTAAATAAAGTCAAGTGATCAGATTACAAAGAAAACAGTGTGTTATCATATGTTTTTTCTGTCCCGGAATGCCTGCTTAAGAGTAATTTCGTCGGTATATTCGATCTCGCCACCGATAGGGATACCTGTAGCGAGCCTTGATATCTTGATGTTTTTATTTTTGAGCCTGTCGGCAATATATAGGGCGGTAGTGTCGCCTTCTACAGAGTGATTCAGACCGATGATAAGCTCGCTTACATCGTTATTGTCTATTCTGTCGAACAGCTGCGAGAGCTTAAGAGAAGACGGATTTATTCCGTCCAGGGGGCTAATCAGTCCTCCAAGTACATGATATGAGCCTTTATGGATGCTCAGTTTTTCAAAAAGATAAAGATCGCTGAAATTTTCTACTACACATATAATTCCGGTGTCCCTTCTGTTGTCACGGCAGATCTCGCAAGTATCGTGTTCTGTCAGGTTGTAACAGATGCTGCAAAGCCCGAGTTTGTTTTTTGCTTCAATAACAGACCGGGCAAAATCTCCGGCTGTGCTGCTGTCTGAATTTATAATAAAATATGCCAGCCTTCTCGCAGTCTTTCTTCCTATTCCGGGAAGTTTGGCGAATGAGTTTATCAGGTTCTCAAGTATTTCAGAGCTTTCATTCATCTAAAATCCGGGTATCTTGAACCCGCTGGGTAATTTAGGTACTATTTTTGTCATTTCGTCATTCGACAGTTTATCCGCTTCGTCAGACGCCTGATTGACAGCTGCAATGATAAGATCCTCAAGTCCTTCAGTGTCTTGCGGATCAATTATAGAAGGGTCTATTTTTATAGAAAGTATTTTCTTTTTTCCGTTCATACGCACGGAAACCATTCCGCCGCCGGCAGTTCCTAAAACTTCCTGCAAAGCCAGCTGCTCCTGCGATTTCTGCATATCCTCTTGCATTTTTTGAGCCTGTTTAAGTAACGCACCCATGTCCATATTCATGCCTGCCATATTCATTTACTCCAAAAATTATTCTACAAATTTACAATTGAAAGGTTCGTCAAATAAAAATTTAAGCTGAGGAGCCTCATTTAAAAGGTCAGATTTTTTTTCTTCGAATGTTTTAGTTTTTTTCGGTTTGATCTCAATTATTCTTTCAGACTCTACAACCTCTGATTGGATAAATTCTATTCTGTATCCGGTTACTTTATAGAATTCAGAGAATTCCTTTTCGATCTCATTGTTTTTTGATACGCACAAATTCATCAACATTTTATCTTTCGGGTCGAATTTTATTTCGACAGCATTATCATTTTTGATACTGACAGGAACGCCGTATTCAAGAAAATTTAATTTAGAGTTTTTATCAGTCACAGATTTGATAAAATCTATCCACCGATCTTTCATATATGTAAAATCAAGCTTGTTCGTATCATCTGATGCGGGCAAAATTACTTCGTATTCAGGAGTTTTTTTTTTGTCTTCTTCGACAGGCTGGATGTTAATTCGGGATGAAATATCTTTTACAATATCATCAATGTTGATCTCAAAATCACCTTCAATTTTAGAAAGCTTCTGCAGGATAGATTCTATCTCCGCAACAGGATCATGGTGCAGTATTTTTAATAGTATAAGCTCGAATTCCATTCTCTGGAAAGGAGATGTTTTTAATTTTGAAACGGACTGGCTTAAAATGTCAATGAACATCAGTATGTCTTTTTCGCCGAACTTTGCCGTATATTTTTCTAATTTAATTACATTTTCTCCGGTCATATCCAAGATTCTGGCGTCTTTTACAGTTTTGAGTATCAGAAGATCACGGTAAAACTCCATAAGTCCCTTCACGAATGATATCGCATGGAGTCCTTTGCCGAAGATTCTTTCAATGAAAGAAAGCAGATTTCCGGTATTTTTTGAAAGAACTATTTCGATAAATTCAAAATAAAGTTCGAGTTCGGGGAGTCCCAAGGCCTCATAAGTAAGCTTTGCAGTTATATTGTTTCCTGCGTAAGCTATAACCTGGTCAAGCGCTGATTGAGAATCCCTTACAGACCCGTCTCCGGCTTTTGACAGCATTATCAGCGATTCCTCGTCTATAGCCACACCTTCTTTTTCGCAGATGTTTTTCAGGGCTCTGCTGAGCACATTTATTTCGACTCTTTTAAAATCGTGTCTCTGGCATCTTGAAAGTATTGTAGCAGGTACTTCGTTCGCTTCGGTCGTAGCGAATATGAAAACGGCATGTTCCGGCGGCTCCTCAAGCGTTTTCAACAGAGCATTGAAAGCCTGATTTGTGAGCATGTGAACTTCATCTATTATATAGATCTTTTTTCTGCCTGATGCCGGTGAGAATTTTATATCGTCTCTCAGATCCCTGATCTCGTCGATACCTCTGTTAGACGCGCCGTCTATCTCTTTTACATCAAGGCTTATGCCCTGATCGATCTCGAGGCAGTTCCTGCATTTGCCGCACGGTTTAGGAGTGATCCCTGTTTCGCAGTTTAAGGATTTTGCCAAGATCCTTGATATCGTAGTTTTACCTACTCCTCTTGGTCCGGTTAGAAGATAAGCGTGGTGAACCTTATTGTTCTTTATTGCGTTGGTGATAGTTGTTGTAACATGTTCCTGTCCGATCACATCTTCGAATACTAGGGGTCTGTATTTTCTCGCTATAACAAGATAGCTCATCTCTTTTTACCCGCGGCGTTTTTTTGGGAATGAAAAGATACCTAATTAAAGGCATTTTTGCAAGTAATAAAACTAAAAGAAATTATTTAAGATTATGTTTTTTTTTGCCGTTTTTTTTGATTATATTAAATTATCTAAAAATTGGGGAGGGTATATGAAATTAAGGAAGATTATACCGGTAATGCTGATTTTCGTATCCGGTACTATAGTTTTTGCTCAGGAACTTCAGGTAGCACCGCTTAATCCGGAATTTATAAAATTCCAAGAAGCAAAAAAAGAAGGAACATGGGAATCCAAGACCGCAGACGGGCACACTCTCGGTTACATTCCGCCGCCCGTTACTTATAAACTGAGTGACAAAATTGATGAGCCTACTAGGAAACTTCCGACGGTTTTCGACTTAAGGACTTTAAATATGGTTACTCCGGTTAAGAATCAGGCGACCTGCGGGGCATGTTGGACTTTCGCGACATACGGCAATATTGAGAGCAGAAGGCTATTCACGGGTGAAGGTACTTGGGATCTTTCAGAAAATAATCTGAAGCAGTACCACGGATTTGTATGGGGACCATGTGAAGGCGGGAATGCCGCGATGTCAACTGCGTATTTAACCAGAGGTTCAGGAGCTATTCTGGAAGCTGATGATCCTTATACAGATTATGAAATTGACAACTGGAATTTAAATCCCCCGGTCATGTATATTTATGACGCGGTTTATCTTCAAAGGAATACCGATGTCATAAAACAGGCTTGTTATGATTTCGGCGCGATATACACAAACATGTACTATAACGACACATATCACAATTCAACGAACAATACATATTACTACAATGGATCTGAAGGAACGAATCATGCCGTTACTATAGTCGGATGGGATGATACTAAAGTAACGGCCGGCGGAACGGGTGCATGGATAATCAAGAACAGTTGGGGCACATCATGGGGCGAATCGGGTTATTTTTATATTTCATATAATGATACTCAAGTAAACAAAGAAGTAGGATATTGGCCGAGCATAATAGACTATAATCCTAGCAGAGAGATCATGTATTACGACAAGCTTGGTTTCTGTGGGTACGTGGGGTATGGTACTAAAACTGCATATGCTCTGGTAAAATTCACTTCTGCTACGAACCATACAATTACTAAACTCGGATCGTTTCTGATCGAGGACGGGGCAACGATCGGATATCAGGTTTATGATACTTATTCGGGTGGCGTTTTATCTAACCTTCTTGGGAGTATTTCGAATCAGGTTATAACGAAAAGAAGCTATGTGTCACTTGATTTGCCTACCCCTATAAATGTGACTGCAGGAAATGATATTTATGTGAAAGTTTATTATGCAAACCCAATTACAAACAACCCTATTCCTCTTGAGATGGCTGTAGGTGGTTATGCTGTTCCAACGATCGAAACAGGAAAATTTTGGATCAGCTCAAACGGAAGCTCTTGGTCTCAAGTTGGAGGTGGCACGGCAAACCTTTGGGATCCATGCGTAAAAACCTACGGAGCTCCTATAGAATTAGGGATCCCGCAAAATGTTGCGACTTCTGTTGCAGGATCTGTTCTGACCGTTTCATGGAGTGCGGTATCAGGCGCGACTTCATATGTTGTTTATTCCGCTGATACTCCTTACGGAACTTATGGAATTGATGCAACAGGCACTCTCAACGGTACTCAATGGACGACAGCAACTACTAATACCAAGAAATTCTATTATGTGGTTGCCACAAATTCAAAAACTCATGTTTATAACGAGCTTAAAGTAAGCCAAAAGGAATAGGATTTAGGTTTATATAAAGACCTGAGAGATCAGGTCTATTTTATTTCGCATATTTTCTATGAATATCTTATAACGCAGCCCGACAGCAGATTTCAGGGCTATCGGTATATTTGCCTAAAAATCCATATGTTCCAAAAAACCGAACGATGTATTTTATTCACGGCAAATATCACTCACGCCATTATCTGAAATCTTTGTATGGTCTGCTTAGATAAGATATTTTGATATGCTGTCGCCACTCTTAACTGTACCGGATTCTATCACCTGCGCGAACAGGAAATGCTTAGGCAAAGGGCATTCGCCTTCTGGCTTGTTCCAAGGGCAGAATTCCCAGCAGGTCATCCCTTTCTCAGATATTTGAATTTTAACCGAATTACCTATCTTAAAAAGATCGCCGATGTTTATCTTGGATAAATCAATGCCTTCTGTAGTCAATGTCTCTTTAAAACTTCCGGGGTTTACAATAAATTCAGGTTCGGATCCGGTTCTCGGGCATTCGGCTTGCTCTCTGATCAGTTCAGCGGAGATCAGTGAAATCTGTCTTTTCGGAGGCTTATTGTAGGCATCACCTTCAAGGCCGGTATCTTTGATCAGTTTTCCCG
>DMTS01000221.1 GCA_003477045.1 Candidatus Delongbacteria bacterium
CTTGACGGGAATTTCTATTATGAAAAAATGTTGACAGATCAGTCACAGATTCAGAATTCAAAAATTTCAAGGGACGGCCAGAAAATGGCTGCTTTCGTAGTAAAACAAATACCGAAAGAAGGTCAGCAGCCTGATATAGATTTCGCGCTGTCGGTAGTTGAAATGTCAACACTAAGCCAGAAAGCAGCTTTAAGCAGCAAAATACTTTCAATTCAGGATCTGATGAGCGGTAAAATTGATTTTAACGACCTTGTTATACCTTTTATACCCGGAAATGAATATGTATTTGTGTCTGAAAATTCAGATAATCAATACAGAATCTTTGGCTATGACTATGAGGGAAAGAAAAAAGCTGAGATAAGAAAAGACCACAAAATGATAAGATATGAGAATGCCGAGAAAGAGGAGTACATTGCTTCAATGAAGAAGATGATGCAGGGAACTCAGGAAGTTAAAGTCGGTAACTTTAAGAAAGCGATANNATGAAGAAAATCATGCAGGGAACTCAGGAGCTTAAGGTAGGAAATTTTAAAAAAGCGATCGTAACAATGCATTCTGATAAATACGGAAGACTTCTGGTATATCCTAATGTTGACAGGAATGTCGATAAAGAAGGAGTGTATCTCGATATATTTAAAGACGGAATGTTTTTAAACAGAGTGCCTTATTCGATCCAGGAAAAAGGAAGCATCGGACTTGTAGGTATGTTTAAAGCTCAGGAGTTTTTCATCGGGAACAGGCTATATGTTCTAAACGGCGAAGAACTGACTCTGGATGTTTACGATTACTAAAATAATAGAGAATAAGAAAATGAATAAAATAATATTACTGCTTGCTGCTGCGCAAATATCTTTCGGTGTCACGATGACACTGGATCAGTGCATTCAGACTGCGGAAAAGAATAACACGGATATAAAAATATCAGGTTCAGACAAAGTAATTTCCGATCATTACCTGAAAGACGCTCGGAACAGGTTTTTTGATATAAACGGTGACGGATCATATTCCTACTATTCTTTTTACGGGGATACAGATAACGAGAATGCAACTCTAAGCGCTTCGGCGGGAATATCTGGAAAGATAAGTCCGCTTTTGTTCCACAGCTATCAGTCTTCAAAGATATCGAATCAGTCTGCAGATATAAACTATAAAGGCACCGAAAACATAATCAGATATACAGTCATAAATTCGTTCTTTCAGACGCTGATAGCCGAAGAAAGACTGAAACTCCAGAAAGATATTTCGGAATACAGCCAGAAAAAATTCGAGGAAGCACAGCTTAAATACTCAATGGGAAATATTTCAAAATCAGATCTTCTGAATTTTGAAGTGTCAAAATCATCCGATGTCATTGATCTTAAAGCGGCCGAATCGAATCTGAAAAAGAACAAACAGAATCTGATCTACTATATGAACGCCGAGATAACACCTGATTCATTAAGCATCACTTACGAACAGGCTGAGATCAAAGATGAATTGCCTGCCGAATCGGTACTTATAGACGAGGCATTGAAAAACAATCCCGATGTAGCCGTTCAGAAGAACTACCTTTCTCAGAAAGAATTATCTTTAAAAATGGAGTATGACAATTATCTTCCGTCTCTGACAGGATCACTCAGCTATGGATACAATAAGACAGAAGATCTGGTTAATGATTTCTCAACCACAGCCGACGGTATCACGGCAAGAGCGGGACTTTCAGTCAATCTGACCTATTCAGGACTGAACGGTATAGACAGAAATAAGGTCGAGGTCAAAAAAAGCAGACTTCAGCTTGAGAATAAGATAGAATCTATTAAAAACGAGATCAGGATCAAACTGCTTGAACTCGAAAATCAGAAGAACAGCCTTGAACTTGCAGGAAAGCACGTCGAACTGGCCAAAGAGAACCTTGATCTCGCAGATAAACTTTTCTTTATAGGCGACAAATCGGCTACAGATTATCTTCAGGCGAGAAATGATTTTATAAAAGCAGAATATAACAAGATCAATACGCAGTATAATTATATACTTTCCAAATACGACCTTTATAATTCTCTGGGGAGAAAGCCGTGAAGAATAAAATGTACATCGGATTTACAATAATTCTGATATCGCTGGTTTCAGTAATAATATTTAAGCCCGAGTCAAAAAAAGATGAGGACAAGCTTAAAGAACTCAAAGATCAGGCCGAAACAAAAAAATCATTCGTAAAGGTAAGGACAATAGATCTTACCAAAGCTCCGCTTATCATGTACATAAATACGACAGGCACAGCCAAAGCTGAGAAATCTGTCGAGATATATCCGCAGATCTCGGGATATATTGAAAAGCTGAATGTCGAAGAAAATTCGTATGTGAGAAAAGGGGATATTCTTTTCACGATAGACAATCAGCAGTACGAACTGAATTATCAGAGCGCGCAGGATAATCTGCTCAAAGCCAAGATCGATTACGGAATGAGAAAGAATCAGATCAAGGACAGCGATCAGACCCAGAATCAGGCTAAGCTCGATGAAGAGATCCGGAAGCTTGATGAGAAGAGGAAAAGCGGTTCAATAACTTCTGAACAGTATGAGAATTTAAAACTTGATCTTGAGATCGAATACCTTTTTAATAAAGGCGGAAGCGAAGAAGTGCTTAAATCTTCAACCGGCCTGACACAAGCCATGATAAATTACAAGAAAGCAAAACTTGACCTTGAATATACCGTAGTAAAAGCGAACATCGACGGTTATGTAGCCGATCTGAAAATTGTCGAGGGACAGCAGATATCGGGCGGGTTCAGGTCAATGAATCTCGTTGACTACAAAAGCATTATAATGGAAATACCCGTGCTTGAAAGCGAAGTGTCCGAGCTGAAAAAAGGAAGAAAGGTTGAAGTAAAGTTCGAAGCTATGAAAGATACCGTGTTCACCGGAGTAATAAAAAGTGTGAGCGCTGTCGTAGATAAATCAACAGGCACCGGAATGGCGCAGGTAAAAATACCGAATAAGGATCTCTTAATAAAATCAGGCATGAGCGGAAATGTCAGGATCGAAGGAAGAATATATAACGATAAAGTGATCGTTCCCAATGAGGCTATACTTACGCGGGATAACAGGAAACTTGTTTTCACGGCGGAAGGAAGTAAAGCCAAGTGGGTATATGTGACAACAGGTCTTTCAAATTTCAACTCTACAGAAATAATACTTGAAAAGGAAGATCCGAAACTCAAGCTGGGGGATAAGATCATAGTTACCAATAACTATACACTTGCCCATGATGCGGACATAATCATAGTTGAAAAATAATCTTCGGGTTTACGGACTTTTTTAAACGCTCAGAGGTATAAATGCTAAAGACTATACTCACAAGACCGATAACCGTAATAATGATCTTCACAGCTGTCACGGTTTTTGGAATAATATCTTATCAGAAACTTCCGGTTAACCTGCTCCCGGATATAAAATATCCTTCTCTGACAGTCTGGACAGAGCTTGAAGGAAGCAGTCCTGAACAGGTCGAGAGGCTTGTTACCGAACCGCTTGAAGCATCTATTGCCGGATTAAAAGATATAATCAAGATAAAATCCGAATCAAAAGAGTCAATAAGTCTGATCACCATTGATTTTGCATGGGGAACGGACATGGATTTTGCCGTTCTTTACCTCAGAGAAAAACTCGATGCCGCCACTCTGCCGGATACAGCAGGCAGACCGAATATTCTGAGGGTCGATCCCGCGGCAAAGCCGATCATGATCATTTCCATATCCGGAAAAGATCAGAAAACAACGCGTGAAGTATCAGAAAATATAATAAAAAAGAGGATCGAGCAGATAGACGGCGTGGCTATGGCTGATGTGATCGGCGGAGAAGAATCCGACATCAGGATCGAGGCCGATGTTGAGAAGCTGAATACTTACGGCCTTTCATTCGCCGCTCTCGTAAATGTGGTCAGATCCGCAAGTACGAATTCACCAGGCGGAACCGTAAAGGATGATGTTTATATTTACGATCTCGTGATCTCATCAGAATTCAAAGACCTTTCCGATATAGAAAATACGCTTGTGAAGCAACTTGACAACAGGCGGAATATTTATGTGAAAGATGTAGCTAAGGTCAGCTATCAGGTCAAAGAAAAGAAATCTTTCACAAGATTCAATGCCGTAAATTCAACAGCGGTTCTCATCAGAAAAGACGGTGACGCAAACGCTGTTCTTGTGGTAAAAGACGTAAAAAAGATATTGGATGAATTCGAGAAAACCACAGATGTAGATATAAATGTTGTTTACGATCAGTCTGAATTTATAACAGAATCCATCGACAATGTAGTTTCCGCGATACTGCTCGGAGGAATATTGTCTTTCCTCACTCTCTTCCTTTTTTTAAGAGAATTCAAGTCTCCTTTCAATGTGTCTCTTGCAATGCCTATAAGTATATTTTCAACTTTCACTCTGCTTTACTTCTCCAACATTTCATTGAACCTTATGTCATTATCAGGCTTTGCTCTCGGAATAGGAATGCTCGTCGATAATTCAATTGTCGTGCTGGAGAACATTAACCGGCACAGGCAGATGAATAAAGGCGTGTTCGATTCATGTTACGCGGGAGTGAAAGAGGTAATAATGCCCGTAACTGCTTCAACATTCACGACAATCATAGTATTTATGCCTGTTGTATTTGTTTCGGGTGTTGCCGGAGAGCTTTTCAAAGACCAGTCCGTTTCTGTAGTATTCGCACTGATAAGCTCACTCTTCGTTTCAATCCTGCTTGTGCCTGTACTTTTTAATAAATTTTCTTTTGAAAAGAAAAACACAGTTACGCTTGACGAAAGCCTTAAAAGCGATAACGGGCCGATCTTTAAGACAGGCATTTACTGGACAATTCTTACAATACTGTATTTCACTATAATTAAGATCAGCAAGATACCGGTTGACGAGCATGCTTTCGCTTATATTCTTTTCCTGGCGGTCCTTACAGATCCGTTTATCAAAACTTTCGATTTTTTCGTATTCTACAGAAAAAATGAAGAGATCACCCGTAAAAAAAAGATACGGTTCATAATAGTAACCGCGATATGGCTGTTCCTGCTTTTCCTTCTTACCGTTCCGGCAGCCTATATTTCCAAAGTTGATTATTTCGAGCCTGTTCACGCGTTTATCTCATATTTCAGTCTGACTTCACTCAGCTGGCTCGACGCAATTCTTTATGATTTCACATCTTTTGTAAATGAAATATTCCAGCCATATGAGGAAGAACTGAGCACCAAGTCATTTATGCTCTATGCCTACTCTCTCGGCGGTATGGTTTTTATTGTAAATTTATTCGGGCTATTGAATCCCGCCGGGTTTTACGGTATAAACAAAAATATTATGCGTGATATCTTTCTCGTTGAAAAATTAAGAAGCATAATAAAAAAGATCTTTATGATGATCTTCGGTTTCATTACGGGTCTGTCGGTATTCTGGTTCAAATTAACTGTCAGGTTCACAAAGACGGTCTTTAAACCGGTTCTGATCGTCTATGATAAAGCTTATTCATATTTTGAAAAGGCTTATAGAAGAGTTCTGATAAAAGCGCTCGACAACAAAGCTAAAACTTATGCGTGGATAGGCGCAGCGCTATTGATTTCGGTAATTCTTATGCTAAATCTTGAAAGAAGGATGATGCCGGATGTTGACAGTCACGAATTTATGCTTTCGCTCGAAATGAATCCGGGAACCAGCATCTGGACTACAGAAAGTGTAATTCAGGATTATGAGCAGATGCTGATTATAAAAGAGGGAGTAAGATCAATATTTGCGACAGGAGGGATATATGATGAAAAATCCCTTCTTACAGGCGCGACGGTCTATAAAGGCGACATTCAGGTAAAACTAGAAACGGATATGCCGACAAAAGAATTTCTAAACGACTTGAGAAAAGATATCGGCAAATATAATTCGGAAAAAGACCTTGATATAAAAGTAAGCATAAATACCGATGTATCCGTACTGGGAGAGCTGTTAAAATCTGATGAAGGCGATCTGAGCGTAAAAGTTACAGGGAGCGATCTTAACGATCTCCGCGAAATAACCGAAAAAGTTATAAATAAGTTAAAGACCGTCAAAAATCTAAGCGAGATCAAATCTGATTTCATGGGTAATAAACCTCAGATCAAAATAGACTTCAACAATGAATTTCTGGAAAATAATAATATTTCCGAACAGGAGATAACAAATTATATCAGAACAATGATAAAAGGGGAGACGGCAACCCAGATAACGGAGAACAATAAATCCATAGATATAATTGTGGGTACAAATGAGGATTTTAATGACGACATTAAAAATATAATCGCATCGGTTTATGTCAAGAACGGAACATATTATCCTCTTGATAAGCTCATAAGCGTAAATTTCGAGAACGGACCAGAGTCTATCAAGCACGAAAGTCAGGGCAGGGTTATAACCGTAACCGCAAATATCAACGAGGGAAGGCTTGATAAAGTTGTTGGGGAAGTTAAGGCTGACTTGGATAAAATAGATCTTTACAGAGGAATGCGGATCGAAGTCGGAGGGCAGAATACCGAAATGCAGGATTCAATGATGCAGATAGTATTTATGTTCATGCTTTCACTCATCCTGGTTTATATGGTAATGGCTTCACAGTTTGAGTCACTGCTCAGCCCGTTTATTATAGTATTAAGCATTCCGTTCTCTTTCATAGGCGTGGCGGTCGGACTGACTTTGACCGGAGAATCGATAAATATACTTTCGGGTATCGGTATGATTATGCTCGTAGGGATATCGGTCAACAATGCGATCGTCGCAGTTGATTTTATAGATAACAGCGTCAGGGAAGGTCTGGACTTAAGAACCTCGATCGTCGAGGGAATTCAGAAAAGGCTGAGACCGATGTTGATGACAACCATTACGACCGTATTCGGAATGATACCGATGGCTGTAGCGTGGGGAGGTTCATCCGAGCTCAGAAAACCATTGGCGATAACAGTTATTTTCGGATTGTCGGTAGCTACTTTGCTTACTCTAATCGTTCTTCCGGCAGTATATGAATCCTTAAAAGGCAAGACAAAGTAAATGTTTGAAAATCTTTTAAAAAGACCCGTCACCATAATAATGTTCTTCAGCAGTATGACCATTCTCGGGATCATTGCCTTTAATTATATTCCGCTCGAATTAAAGCCAGATACAGAGTATCCCACTCTCATCGTGGGAGCATCATGGGATAATGTTTCCCCGGAAACAATTGAGACCAAAGTCATAAGCCCGATAGAATCTGAGGTTTATACTCTCGACAATATCTATAAAGTAACATCAAGTTCAGAAAGTTCTTACGGGTCAATCACTATCGAATACGAAAGAGATACGGATATGAACTTTGCGTATCTGGCGCTGAATGAAAAGCTTTATCAGATAAAAAAAGACCTTCCCGAAGCTGTCAGGAACAGATTGTATATCAGAAAATATGTTCCGCGGGAAGAGCTTGACGAAAGCAGGGAGCTGATTAGCTATAATATTTTCGGCGATATTTCGCTTGACGAACTCGGATTATTGATCGAAAATGAACTGAAGAACAATCTACTTGCAGTAAAAGGGATCAATTCAGTCGAGATAACAGGAATTCCGGTAAATGAGCTGAGAGTGCTGATAGACAGAAAGAAAGCGGATTTTTACGGAATATCAATTTCAAATCTGAATAAGCTCTATCAGTACGGAAATCAGATCAATGCGGGAGAAGTAAGGGACAGCAATAAAATCGAGTTTACTATCTCGATCGATAACGAACTCGGCAGTCTGGAAGAGCTGAAGGAAATTATTCTCAAATACAGCAACGGTGTGCCCATCAGGATAAACGATATTGCAGAAGTTGTTATTTCAAATAAAGAAGCGAACAGCTTAAAGAGGATCAACGGCAGGGAATCTGTTGATGTGGCGGTTTTCAGAGAACCCGGCTCGAACGCTATTTCGACCTGCGATAATGTTTATAAAGTATTTGAGAAATTCAAAGAAGATCACGCGTCATATAAAATTCAGACGGAAACGAAGTACGATTCGACAGAATCAATAAGAGAAGAACTCGGCGATATAAAGATTAGAGGGCTGATAAGTATCCTGATAATTATTTTCGTGCTCGTATTTTTCCTCAGGAATATAAAGCTCTCCGTTGTGATAGTGTTATCTGTAGCGGTCAGCCTTTTCATGAGCGGTTTTATTTTATATTTTTTCGATTTCACCTTAAACATCGTAACTCTCTCAGGTCTCGTTCTGAGCTTTGGATTACTTGTTGACAACTCGGTAGTGGTTCTTGAAAATATAGTCAGGCTCTATAATCACGGATACGATAAATTCAAAGCCGCTTCAGAAGGAACTAAAGAAGTTCTTAATCCTATTCTGAGTTCAACTCTTACGACCGTTGTCGTGTTCGTACCGTTTTTATACATGTCAGGCGAAAGAAGGCTTTACTGGATACCTCTGGCTATTGCGGTAAGCGTCAGCCTCATCTCGTCTTTCGTAGTTTCAATATTGTTTACTCCGCTATTAACGAGATTCTTCCTTACAGAAAAATACAGGAACACAATTCAGAAAGAAAATTCCGAAGATTTTAAAGGCTATTCAAAATATCTGAAGTATTTTATAAACAACAGAAAAGTTGTGCTTATTCTTACCGGCGTAGTATTTTATCTTTCATTTTTCCTTTTCGACAATTACGTGGATCAGGGAAGAAGGTTCAGCTGGAATGTTCAGAATACGGTCAGCGTTTACATATCTATGCCTGTAGGATCGACCGTTGAAATGGCTGACGATATAATAAAAAATTTCGAGAAAAGAGTTCAGGAAACAGGTAATTACGATAATTTCACTACCACCGTGACTTCGCAGAGCGCATATATCCAGATAAATTATACCGACGAACAGTATTATACGATCGAACCTTTTAAGATGGAAAATGAGCTCGTGTCCATGGCCGTAAATTTTTCCGGTCCGTTCATTTCTATTTACAATCCGCTTAATCAGTCGGGCGGATACAGATCAGGCGGTTCAACATCTAAATCTTACAATTCATCCCTGATCCTGAAAGGTTATAATTATGAAGGGCTGAAGTTTGAAGCGCAGAAGCTGGAAAGATTCCTGCTTACAAATTCGCGTGTCAGCGATGTTGATATTACCGGTACCGGCCGGTGGTGGCAGTCTTCAGACCAGTTCAACTATACCATCAGCATCGACAGAAAGAAGCTGGCGCAATTCAACGCGAATGTAAGTGATCTGGTACGGGAAATAAGATCATCCTGCGGCGGGAGCGGAACCAATATCATGTTCGGCGGCGATGAGATAGAAATGAGCGTAAAATATTCGGATTACGAGGAATTTAATGTCAGAGACCTTCTTGACAAGACCGTAATATCGGGAAATACGAGTTTCAGGATCAGAGATATTGCCGAGATCAAAAAAGAAGCGCTCATGAATGAGATATCAAAGGAAGATCAGAGCTATACCAGATATGTCAGGTACGATTATAATTCATCGACCAAACAGGCGAATGAGTTTTTAAATTCTATAAAAGAAACCTATCCGCTGCCGTCAGGATATCAGTTCGACGAGGAAGACGAAGACTATATGACAGAAGAAGAAAAAAAGGAAATGATCTGGCTTATACTTTTCGCGGTCATTTTAGTATTTATGGTCACTTCATCACTTTTCGAATCACTTCTTCACCCGTTCATAATCATCCTGAGCATTCCATTAAGCATAGTCGGTGTTTTCGGGATCTTTTTCGGTCTTCAGGAAATTTTCAACGAAGACGCATATATGGGAGTCGTCCTTCTTGAAGGAATTGTAGTCAATAACTCAATAATTCTCATATATCATATAAATACGAAAAGAGCCGCCGGCCTCGACATGATGCAGGCGATAATCACAGGCACGATCGAAAGGATCAGACCTGTCCTTATGACTTCAATTACCACCATTCTGGGCGTGGTCCCGCTTATCATAAATTCAGACGTAGAGAAGAATTTCTGGTACTCATTCTCGATTACAACGATAGGCGGACTTTCGGCTTCAACATTTTTCGTACTGACAGTCGTGCCTGTTATGTACGCATTTTTTGAAAGAGTAAAAGCACAGTTCATGAACATTTTCAAAACGAAACAAACATAATATTCCGGGGAGAATTCAGTTTGGATATTTCGATCGTCATACCTGTTTACAACGGAGAAGAAACAATAAAACTGTGCCTTGACGCAGTCAGCGGTCTGACCATACAGGAAGGCATGAATATTGAGATACTTCTCATAAACGACGGTTCAACTGACAGAACAAAAGAAATTGCCTCAGCATATCCGAATGTGAAAATAATCGATCTCGAAAAGAATATGGGTCGGGTTCAGGCACGCAAAACAGGTGCTGAAAATGCAAAATATGAAAATATACTTCTGATCGATACAAGGATAGAAGTATTCAATGATCTTTTACAAAATATTCAGAAGATCGGATATCAGCCTCTAATGGCAGGAAGTCTTAATGACGAAAAATACAAATCCGAATATGACACTCTTCTTTATCTCATCAGAAGGAAGTTTTACCACCCGTACTACCCGCAGTTCAAGTATGCCAAAGAGCTATGGATAACACAGGATAATTTTCTTAAAGCTCCCAAGGGGACAGGTTGCCTTATATTGAGCAGGGAACTATTTTTAAAAAGCATTCCTGATATTATAGAAAAAGATTCAAGCGATGATACAGCTATACTCAAAAATATAGTTTTTCAGAACGATACAAAAATTTTACGGCATACTGATCTGAATATAAAGTACCATTCAAGAGAAGGAAATGATGTTTATTCATGGATAAATCACAGAGGAAAAACATTTGCCGACCATTACCTGAGATTCGTAAATAAATTTTCAATTCTATATTTTTCGACACTTTTTATATCTGCCTATCTGTTTCTTTTTTATCCGTTCAGGCTTTTAATGCTGATTGTTTCCGCAATTATTCTAACTACCCTTTATTTGTTTGAAGATCATAAAGATATTTTTCCGGTTATGAAACAGCTTCCTATACTTGGGTTCGCGTTTTTTATTGGATCGCTCGAAAAACTGATCAAGATTATTTTTAAAAAATAAATAAGCCGCAAAAATATTATTTGATTGACACCGATCTAATATTTAAATATATTACTGTCAGTTAAATAACGTTCGAACGGAGGTTTATTATGAGACAGACAGTTTTTTTATTCTTAGTGTTATCCATTACAATCCTAAGTTCTACAGAAATATCAATTCCAAATATTTCGGGAACCTGGACAAAATCGGCTTCTCCTTATAACATCAACTGCGACATTACTATTCCAAACGGTCAACTGCTGACAATTGAACCCGGTACTGAAATCGTGTTTCAGGGGCATTACAGATTCAATGTTCAGGGTTGTATCAATGCGGCAGGTTCTGAAGGCGACAGCATTATTATGAGGGCAGCCAATCCCGAAACCGGTTGGATGGGAATAAGATTTGCCAATACTCCGGTTTCTAATCCTAAATCAAATATTTCCCATTGCATTATCAAAGATGGAAACGCTAATCTGATTTACAGTTCAGATTATTCGGGTTTTGGAGGAGGAATTTTCTTTCAGAACTATTCAAAAGCTGATGTGTCAAATTGTTATTTTACCAACAATCGTGCAAGCGCAGGATCAGCGATCGCCTGTATTACTTCAAGTCCTAATATTACAGGAAATGTTTTTAGAGGAAATCGGAGCGGTTACGAAGTCGGTTCAGGTTATGCTACGATAGAATGCAATGTAGGCAGTTCTCCGACAATTTCTAATAATCTGATCGAGAAAAACTATTGTATAGGTCAGTACTATTGTGCCGGAGCGGGATTAAGATTGTTAGACAATAGCAACCCGATGATCAAAAATAACATAATCAGAGAAAACTGGATAGTTTCAGACGGTAATTTATCTGAAGGTACTGCATTATACATTCATCGGTCTGATCCAATATTGATCAATAACCTGATCTATGACAACTATATTGAACCTGAAGGAGCGCACGGATCAGGCGGAGCGATATTTTTTTATGATTCCTATGCGAAATTGATCAATAACACCATAAAGACAAATTATGCCAGAGAAGGCGGAGCTCTGTGGTTTAAGCTTTCAAGCCCGGATTTCCACAACAATATTATAAGAGGAAATGAGGCCGCTACTCTTGAGCAGCAGATATTCTTTGATGATGACGCTTCCGATCCTAATTTCTATCATAATAACATTGAGGGCGGTAAAGAAAATTTCGGCTTTAAATATCCTGAATATACTTTCACCGGCGCCTGGGTCAACAACATTGACGAAGATCCGAAATACGAGGATATCGGTAACGGATTGGATTACAATCTGGCATCTGATTCGCCCTGCATTGATGCTGGAACTCTCGATTTCACAGCTGAAATACCTTTGGAAGAATTAGATCTTCTAAGCAATGAAAGGGTTTTCGGGCAGACAATTGATATGGGCGCTATTGAATCATATATCGCAAGTCCGTCAAACCTCAGCATGGTAAAAACTGATTCAGCAATATTACTGACATGGGATATAATTCCTTCAGCCGCATCTTATAAAATATATTCGTCGGATGATCCTTACGGAACATTTATACTTGAAGATACCGTTTCATCCAATTCGTACCAGATCGATCTTAATCAGGCTGTTAAGAAGTTCTATTATATCAAATCTTCAAATTAGTCGGTAAAATATAATATACTACTTCACATTAAATTTATTGAAAGTCTTCAATTAATAACTTAAATTGCTGTCTAATTGTTGAAGGAAGAACTTTTGATGAATAAATCTGTAACTCTTAAATGAAAAAAATAATTATATACATAATTTTAGCAGCTTTACTAGTAATTTTTATTTATAGAACAGATTTTGATTTTTCAAGAATACTGAATATGGATCTGAACGATTTTATATTACTTTCAGCGGTCATTCTTATTTCATATATAAACTCATTCTTTGCCATAAAAATACAGTTTGCTATGCTTGATGTATTTGAGAGCAAAACAAATATTGCTCTGTTGACCCTGGCGTCAAATATTTTGAATTATCTTCCGGCAAAGGGCGGAATGTTGTCGCTGGGTACATTTCTAAAAGTAAAGAAAAAAGTTCCATTCAATAAA
>DMTS01000181.1 GCA_003477045.1 Candidatus Delongbacteria bacterium
GGTATGAGCTATGAAAGAATAGGCAGGATGGGACTACACTGGCCGTGCCCAACGAAAGAACATCCGGGAACTCCGGTCCTTCATGTCGGCAAATTTACAAAAGGTCTCGGAACGATGTTCGCCATACCGTTCAAAGCGCCCGCCGAGATGCCTGATGCAGAATATCCGACATACTTAACTACCGGAAGGATACTGCAGCACTTCCATACCGGAACGATGTCAAGGAAATCTGAAGGGTTGAACAATCTGGCAGGTCCGCATGTAATGATATCTGTTGAAGATGCAGAGAGAATAGGTGTTAAGAATTCTGAAATGGTTAAAGTTACTACAAGACGAGGAACGATAACTACTAAAGCGTTCATCACGAAAAGAATTCCGAACGGAACAGCCTTTGTGCCTTTCCATTTCTGGGAAGCGCCTGCAAACCAATTGACTAACAATGCTCTTGATCCGATCGCGAAGATACCTGAATACAAGGTATGTGCATGTAAATTAGAAAGAGCTTAAAGAATATAAACAATAAACTAAAAACAAGGAGAAAAAATGGCAGAAAAAAGTGGAAACCGTTGGCTTATAGCCATAATGGGTACAGTACTACAGATCACTCTGGGTACGATCTACGCATGGAGTTTCTTTCAGAATCCTCTGATCGACAGATCAAAAGAAGTTGCAGGAGTTACAGCGATCAACCAGAATATCGAGATGGCAAGAGAATCTCTGGTTTCAAACCAGGAAGCCCTTAAATCTGCGGAAGTAGCATTGACAGATGCATTGGCATTAAATGCAAGTTCGTCAGCTAATCTTGAAACTGTAAAGGCTGATGCCGGTAAAAAACCGACAAAATCTAAATTGGAAATGATAACAGCTGCTGAAGCACAGCTTGCCGCTTCGGAAACAGTTATGACAGAAGCCAATACAGCTAAGGTAACTGCAGAGGCTGCAGTTAAAGAATCAGAAGCTACTATAACAACAGAAGAAGCGAATTTAGTTGAAGCTAATAAAAAAGTATGGAACAACAAACAGGTTGCCTGGATACTCTCGTTTTCTATCTGTTTCCTCGGTATCGGTGCTATGATAGGCGGGTTCATACTTCCTAAATTCGGACCGCGTAAACTTGCGGTTTCCGGTGCTGTTCTTTACGGTTTAGGATGGATACTCGGCGGTTTAGCTCTCGAAATGAACAGCCTTCCTTTCCTGTATATTGGACTTGGTGTTATCGGCGGTTTAGGTTTAGGACTCGGTTATGTTACTCCGGTCGCTACAGCTGCTAAATGGTTTCCGGACAGAAAAGGTTTTATCACCGGTATGGTTGTGATGGGATTCGGACTCGGTGCTCTTTTCATGAGTAAAGTATTCGCTCCTGCAATTATGGCTGCTTTCACTACAGACGGTGTTACAGACTTTAAAATGGCATTTATCGTTATCGGTCTTGTTCTCGGTATCCCGGGAATTATAGCAGGTATGACATTCAAAAATCCTCCGGCAGGTTATGTTCCGGAAGGATGGACGCCTCCCGCAGCTACAGCTTCATCAAATGCTCAGGGAAATCTTACTGTAAAAGAAAGTATTCTTTCAGGTCCCTTCTGGAAGATATGGTTTTTCTTTTTCTGTAATATAACTGCAGGTATCATGTTTATCGGATTCCAGTCTCCACTTCTTCAGGACCTTTTGAAAAAACAGGACGGTTCTCTGGATAAGGCCGCTCTTGCAGCAGCAGGCGCTACTCTTATAGCTGTTAGCTCACTGTTCAACGGAATCGGC
Organism: Candidatus Delongbacteria bacterium; assembly: GCA_003477045.1. Classification (GTDB taxonomy): domain Bacteria; phylum UBA4055; class UBA4055; order UBA4055; family UBA4055; genus UBA12480. Next base: position 1,762 of record DMTS01000181.1, read on the forward strand.
CGTTTCTTCTGGGGCGGACTTTCCGACAAGATCGGAAGAGCTCAGGCGTTCCGTCTGATCCTCGGATCGCAGCTTGTAGTATTCCTTCTTCTTACTGTAGTTTCAAGCCCGGCAATATTCTTCATCCTGGTTTGCTATATACTTCTCTGCTACGGCGGCGGATTCGGTACAGCTCCTTCTTTCGTAATGACAGTTTTCGGACCGAAAGTAATGGCTATCGTATATGGAACTTTACTTACTGCATGGTCAATGGCAGGTTTGGTCGGCCCGCAGATCGCAGCATATTTCAAGGATAGTAATCCTGCTACTGCAGCTAANNAACAAATACCTTCACTCGCTGAAGGTATTTGTTTTTAAATTATGAAGAATAAATACAAAGACATAACCTGCGCTGTGCTTGCCGGCGGGAAAAGCAAAAGGATGAACGGCGAGAATAAAGCCCTCATTGAGATAGGGCAGCATTCAAACCTTGAAAAAATAATCAGATTATCTGAAAAGTATTTCTTTGAGACCATTCTTATAGCTAACAGTCACAACAGATTTGACGATCTGAAGAATTTGAAAGTATATCCCGATGTATTTAAGAATGTCGGCCCGCTTGGCGGGATACATTCTGCGCTTGTAAATTCTTCAACTGAATTTGTTTTCCTATTACCCTGCGATATGCCTTTTATTAATGAAAGGCTTGTTCTTGATGAGATAGATCAATTCAGGAAACAAAGCTGCGATATAATCGTTCCGAGGATAGGAGATTTTTTCGAACCGCTTCATTCTATTTATTCGGTGAAGGTCGCGGATAAGCTGGCTTACCATATTCAGAATACAAAAGACTTTTCCGTAAGAAGCTTCTTCAGCAGCGTGAAAGTCTATTACTGGGATATTGAGAATACCGAAGAAATACGGAGAAGTTTTATAAATATCAATACTCACAAAGACATTGAACTGGCAATAGAAATTTTGAAAGCTCAAAAAGATGTATAACAGGATATAAACTATGGAAATGTCATCCAAAAGAAGCATTATTAAATTCAGGAACGGAGAAAGATCTGAGATATTGGACGAGATAGTAAATGAGATCAATCTTCACCTTTCGATTAATTTCAAGAAAATCAGTTCATTATCATGCTCTCCCGGTTATCTGGAAGAGCTGACTACCGGATATCTTCTTACTTCCGGCATAATCCCTGATACAAACGGTCTGAAAAGCCTTCAATATGAAGAGAGTAAAAACATAATGCATATCGAGCTCGATGATAATTCAATAGTCAAAGACATGATATTTTCCAAGATGAAGCCTGTTGGATGCGGAGCGGGCACACTTCTATTCGCAAAAAAAGATTTTATATATAAATATGAGCATAACATTTCTATAACAAATCAGCAGATATCAGCTCTGATGAACGAGTTCAATAAATCGTCAGATCTGTTTTTAGCTACAGGAGGTGTCCACAGCGCTGCAATATCCGACGGTGAGAAAATACTTGTAATGCGTGAAGATATCGGCAGACATAACGCACTTGATAAAACGATAGGCAATCTATATCTTTCTAAAGAGAAACTTTCAGATAAGGTTATTCTGACAAGCGGAAGAATTTCATCAGAGATCGTGCTTAAAGTGATTTATGCAGGCATTCAAATGATAATATCGAGAAGCGCGCCGACTCAGAAGGCTGTTGAACTTGCCGAAGAGAACGGTATCACTCTGATAGGCTTTGCAAGAAGCACGAATTTTAATATTTACACGCGTAACGAACGGGTTGTATTTCCCGGAGCATGATTAAATAAAATCTCATTGTTTAAAAGGAGCGCGATATGAACAATAACGAGATAAAGATAAGATTCAATTACAAAATATGGATCGAAACATCAGAAGAAAAAGGCATTCTCGGCTACGGCCAGATGAGACTTCTTAAAGCGATCAACGAGACCGGCACGCTCAATAACGCGATGAAAGAGATCGGATTCAATTACAGAAAAAGCTGGAGTAAGCTCAAGGATATTGAATCACTCCTGGGTTTCAAGA
>DMTS01000030.1:0-33826 GCA_003477045.1 Candidatus Delongbacteria bacterium
CCCGCCGCAAAAGAGAAATTTGAAAAGGCTTGGGGCGTTACCGGAATGTCAGACAAGAACGGTATAATGATGCCCGATATGCTGGAAGGGCTTGTAAGCAAGAAAATTAAAGGATTCTGGATATTCGGCGAAAATCTCGCTAACTCAGAACCGAATATTTCTCATGTTGAGCACTGCCTTGAATCTGCGGATTTTCTTGTAGTTCAGGATATATTCCCGAACGAAACCACAAAATTCGCCGATGTAATCCTTCCTTCGGCATCATGGAGTGAGGATGAAGGTACTTTTGCAAGCAGCGAGAGAAGGATCAACAGAGTGCGCAAGGTAAAAACTCCTCCGGGAGAAGCAAAACCGAACANNCCAAACAGACAGCTAAACAATTCGGTCATGAATGGATCCCGAACAGCGGAAAAGAACTGTGGGATAATGAAATTTCCGTACTTGCGCCTGCTTACGGCGGAGTCAAATACACCAGACTCGAAAATGACGGTCTTCAGTGGCCATGTCCAACAACCGAACACCCCGGAACGAAATTCCTTCATAAAGACGGAAAATTCTCTCACGGAAAAGGAGTATTTAAAGGCGTTGAATGGACTCCTCCTGCAGAAGTCGAAGACAAGGATTTCCCGTTCGTGTTAAGCACGGGAAGGAGATTGTATCAGTATCATACAAGAACGCAGACCGGAAGAGCCGGAATGGATGCTCTTTATAAAGAGGAAACGGCAGATATTTCTATAGCCGATGCACTGAGACTCGGCATAGAACACGGCGAAAAAATATATGTAGAGTCAAGGCGTGGAAAGGTTCATGTCAAAGCAAGAGTAACAGAAGAAGTTCCGGCCGGAATGGTCTGGATGACATTCCATTACCGCGAAGGAAATGCGAACTGGCTGACCAATCCTGCATTTGATCCCGAAACAAAGACAGCCGAATATAAAGCATGCGCTGTAAATGTTTTTAAAGAGTAACTAATACGGGAACGGGTAGTTCCCGTTCCCGTATTTTAAATTTTAAGGGGAAATCATGACAGAAATATGCGGATATTCATTTGAAGAATATATTAAAAAGGTAGTTGATTTTCACGGAACCGCCGCGCCGGGACTGATTATAGGCGGATACATGGTGGATCTGGCGATAAAGGAGCTTCCGAAAGGAGAATTTTACGATGTGATCTGCGAGTCTGTAAAATGTCTTCCCGATGCTATCCAGATACTTACGCCGTGCTCAATAGGTAACGGATGGCTGAAGATCGAAAAGGTAGGCAGATTTGCCATGACATTCTATAATAAATACACTGGCGAAGGCATCAGGCTATATTTAGATACGGATAAACTTGAAAAATTCCCTCCGATAAAAGAATGGTTTTTGAAATTAAAACCGAAAGATGAGCAGGACTCCGACAAGCTTTTCGCGAGCATCAGGAAAGCCAGCAGCGATATCATATCCGTTCAGAAAGTTAAAGTTGATATACCGAAAGAAAAGAAGAAAAAAGGCGGAAAAATCACTTTATGTTCAGTCTGCAATGAATCATATCCGGGCAAAGAAGGCTCAGATAAATGTAAAGTATGCAGCGGAGAAATAAATTATTATTCGAGAGTAAAATGAGAAAATTATACTTGATAATTATAATATTGACAGGCATGGGTATAAGGCTATACTGCGAAAAGATCACTGTAGCTGTTGCGGCTAATGTTCAGTACGCCTTTGAAGATATCAGTACGGAATTCACTAAAGAGACAGGGATAGAAGTTGTTCCTATAATAGGGTCATCGGGTAAACTGACAACGCAGATAAAGAACGGCGCACCATTTGAGGTATTCCTGTCGGCAGATACGAAATATCCTGAAGCAATTTTTAATGATAAACTGGCTTCAGAAGAACCGTTTATTTATGCATGCGGATCACTGGTACTATGGTCAGCAAAGCTTAAAGAAATTAATTGCAGTCCTGAATATCTGGAAAGCGACAGAATAAAAAAGATCGCGATCGCAAATCCTGATACGGCTCCATACGGAAGAGCAACTATTGAATTTTTTAAAAATATCGGCATATATGAAAAAATATCCTCAAAACTGGTTTACTGCGAAAGCATATCTCAGGCGAATCAGTATATACTTTCCGAAGCGGTTGACCTCGGATTCACATCGAAGTCAACCGTCATGGCATCGGACATGAAAGGTAAAGGGAAATGGACGGAAGTAAATGAATCTACATACTCCGCTATTGATCAGAGCGCGGTACTTCTGAAGTACGGTACGGATAATCATCCCGAAGGTTCAAAGAAATTTTATAAATTCCTGAAGTCAAAGAAAGCGGTCAGTATTCTAGAAAATTATGGCTACATTGTAAAATAATATGGAAATTCTGTCCCCGCTCTGGCTATCATTTAAACTATCTATAATAGCCGTTCCGCTGCTTCTTCTGACCGGTGTGCCGGCGGCATATTTTCTGGCTTTCTCAAAATCGAGGTTCAAACACATCTGGGAGGCTGTAGTAAGCCTGCCTCTCGTTCTTCCGCCTTCTGTCATAGGTTTCTATCTCGTTCTGTTGTTCAGCCCGAACGGTTATATCGGTTCAGTATTGAAAAGCGTTCTTGATGTGCAGCTTCTCTTCTCTTTCCCGATACTTGTAATAGGCGCGGTAATTTTTAATTTTCCGTTTATGGTTAATTCGATCAAAGCAGGTTTCGAAAGCATACCGGCTTATCTGATAGAAGCATCCTACACACTGGGCAAATCTAAAAAAGAAACTCTTCTGAAGATAATGATCCCAAATATAAAACCTGCTTTTCTTACCGGGATCGTCCTGTGTTTCGCGCATACTGTCGGAGAGTTCGGAGTAATACTGATGATCGGAGGAAATATACCTGGTTCGACAAGGGTGGCTTCCGTTGCAATATATAATGAGGTCGAAGCTCTGAATTATAACGCGGCGCATTTTCATTCACTCATACTTTTATCAGTATCATTCATTATGCTGCTGATCCTTTATACCGTTAACAGAAAATATAAAGGATTCTGATATGTTCGAGATAAAGTTAAAAAAAAGGTTATCCGGAACGGGAGGAGATTTTGATCTCAATCTTAATCTTTCAATAGTTGAAGATGATTTTATTTCATTATTCGGTCCTTCAGGTAGTGGTAAAACTACAGTTTTAAGATGCATTGCGGGACTTACTGATCCTGATGAAGGATTTATTAAATTTGGTAACAAAGTATGGTTTGACAGTGTAAAAAAGATCAATCTGACGCCTCAGGAGAGAAATGTGGGGCTCGTATTTCAGGAATACGCGCTTTTTCCGCATTTTACCGTAAGAGAAAATCTCGAATACGCTCTTGATAAAGGTCAGGACAGGAAGATAATTGATGAACTTCTGTATATTTCAGATTTAAAGGAATTATCAGATTCTAAACCGCAGCGACTCTCGGGCGGGCAAAAACAAAGGCTCGCGCTGGCGAGGGCATTTGTAAGAAAGCCTTCGATCCTTCTTCTTGACGAACCGATGTGTGCTCTTGATCGAAGTACAAGAAGAAAGATACAGATCGAGATACTAAAGCTATATAAAAGATATAACATTCCTATCATCATCGTCAGCCATGATATGACAGACGTGTTCAAGCTTGCTCAAAAGACGGTGATGCTTGAGAACGGAAAAATAATGAATTCGGGGACATTTTCTGAGATGTTCAATAAGGAATCCGACAGAAAATCCGAATTTGTGGGAGAGATCATATCCGTTCAGAAAAACAACGGGATTTATATTTTTACGATTCTGGTAAATGAAAATCTTATAAAGTTGTCGGTATCAGACAATGAGATCGAGAATATTAATACTTCGCAGAAAAGTTAATTATGAGTAATAATACGCCAAGGATCAAATTCAATTATAAAGTCTGGCTCGAGACGGAGAACGGAGAGGGTATTTTCGGGTACGGACAGATGAGATTGTTAAAAGCCCTCGAAGAATCAGGCACATTAAAGACAGCTTCAAATGAAACCGGGTTGAATTTTAAAAAAAGCTGGGCAAAGCTGAAAGAGGTCGAACAGCTACTCGGATTTAAAATAATCAGAACCAGGAAAGAAAACGATCACAAATTTACAAAGCTGACTGAAGAAGGCAAACTTTTAATAAAAAGCATCGAAGACTTCGCAGTCACATACGAAAAGCTTATCGATCAGGCCTGCACCGAAGCAACCGCCACGCTCAATCATAAGATGTCTGAATTAAAAAATTAAATAAGATTAATCTGCTAAACTTTTTCTTGACTCAAGGCTGTTTATTCAGTATTTTTAGTCGTGAAAAAATTCACAATGTGAAAAAAGAATCACAAAATCTGAAATAGTAATAAGATAAATAATAGTTTAAAATAAATCAAAATGGAGTATTAAATGGGAAAACAAGTGAGTCTAGTGATAGACGGTAAAAAGATCGAAACCTGCGCGTGCAACACGATCGTTGAAGCTGCAAAAGAAAACGGGATATATATCCCTACGCTTTGTTATCATCCCGATCTGAAACCTTCCGGAAGCTGCGGAATATGCGTTGTGGACATTCAGGGGTTCAGACAGCCTGAAAGAGCCTGTACAACAAAAGTTCAGGATGGCATGATCATCACCACTAACAATAAAAGATTAAGGGATACAAGAAAACTGGTTCTTGAAATGATCCTTGCCGACCATGATACTGACTGTCCTGCATGTCTGGCGAACGGCAAATGCGAGCTCCAGGACCTTTGCGACCATCTTAGCGTAACAACCAGATCGATCCCGAAAAAACTCAAGAAATTACCGATCGATGATTCCAGCTGTGCCATCCAGAGAGATCCGAATAAATGTATCGCCTGCGGAAGATGTATAGAAGTATGTTCAAACATTCAGACAGTTAACGCCCTGACTGAAGTCGGAAGAGGACATAAAGTCTTTATCAGCACTGCATTTGATGAGGGTATGGGAAACAGCCCGTGCGTTAACTGCGGTCAGTGTACAGTATTCTGCCCGACAGGCGCTTTAACTGAAAAAAGTGAAATTGATCTCGTCTGGGACGCAATATTAGATCCGACCAAGCATGTAGTCGTTCAGGAAGCTCCGGCAGTGAGAGTTGCTCTCGCGGAAGAATTCGGAATGGAAAAAGGTCTCGCAACTCCGGGTAAAATGTATGCGGCTTTAAGAAGACTAGGTTTTGATAAAATATTTGATACCAACTTCAGTGCAGATTTAACGATTATGGAAGAAGGCTCAGAGCTTATCCACAGAGCTACTACCGGCGGAACTCTGCCTCTTATAACATCATGCTCACCGGGCTGGATAAAATTCGGCGAGACATTCTTCCCTGACCTCGCAAAACATGTTTCAACATGTAAATCACCTCAGCAGATGCTCGGCACTTTAATAAAAACATATTACGCTAAAGAATCAGGCGTGGATCCTAAAAATATCGTTTCAGTTTCAATTATGCCTTGTACTGCCAAGAAATTCGAAGCGAGAAGACCTGAAATGAACGATTCGGGTTACAGAGATGTTGATTATGTTCTTACTACAAGAGAATTCGTAAGAATGATCAAAGAAGCGGGAATAGACTTTAAAAACTTACCTGAAGAAAAAGCCGACAGCCTTATGGGCGATTACACCGGTGCAGCAACTATTTTCGGAGCAACAGGCGGAGTTATGGAAGCTGCCGTAAGATCGGCTTTCTTCCTTTTGACAGGTGAAAATCTTCCCAGCCCTGAGCTTAAAGTCTTGAGAGGCGTTATGAACGATATCGTAGAAGCTATCGTAGAACATCCTAAGCTTCCTTTCCCGATCAGAGTAGCAGTTGCTAACGGTCTTGGTAATGCAAGAAAGATTTTAGACAAAGTAAAAGCTCAGATTGCAGAGACAGGAAAGAGCGAATATCACTTCATCGAGATCATGGCGTGCCCGGGCGGATGCGTCGGCGGCGGCGGACAGCCTTTCGGTTCATCTCTTGTTGACAGAGGAATCAGAGGTCAGGGTCTTTATACGGAAGATGATAATAGACCTCTAAGATATTCACACGAGAATCCGATGGTTACAAAGATTTATGAAGACTTCTTAGGCAAACCTAATTCGGAAATCGCTCACAAACTTCTACATACAAATTATTTTGAGAGATCGCAGTCTGACGGTAAGGTAATAAAAGAAACAACACACAAACACTAAAAATCAACGGGAGAAAAAATGCTTTCGAATAAAGCTATAGAGTCAATCAGGAAATTGATTGCAAAGTATCCGAAAAAAGAATCTGCGTTGATGCCCGCTTTGATGATCGCTCAAAAAGAGAATATGAACTATCTTGACCGCGCATTGGCTGCAGAAGTAGCAAAAGTTGTCGGAGTTTCCGAAGCTCACGCTTTCGGTGTTCTGACTTATTATACAATGTACAATATAAAAGAAATCGGAAAGTATCATATCCAGGTTGATACGAATATCCCCGCAACCCTTATGGGTGCGGCAAAGATACTTGATTTCATAAAGAAAGAACTGGACATTGAACCGGGTGAAACAACCAAAGACAAAATGTTCACTTTGAATNNCTAAAGAAAGGTATAATGCCGAAAAATGAAAATACATATTATTTCGCAACCGAATGTAATGTGCTTTTAAAAAACAGAAATGTTGATAATTCAACATCAATTAGAGTTTACAAAGCCGGTGGCGGCTACAAAGCTCTCGAAAAAGCTATGACGATGGAACCTCAGGCAATTGCTGCGGAGGTAAAATCTTCAGCTATCAGAGGTAGAGGCGGAGCGGGATTTCCTGCCGGTGTAAAATGGGGATTTTTGGCAAAAGGTACCGGAAAACCGGTTTATCTGATCTGCAACGCAGACGAAGGCGAACCGGGTACTTTCAAAGACAGGCAGATAATGGAATACGATCCTCACCTATTGATAGAAGGTATGGCTATTTCAGCAAGAGCTATCGAAGCGAAACTCGGATTTATCTATATCAGAGGTGAGTTCGACTGGATCGCAAATATTCTTGACAAAGCTGTAGATGAAGCAAAAGCTGACGGTAAACTAAATAACTTTGATATTATCGTTCACAGAGGCGCAGGAGCTTATGTTTGCGGTGAGGAAACAGCTCTTATAGAATCTATCGAAGGAAAAAGGGGGGAGCCGAGAATCAAACCTCCGTTCCCTGCTGTTTCAGGTTTATACGGATGCCCGACGATCGTTAACAATGTCGAAACTCTTGCGAGCGTTCCTTTTATAATAGAAAAAGGCGCGGCGGAATTTAAAAAATTCGGATATGAAAATAATACAGGATTTAAACTTTACGGTATCAGCGGCAATATAAACAAACCCGGCGTTTATGAATATCCTATGGCTGTTCCTTTCAGCAAGCTGCTTGAAGCAGCAGGTGGAGTAAAAGGTAAGCTTAAAGCCGTTATTGTAGGCGGATTGTCAGTTCCGATCCTTAAAGCTAACGAGATCGAAGGACTGAACATGGATTACGATTCCTGTATCAAGCACGGAACAGGTCTCGGATCAGGCGGGGTGATGGTAATTAACGATGAGTTTTCAATACCTGAGCTTGCTTACAGAACAATAAAGTTCTATGCTCACGAAAGCTGCGGAAGATGCGCACCATGCCGTTACGGTTCTGATTCAATAAAAGAGCTTCTTAAAAAGCTTCTTGACAGAGAAGGAACAAAAGAGGATATCGAAACAATACTTCACATTTGCAAAAATGTTAAAGGTGTTACAATTTGTCCTACAGGCGAAGCCTTCACAGTTCCGATCAAAGCGATGGTGGAAAAATTCAGAGATGAATTTGAAACTTTAGTTAAATAACAAAGTAAATGAAGTGGGCTGTGCGCCCACTTTTTACTTTAAAGGACATAAATGGAAAAGATCATAGACAACAGCCGGATCGAAGAGTACCTGAAGAAAGCGGCTGCTCCCGACACTATCGAACTTAATGAGATATTATCTCATGCCCGCGAACTGAAAGGGATCAGCTTCAAAGAAGCCGAGAGGCTTCTTCTTGTAGAATCGGCTGAAGGCATAGACAGGCTGGCGGAAACAGCCAATTTCATAAAAGAAGCCATCTACGGCAAAAGGCTTGTACTTTTCGCACCGCTGTATGTGTCGAACATGTGTAATAACGAGTGCCTGTACTGCGGTTTCAGAAAGAGCAATAAGGCAATATCAAGAAATACTCTTACAATGGAAGAGATCGGAAAGGAAACTGAGGCTCTGATAAATCAGGGTCATAAAAGAATCCTGCTCGTTTCAGGCGAAGGTCTGGGTAAAAGCGCTCTTGATTACACTATAGACGCGATAAATACGATTTACGCAGTTAAAATTCCGAAAGGGAATATCCGAAGGATAAATGTCAATATAGCCGCAATGGAAGTTGAACATTACATAAAACTTAACGCTGCGAAGATAGGAACTTATCAGCTGTTCCAGGAAACATATCACGAGCAAACATACAGGCAGATGCATAAGTCGGGACCGAAGTCAGATTATGAGTATCATCTTGGAGCCATGGACAGAGCGATGGAAGGCGGTATCAGTGATGTCGGGGTCGGAATACTTTTCGGGCTGACCGATTATAAATACGAAATAATTGCGCTGCTTCAGCATATAAAACATCTTGAGGATAAATTCGGTGTCGGTCCGCATACTATATCCGTTCCTCGGCTTGAACCGGCAACAGGTTCGGACATAGCTTCGAATCCGCCTTATCCAGTAACGGATTCCGATTTCAGGAAAATAATAGCTATCCTGAGGATAACAGTGCCTTATACAGGAATGATCTTAAGCACTAGGGAGAATGCTTCAATGAGAAGGGAAGCTCTCCACCTCGGAATTTCACAGATAAGCGCAGGATCAAAATCAGATCCGGGCGGATATACGAAAAAGGAGCATTCCGATGCTCAATTCTCCTTGGGAGACCACAGGTCGCTGGCTGAAGTAATTGAAGACATAGTTGACCTTGATCACATTCCCAGCTTCTGTACGGGCTGCTACCGTCTCGGAAGGGTGGGCAAGGATTTCATGGATCTTGCAAAGCCCGGACTTATCAAAGCCCACTGTTATCCGAATGCGATATTCACATTCACCGAGTATCTCGAAGATTTCGCGAATGACAGGCTTAAAGAAAAGGGATATGCTCTCATCGAAAGGACAATTAAAGAAAGTATCGCCGGTCTAAATCTTGAGGCAAGCGTAAGAAAGAACATTCAGGCTGTAAAGGACGGAAAAAGGGATCTGTATTTTTAATGATAAATCAGGCGCTTTTAAATATTGTAAGCGGTAATTTTTCAAAAGAGGATATAACATATCTTCTTATGCATGATGACGATTCAGAGCTGTTTGCGGCTGCCGACAGGATCAGAAAACAGTATGTCGGCGATGAAGTTCATATAAGAGAGATAATCGAGATCTCAAATTACTGTAAACAGCATTGTCTTTACTGCGGCATTCAGGCGCAGAACAAAAATGTCGTAAGATACAGGATGAAGCCCGATGAAATAATAGAAAGGGTCAGATGGTCTCTGCCTCTCGGGTACCGTTCCGTAGTGCTTCAATCAGGCGAAGATGAAGCATGGGACGATGAGACCGTATGCAGGATCATCAGAGAGATAAAAGCGATGGATATTTCGCTTACGCTTTCATTCGGCGAGAAAAGCAGGGAAACTTTTAGAAAGTACAGGGAAGCCGGCGCCGACAGGTATCTTCTGAAGCATGAAACTTCAGACGAGAAGCTTTATACTTATCTTGACCCCGGAATGACTTTCGCTAACAGGATTAAATGTCAGAAAGATCTGAAAGAACTCGGTTTTCAGGTAGGATCAGGCATTATGATCGGGCTGCCCGGCCAGACGATTGAATCAATAGCGGATGATATTATGCTGTTTTTCAGCATGGATTACGATATGATAGGAATAAGTCCCTTCATACCTCACGGAGACACTATTATAGGCGCTTCTAAGAAAGGAGACCCGGCTATCGTCAGAAAAACAGTAGCGATAACAAGGATAATGTTAAAGGACATTCATCTGCCTGTAACAACCGCTTATTCTACGCTCAGTGATTTTGAAGGCAAGCTTGAAATGCTCTCATCGGGAGCAAATGTCATCATGCCTAACATCACCCCGATGGAATACAGGGATAAATATGTTATTTATCCGGACAAGGATTCAAAGGACATCGAACCTTTTGAATACAAAAAGAAGCTTGAAGCACTGCTGAAAAGCGCGGGCAGGACAATTGGCACGACTTACGGGCACAGGATAAAAAAATAACCTGCGGGATAAATATGGAAAGAATAAATATCGGAATTTTCGGAAGAGTGAATTCAGGAAAATCCACCCTTATGAACCTCATAACTCAGCAGGAGACTTCGATCGTGGATCCTACCCCGGGCACGACTGCCGATGTCAAAACTACCGTTATGGAAATTCATGAGCTGGGTCCGGTAAAGATCTTCGATACCGCGGGCATTGACGAGAAAGGCATTCTCGGCGAAAAGAAAAAGCAGAAAACATTCAATGCACTGAAAAGATCTGACATAGTTCTTGTCGTGATAAACACTAATAATTCAGATATCGTTAAAGATAATTTCCTGACCGAAAAAGAGGTTGTATCCTCGTCGGCGGGGCGCGGTAAAGAAGTATTCGTGATCTATAATAAATTCAAAGGCGGTTCAGCTACAATGGAAAAGCTGCAGGCTATTAGCGGAAGAAATTTTCCATCGGTCGAGCTTGATCTGTCCGACAGATCGAATTATACGGTTCTTGTCGATTTTCTGAAGGCTAATTCCAAACTTCAGCCCGCAAAAACTCCGCTGCTGCCTGATTTGGACAGAAATAAAATTGTATTTTTAAATATTCCGATAGATGATGAAAGTCCCGAAGGCAGATTCCTCAAACCGCAGATGATGGCGGAGGAATATCTTGTACGCAGATATGTGCCTACTTTCGCATACAGAATGGATCTCGCCAGAGCGAGGAGCATCATAGCTGAGGAAGTTGCCGCGGAGAAGAAGAGATTCGACGATTTCATTTTTCTGCTGGGAAGGGAAGGGCGCATTCAGCTGCTGATAACAGATTCGCAGGCTATGGACATTATATCAAAATGGACGAAAAATGCACCTTATATGGTCACGACTTTCTCAATAATGATGATAAATTTTTTAAGCAGAGGAAATCTTGAGCTTTTCGTCAACGGGGTTAAGGCTTTCAAAGCGCTCAAACCGGGAGATAAGGTCATGATAGCCGAAGGCTGCAATCACGACAGAAAGGCCGAGGATATCGGAACAGTTCAGATACCGAAAAAGATCGAGGCTTTGTTCGGAAAAGGCGCAATTCAGATAGATCACTATTTCGGAAGAGTGTTCGCCGAAAACGATAAGCTCAAAGAATACAAACTCGTTATTCACTGCGGAGGCTGCATGCTCGATCAGCAGGCGATCGCTTCAAGGATTGAAGACCTGATAGAATCAGGCGTCAGTTTCACGAATTTCGGTGTTCTTTTATCTTATTTCCAGGGTGAGGAAGCTCTGAATAAAGTCATTGAACCGTTCGGACTGAAAGTGTAGGTAAATCAAAGAGTTAAAACAAATAAGCTGTAATACAAAAGATCGGGCGGTAAATTCAATGTCAAACGCATAGTAGGTTATGATTTTCAATAGCGTTGGATATTTTTATCTTCCGATGAGATCTAATAATCCATTTTCAATATTGAGCGGATGAGGGGGATTTCCGGGAATATAAAGGTCAACTTTTATGCGGTTCAGAAATTCTCTGTTCAGTGCCTTACTGCCTGCGAATATTCCTCCGCTTATGGCATCAGTTCCGCAGAGTATAAAAACTTTAGGTTCAGGAACTGCTTTCCATGCAATTTCGACAGCTTCAGCCATGCTCTCTGTGATCGGGCCTGTTACGAGAATTCCGTCCGCGTGACGGGGTGAGGCTACAAATTCTATTCCGTATCTGCCCATATCAAAATTTGCGTTCCCGCATGCGTTCAACTCAAATTCAGCTGAATTGTCTCCGCCTGCTGATACCTGTCTCAGCTTGAATGAGTTTTTGAATATATCTTTTATTTCCGGTCTGATCGCTTCCCGATCTATTTCAATCGGAAGATTTTCGCCTTCTTTAACTATAAGGCGTTCAGGTATATTTGTAGATAATTTATAATCTGTTGTAAAGGTTATCTTTTCAGGAAACCGGAACGCACATTCTCCGCAGAAAGTACATTTGCCAAGGTCGATTCTGACAGGATTAGCTGATATAGCAGAGACCGGGCATAATTCAACAAGTTTATTTTCATCCACTTTAACGGTGCTGATCTCAGGCCTGCCTCTAAAAGGTTTAGGCAGCTGAACATTTTTCGGGTCAGTGATGAACTGTTTTCCGTTATGAATTATTATCTTTATTTCGTCTAGCATGATAAATTTCCTTAAAGGTCATAGCCGCAATAACTCAAATTGTAGCTTTTATTGTTGATCGGGAAATCGGATATTTCCAGATTTCTGAGAGAAAGTTCAAGCGCTTTCCAGTTGTGCATAGACGGGTCTTTTATTTTATAAAACATCAGGCTTCCGGTTTCATCAGTAATTGCGCAGTGGCAGATCTCTCCGCGCCAGCCTTCTGTAAGAGAAATGGCAAAACTGTCCGGCTTCAACTGAATTTCAGACGGCGGTTTTCCTGACGGGATATCAAAATTGCAGTTTTCTAAAATGTTTCTAATCCATGCGATAGATCTCTTTATTTCTTTCCTGCGCAGCAGAAAGCGTGAGAAAACATCGCCTTTAGGTAATATTACAGGCGCTATCGGAAATTCTATATAGCCTGCGAACGGATGTGAAGAACGGATGTCGCGGTTTACATTTGCCATGCGGGCTGTCATGCCTACTCCGCCTATTGTTCTTATAAGTTTTTCATCCACTGTTCCGATATCATCAAAACGATTTTCTACGCTTGAAAGCTTATATGTCCGGTGAGCCAGCTCGACAAATTGAAATTCAAATTTGGATAGTACTTCAAGAAGCCGTTCTTTATGATCATTGGTGAACGGCAGGTTTATCCCGCCCGGTCTGATCATACCTTTGCCGAGCCTGTTTCCGCACCATGACTGAGTATAGTTGATAATTCCGGTACGAAGTATAGCGAAAATATTTGCACCTAATCCATAAGCTACATCCGTACACAAAGCGGCTATATCGCCCACATGAATTGCTATCCGTTCAAGTTCAAGCGCAATAGCCCGCTCTACCATAAGCTGTTCGCTTATTTTGATATCTCCCAAAGTTTCCATGAGCTGTGCGAACGCAAGGCTGTGTCCGACAGCAGTATCTCCGGCGATCGATTCAGAAATAATTACACGCTGGAGAAGCTGCTTTTTTTCAAGCATCAGAGCTTCAACTCCGCGGTGCTGCCATCCGAGCTGGATCTCAAGGTGAAGCACATTTTCGCCGTTGCAGATGAACCTGAAATGTCCGGGCTCAATTATACCGGCATGAACAGGTCCCACTCCCACTTCGTGGAGTTCATGGCTGTTTATCTTATAGAACGGATAATCGTTCACTTTCAAATTCCGATCAAACCTGTCGTGCGGAAAACGCACAGGTTTCAGCCACGGGTGATCTTTGAAATCTATACCATAATTTTCAAAAATTTCGCGCTCGAAAATGTGAAGCGCTATAATTTTTGGAGTCAGCGAATTCAGCTGTTTAGATTCAGAAGACGCTAAGAAATGCGATAATAGAATTATGTCTCCTGCCGTATCATCAGCTATCGCTGCGATGAATTTAAGCCCGTTCTTATCAGGAAAAGCAAAATAATTAACGCAGTGATTTTGATCTTTAGACAAAAGTTCCACTACCAAAGAGCTGAAGTCCGCATAAGAGTAAACCGGTATTATATTCAGACCGGTTACCGAATTGTTCTTTACCCTGCAGATATTTTGATTTTTATCAGTCATAATTCTCTAATTTAAGTTTTGAACAACAGAATTCATAAGTTCTTTAATAAAACCTGGAGTAAAATAAGCCAGGTAGAAGACCAGTCCGAAAAGAATGATCTGCGAAACAGGTTCATATTTATTGATTATCGCCTTATCTTTCTGAAAATTATCGGGCAGTTTTCCGTACAGCAGCTGCATAGAATATTTGAAGATCACATACATGACTACAGAAAGTAAAACAATTATAGCTATAGCTATGTAACTGTAACCTTCAGAAAAGAGAGCTCTAAGGATAAGATATTCGCTTACGAATAAACCTGACGGAGGCACTGCTGTCGCGGTCATTAAACCGAGCAGATAAACAAGCGCACTGAATCCATTCTGCTTCATATAGTCGCCGGAATCATGGATCCATCCGCTCAGATAATATGCCCTGATCTGTCCGTAATGTAAAAATATCCCTGTTTTTGCAAGCGAGTGAAGCATAATATGCAGAATGGCCGCATACAGTCCCGGTTTTCCCAATGATAAAGCTATTATGACAAGAGCCATATGCTCCATACTTGAATAAGCGAACATTCGACTGAACCGTTTAACTTTGAAAAGCTGAACGGACATGATAACGAGACTGGTCATCCCGATTATTAGCAGAACGCGGTTAGCCCAGACTGCTGATTCTGTTCCGGAAATTATACTGTATAGACGGAAGATCGCAACAAAACCGCCGTTCAATACAGCGGTTGAAGTAAGAGCGTTTACAGGGAACGGAGCGATGGTCTTCGCGTCAACAGTGGCCGGATATAGCGGGAAAATATTCATTTTGATACTGTAACCGGTCACTAAAAGCAGGAAGGCTGCTTTCATGAAAAGCGGGTCGATCAAATGAGATACAGCCTGAAGATGGGTGTAAGACAATGAGGAATCCTGTGCGTTACTTACTTTTACTGACAAAAGGAGAATTCCTATAAAAGCAAGAACGATCCCGAAAGATGAGATAAAAAGGAATTTCCATGCGGCTTCCAGCGCGTCAGGATACCTTTCATGATAGATCAGAAATGTAACGGCGACAGTGGTTATCTCAAGGCTGACCCATACAATAACGATATTGTCAGCAAAATATATGCTGCTTAAAGCCGTTGAAAGTATGATTATCAGGCTTATAAATCTTCCTTTCATTTTTCTATCCGGTATATATCTGTCAAGAAAATATCTGATGTGCCAGAAAACAGGGATAAGTATTATGCTCAGCAACCCGTTAAGTATTATACCAAGGCTGTCGAATTTATAATAAACTGAATCAAGATCGTTCAAGTTGATATAGGCATAAATTGAAAGCGAAATATGAAGAAGGCTGTAGATCGAAGCTGCGGAAAAATTTATGCTCCGGTTCTTATTCGAAAAGACCGATAAGGCTAAAAGTGTTGATATTATAAAGAAAAACAATAGTGCCATTTTTAATCTTTCAGCTTATTTAAACTTGAGGTTGACATATTCCCGAATGCGCTGCCGATCTTATCTATGAATATTCCGATGATCAGAACCGCGATCAGGATATCGATCAGGACCGCCATACTTACGAGAAACGGAAATTCACCACCGACCGCCAGAGACAGCAGGAACGCTCCGTTTTCAACTATCATAATGCCTACTATATGATTGAAGATGTTCTTGTGTACTATCGTGAAATAGATCCCGCCCAAAATGGTTGAAAGAGCTATCGCAAGAAATTTCACATCAACAAAGTGATTTCTTATTGAATAAGCAGTAAAGAAACTCGCTATGATTATGGCTGTGATAATTAACACGGAGTAGAAGAAAGGAATATAATTCTCCACCAGCCTGTTCAGATTGTTCGTCCGCCTGATCCTGTTTAAAAACCGCGGAATAATTATAGCCTTGACGATCAGAGTCTCAAGAAGAATTAGAATCAAACCCAGAACATTTATCTCGATAAGGTTAATGAACGCGATTATAAACAGCAGTGTTCCCTGAACGGCAAGAAGATTGATATGCTTTTCAACTCTTTCAGAAAGAAAGAAATATATCAGCGTGCACGCAAATATAATAAGAAGTACGATCATCATGGCAACATACCTACTTTTTCATGTATTATCAGGATAGTAAGAAATACAACTATGGAAAGTGCGGACAAAGTGATTATCCACTGCGCATTCCTCATCATTTTATTACGGGCTCTGAATGATTCAACAAATGCCACGAGAACAGCATAAATTACCTGAACAATAGGGAAGAATGTGAGCTGAAGGAAATAACTGTTCTGAATAGGCAGAACCAGATTAAAGATAAGGCTTCCGAATATCGCGAACTTAAGACCGCCGGCGAGTTGGATCAGACCCAGTTCGAACCCGCTGTGGTCAAGGACCATTACCTCATGAACCATAGTGAGCTCAAGATGTGTTTGGGGATCGTCAACAGGCAGACGGCTGTTCTCTATCATGGAAACCCAGAAGATCAGATAGACTGATAGAGCCGAAACAAAATAAGTCAGGGCTGATTCGACATACAGATTACTGAAAATATCATAGAATGAATTATGACCTGTATGCAGAGCTATAGAGCCCATGATGATAAAGAATACAGGCTCGGCGAGAAGAGAATAAAATGCCTCACGGTTAGCTCCCATACCTTCAAATCCGCTTCCGGTATCCATAGCTGCTATTATCATGATGAATCTTCCGGATGCCATCAGATAAGCGAACATTACAAAGTCGCCCTCAAATGAAAGAAGAGCTTTGTAATTTCCGACCGGAATAAAAAATACAGCGGTGAGAAGGGTAGAGAAATATATTATCGGAGCGAGCTGAAAAAGAAATCCTGTAGTCCGGCTGTAAATATTACCTTTTTTCATCAGCCTGATTATATCGTAAAAATGCTGCATAACACGGGGACCTTTTCTGCCCGCGATCTTAGCTTTTACAACGGACACTATTCCGGGGAAGATCAGGCTTGTGATCAATATTAAAACTAAACCTACGCCCATGCTAAATTATCCCGAATATTGAAATTATTGAAATAACGATCACAAATACGATCGCGTACAAAAGATAATGCTGAATATTTCCGGTCTGAAAAACAGCGATCTTTTCCATAAAAGAGAGAAGTCCGCCAGCCGGTCTTGAAACAAGATTATCTTCAAAAACATCGGAGCTGCCGGTTTTAAAGTACGATTCACCGGGAAAGATATTTTCCTTTGTCAGATACCGGAAGTGTTTTTTTACACCGACAAGTATTTTTGCTTTCATTATGATGTATTCGGCATAAGAAGTGGCACTATACTGATGTAGCGCAGGATCAGAACCCGTATAAGCGCAGCCCCAGGTGGATCCGATATCAGTATGCCTGACTTTAGACAGCTTCAATTTTATAAAGAACAGGATCCCGATAAATACAATCAGAAGGCTGAGCGACAGCGATATCCCCGACATTGTACCGGTCATATCTCTTAAAGAGCTTGTGTCATCTACAAATACTCCTGCTACAAAAGACATCGGTCTCAACATCATGAAGGGCATAATCCCGATCATAATTATCAAAATTGCGATAATGAATTTGGGGAAAAGCATCGAACTTCTCACTTCATGGCTGTGTCTGGTTTTATCACTTCGCGCTGTCCCGAGAAATATAATGCTGAATACTTTCGTAAAGCAGAATACGGCAAGTCCGCCGATCACCGCAAGAGCTACAATACCGGCCAGCAGAGTGACGCTTAAAATAGAATCGCTTACCATTAGAGATTTAAATAAACTTGTGTATATCAGGAATTCAGATATAAATCCGTTGAAAGGAGGCAGCCCGGAAATAGCAGCAGCTCCAAGAAGAAAGAAAACTGCTGTTGAAGGCATTTTCTTCATCAGTCCGCCCAGATTTTCAATATTTCTGGTATGGGTCTGCTGATAAATACTTCCCGCAGCATAAAATAAAAGAGATTTGAAAAGCGCATGATTTAGCACATGAAGCAGTCCGCCGGCAAAACCAAGGCTGGCAAGAACAGGATTATTTATTGCCAATCCCATCACTCCAATTCCGATTCCTATTCCTATGATTCCGATATTCTCAATGCTGTGGTAGGCCAGTAGTTTTTTATAGTCGTGCTGAACGATGGCGATTGTCACGCCGAATATTCCTGAAATAATGGATATTATCAGGATAAATACGCCTATAGGCATCAGATCTGAATGAATATATGTCAGCACTCTGACTATGCCGTAGATACCCATTTTTATGATCACTCCGCTCATGATACCGGATATATGCGAAGGAGCGGCAGGATGAGCATGGATCAGCCATGTGTGAAGAGGGATAAATCCCGCTTTTATACCGAATCCTATAAAGAAGAGCAGAAAAACCGGAAATGCGGGGTAATCTTTGAAATATTGTTCTAAGCTTTCAAACCCGATATTCTGTCCGGTCGCAATACTGCAGATAATAAAAGCCGCGATAATGAAATAAAAGGCAACATGCATCTGAATAAGGAATTTTATTCCGGCCTCTTTATTTTCTTGTTTCTCTGATTCGAAAATGATAAGGAAGAAGACTGAAACAGACATAAGCTCCCAGAATACGAGAAAACTGATCCCTTCGCGAAGCATTGCGACCATCAGCAGAGAAATGTGCAGAATAAGAAAATTAAAATAGTGCCATGCCATTTCAAGTCTGGTCTTATCGCGCAGATAGGGTTTCAGATAGCCTTTTGCGTATAGTGCGCCGGTGAGTACAGTAATATTTATCACGAAAATGAAAAAAGCAGAAAGACTGTCGATCACCAGGCTTACATCATTTCCGAGCAGGTCAAAAAGATAAATCTGAAGAGGTTCAATTCTGTTGAAAGACAGATACATTAAATAACCAGTTAAAGCTGCCAGGAAAATCTGCGTTCCGAGCATTAAGTAGTACTGGGATCTCTTTGGTAAGGCAAAGATTCCAAGAGCTGAAACAGCGATTATTATGAAAATAATTTCATTCATATTATCATTTGCCGATTAGCCTTAAAACTGCATTTATGAAAGTCAGCGGATGGGCCGGATTGCCGGGTACATAAAGATCGACCGGATATTTATCAAGAAATTCTCTCTTGACTGCGGGCGAGTTTTTGAACATTCCTCCGGAAATAGCGTCCGTCCCGACAAGGATAAGTACTTTCGGGCCGGGTGTCGCATCCCAGCAGATCTGTAGCGCTTCAGCCATGTTTTCGGTAATAGGTCCTGTTATAACTATACCGTCAGCATGTCTCGGCGAAGCGACGAATTCAATTCCGTATCTGCCCATATCAAAATTGACATTGCCTGAAGCATTTAATTCAAATTCGCAGCTGTTGTCTCCGCCTGCCGAAACCTGTCTCAGTTTCAGAGCATTTTTAAAAAGCTTCCTCACTTCTGGCCTGATCTTTTCTTCATTGAATTTAATTTCGGAATCGCCCTGTCTGACTATAAGATTATTTAAATCATTCGTCGCTATTTTATAATCATTCGTAAACTCAATTTTATTCGGACAGGCAAGGGCGCATTCTTTACAGAAAACGCATTTTCCTATATCAATTCCGAATCCCCCTACAGTTACAATAGCATCAGACGGGCATAATCTGATAAGCATTTCAGTTTCAGCTTCAGAAGGCTGTTCTTTTATGACCGGTCTTCCTCTGAATAAAGGCGTCAGCACTGCTCCCTTAAGATCGGGCACATACTGAATTCCGTGCTGTTTTAATATTTTAATTTCTTTAATCATAATTTTTCCATTTTACAGATCATATCCGCAGTAGCTTAAATTAAAACTTTTATTGCATATCGGGAAATCCGAGATCTCCTGATCTCTGACTGCAAGTGCAAGCGCGAACCAGTTATGCATTGAAGGGTCGCTTATCTTGTAATGCGAAATATTACCTTTTTCATCAGTAACGGCAAAATGGCACAGTTCTCCTCTCCATGCTTCAACAATTGAAACAGCGAAACGATCCGGATTAAGCTTGTGATCATAATCCGGTTTTAAATTTGTTTTATCGATACTTTCCCATTTTGCTAGAAGCTCGAAAATATATTTAACGGATTCTTTTGCTTCAAGAAAACGCAGCATTCCGCGTGCAAGAACATCGCCCTTTTCCTGAGTAACGACCTGTGGTTTATGTGTTTTGAAATACTGGAAAGGATGAGTAGCTCTTATGTCTCTCGGAATATTGCAGGTTCTCGCCGCCATTCCCACTGCGCCTATTCTGTAAGCCTGTTGGGTGGTCACGATCCCGATGTCGTCAAATCTTCCGAGTACGCTCGGCAGAGAGTAAATTCTTTCAGCCATATCAAAATATCTTTTACCTGAATCATTTAGGATCTTTTTTATCTCTTCAACTGTTTTATCATTCAGCGGATAATTCGTCCCGAACGGCCGAACAAGCCCTTTTCCGAACCTGTTCCCGCACCAGAACTGAGTCGTATTTATTATTGTCGTTCTAAGCGCTTCGCATACGACCTGACCTAGCTGATATCCGACATCTGTGCATAAAGCCGCAGTATCACCTATATGAACTGCAATTCTTTCGAGTTCAAGAGCTATGCATCTTTCGATCTGAAGATCTTTTGGAGCCTCAAAATCTGCAAGAGATTCCAACAGCTGAGCATGAGCAAGCGCATTTCCGACAGCAGTATCTCCTCCGATGCTTTCAGAAAGAATGCAGAGCTTGAGACGATTATCGTTCTGAAGCATTAGCTTTTCAACGCCCCTGTGCTGATATCCCAGATGGATCTCGAGATGAAGAACTTTCTCCCCGTTGCAGATGAACCTGAAATGACCCGGTTCGATCACTCCGGCGTGGATCGGTCCCACACCAACTTCGTGAAGCTGATCACTTTCCATCCTGTAGAACGGATAATTATTCATAACTTTGTTTTTATCGGCTCTATCAAAAGGGTATCTGACGGGTTTTGCCCACGGGTGTCCTTCAAAAGTGATCCCGAAGTTCTCTGCAATTTCCCTTTCAAAAATATGCAGCTGCGGAAATTCGGGAGTAAGGGAGTCGAGCATTATTTTCCCCGCATCAAGTTCGTGGGATGACAGGTAGATTTTTCCATTGCTGTCCTTAGCGATCGCACAGATAAATTTCAGCTTATTATCTTTTCTGTAAGCATAATAAGACAGACAGTGATTGTCCGAATCGGCAAAGTACGACCTGAGCATGTTCGCAAAATACTGATACTTAAGAACGGGAATTTCGTTAATGTCCACTGAATTTGTATTATTATATGTTTCTAAAAATAATTTCATTTCATTCTCTAATTAAATAAAACTTTTACGGTCTGTTCTATCATTTCTTTTAAAAAAGGAGGCTGATAAAAGCAGAGAACCATTATTATTGTCAGAAAAAGAAACTGGCTGACAGTTTCGTACGGGCTTACTTTTTCGTCAGCAACGAAATTCTGTTTTTGCCTTGGAGGCGAAAATACTACATGCATAACCCTGATCGTCGTAGCATAAATGATACAGCAAAGTAGAAAAGCCGAGGTTATCAGAACGAACCATCTTCCATTGATAACGAGAGCTTTAAAGATCATCATTTCTGTAAGGAACAAACCTGAGGGGGGAAATGCCATGATGCTGACGGCTCCGATTATAAGCACAAGCGCGCCTGCTGGAAATGTTTTAAGGTACCTTCCGCTGTTATCAAGCCATAATGTTCCCTGAACCCTGTAAAGCTGATTCATCTGAATAAACAGACTTGATTTAATAAATGAATGGAGAACAAGCAGAAGTATCGCTGCGTAATATCCGTTCCCGCCAACTCCGAGGGCTATAGCTACAAGTCCCATATTTTCAAGAGTGGAATAAGCGAACATTCTTTTGAGATGTTTCGCTTTCAGCATATATCCTGCAGCGGTAAGAAGCGATAAAAGACCGACTAGAATAAGGATATTATTCATCCAGTCAAATATTTCCGATCCGGAAAGAGCTCCGTAAACTCTGAAAAGAGTAATGAATCCCATGTTAACCAGACCTGATGATATAAGGGCTCCGATTGGTGACGGAGCGACTGCGTTCGCGTCAATTCCGATAGTATGCATAGGAAATATTTCCATCTTTGTGCCGAATCCGACAAATATGAAAAGAAAAGCGATTTTTAAGTAAAGCGGTTTAGCATTTACTGCGACCTCGGAGATCGAAGCGAAAGATAGCTCGTTATAAGGTGTTCCGTTCATTGTCATTGATATAAATAGAATTCCGATGAAAGCAAGCGTGATGCCGACAGAGCTTAGAAAAACATATTTCCAGGTAGCTTCGAGCGAAACGGTCGTTCTGTCGTGATAGATCAGGCCGGCTACAGCCAGCGTTGTCGCCTCGGCAAATATCCACAGCGCTGAAAGATTATTCGAAAGATATGCCCCGGTCATACAAGTTACAAGCAGAATGAGCGAGGAATGATAAATGTTATATTTCCGGAGAGCATCTTTTGACACATAAATAAATCCGTGATATATTACCGCAGTGACAATGACCGAGAGAATCGTAAGGAAAAGCACAGCAAGGTTATCATAGGTGAAATAGTACAGATCCGTGCTTCCGATCCTTGTCCATGTATAAACCGAGAACGAAACATGCAGGATGCCGAAAAATATAACGATAAATCTTGTAACTGTCTTACTTCTTGAAAAAAAGATCGAAAAACCTAAAAGCGCGGATATTATAAAAAACAGATTTAATATCATTCGTCAGTCCTTAAGCTGGTTAAGGTGTTCAATATTAGGTTTAAGTTTCATTCCGAAGAATCCGAGTATAAGCACGCCTACGAAAATATCAAGTAGAGTTCCGATATTGATCATCATAGGCATTTCACTTCCAAGAGCAATTGAAAAGAGAAATGCAGCATTCTCAAGAACAAGAAATCCTATCAGATGAGATAGTATCAGCCGGTGAGTTACTATTATTATCAATCCTGAGAACATCGTAAAGAAAGCAATTGTCAAAAAAACTGTATCTATATACGGGTTTTTGAGAGTGTAAGCCATAAATATACTGATAAATAGGGATATGATTATCAGCAGAAGTTCATAAAAACCCGAAAGGGCTTCGGTAGTAACTTTTTCTACCTTCGTGTTTTTTACGATAACATTTATCATATAAGGCACAACAAGCCCTTTAAAGAAAAAAGTCTCTGAAGATATAAAAAGCAGATCTCCGATACTGGCTTTATGCAGCTCAGCAAGAGTAATTCCGAACAAAATGAATCCCTGCAGTCCCAGAAGCCTTGCATATACTGTGAATCTGTCGGTTACAGCCAGATAAACGATAGTTATAGCAAACATCACTGTAAGGTAATTTATCATCTATGCGATTTTCCCTGTAATTATTATGATTATTACGAAAGCAATAAATGAAATAGCTGTCAAAGTCAAAATAAAATGAGGATTTTTACCCATTTTATTCCTGGCTCTGAATGATTCCAGTAAACCTATTGTAACTGCAAAAAGTATCTGGATAAGAAAGAACAAAATGGTCTGAAGGTAAATATTCCAGTGAGCCGGTACCAAAAGGTTATATATGATAGAACCGTAAACAGCGAATTTTAGGTATGACGAAATATGTATCAGTGCTTTATCAAAACCGCTGTTATCAAGAATCATAACTTCATGGATCATAGTAAGTTCAAGATGAGTTTTAGGATCATCCACCGGAAACCTGCTGTTCTCGATCATAGCTATCTGAATGAATAAATACACTCCTATTATGCTGAATATCAGCACAAAATCACTCTGAGAAACATAAAATGAAGTAAAGATATCGGAAAAAGATGTGTATCCTGTAAGCATTGCCAATGTAGCCAGAAGTATAAAAAATGCAGGCTCTACCAGCATTGAGAACAGAGCTTCTCTGTTAGCCCCCATACCCTCGAATCCGCTGCCTGTATCCAAAGCGGAAATTATCATAAAGAATTTGCCGATAGCGAGAAGATATGAGAAATAAACAAAGTCGCTGTTAAAATCAAAAAACGCATGCTCCTCTGCGAAAGGTATCATCAGCATTGCGCAGATTATTGACGCAAGTCCTATTGTCGGGGCAATTTGAAAAATAAAGCTGGATGTACTGCTGAAAACACTGTCTTTCTGAACAAGAACCTTTAGATCATAAATCGGCTGAAAAACTCCCGGTCCCTTCCTTCCCGAAACTATGCTCTTAGTTCTGAGTATTAAACCCGGAAAAATTAAAGCTGTGAGTATTGTAAGAATTATTCCTGTCATATCAGATCAGCTCGAAATAAGTTAATAAAAGCGCGGCTATTATAAATAAAAAAGTGTAAAGAATGTAATGGTGGATCTGTCCTGTCTGCATTACCGCGATCTTTTTTAAAAGGTTAAGAAGAAATTCTTTCGGATATTTTATAATATAATCATCGAAAATATCTTTTGATTCTGAGTTGAAGCTCTTCTTTTCGGGGAAAATGTCGGCGGGCATAATTTCTTCACGCAAAGTTTTTGATCTTAGAACCGGATTTGCAAGCCCTGTAAAGTTATCCGAGTATGAAGACGCGGTATATTGATGTTTCGGTGTTCCGGCAGTGTATCCGCAGCCCCAGGTCGGACCGTGCTCAGTTTTTTTCGATCTGAAAATATAGCGCCTTAGTGAGAAAAGAGCAACTGTGATAATTATGAAAAGTCCGCTTAAAAGATTTATCTGGAGAAGGTTATGAAGCACATTAGTTAACATAGAACTGTCGTATGTATTATTTGAAAATGTAGCCGAAGCAATATCGAAAGCAGGGATCACAACAATCGAAGAAGCCAGTCCGATAACCATTATAACAAAAATAATGATGTATCCCGGCACATTCATGGATACATTTACTTCTTTAGCTCCGGAAACCCTGATCGACCTCTCCTGACCGAGGAATGTTATTCCGTATGCTCTCGTAAAACAGAAAAGAGCGAGCCCTCCGATGAGCGAAAGACCTATGATGCCTGATAAAATTATAAATGAATAATAGAGCCCTGATCCGGATATAGACATGAACATACCGGAATATAAAAGGTATTCTGATACAAAACCGTTGAATGGAGGCAAACCGCAGATAGCCAGAGATCCTATAAGGAAAATTAGAGCGGTATGCGGCATCTTTTTTATCAGCCCTCCTAGTAGCTCCATATCCTTAGTGTGTGTAGCGTGATTTACTGATCCCGCGGCAAAGAAAAGCATCGATTTAAACAGCGAATGGTTTAAAATATGAACAAGAGCGCCGCTGAAACCAAAGAGTATAAGAACCTGATTATTCATTGCCATCCCGATCACTCCAAGGCCGATCCCGATCCCGATTATGCCGACATTCTCAATAGTGGAATATGCCAGCATCTTTTTTATGTCGCGCTGAGTTATAGCGGACATTATGCCCATAATTCCTGTAATCAGCGAAATCGCAAGTATTATTATGCCTATACTTAATAAGTCAGACTGAAGTGCGGAAACGACTCTAAAAATACCATAGAATCCCATCTTTATCATTATACCCGACATTATTCCGGATACATGGGAAGGAGCTGACGGATGGGCAAGAGGAAGCCAAGTATGCAGGGGAATAAACCCCGTTTTCATGCCGAATCCGATAAAGAACATTAAAAAAAGTATAATATTGGAATGATCTGAAAAATATGGTTTAAGGGAAGCGAAACCCATAACACCGGTTCCGTTCTCCGCTATCGTAAAGGCAATAAGAATGAATAGCATTCCGATATGCATCTGAATAAGATAATTTATGCCGGTCTTCATTATCGTCCGGTTCTCGGCGTTGAAAATTACAAGCATGAACGATGAGAGCGCCATGATCTCCCATAGGATTATGAAGGCTGTTCCGTCCTGAAGCATTACGACCATGGACATAGATAAGAAGAGCCATAAATATGAAAAATAATGTATAGAGAAACTCAAAGGATATTTTATTCTGTAGTACGGTTCAAGGTACTTATAAGCGTAAATAAATCCGGTGAGAGAAGTAAAGTTTATTGCAAGTAGAAAGAAAGAGGATAATTTATCAATGAAGAACGAGAAATCAAAATTCAGAAATTCAAAATTCATATTAATAATTAACGGCAGATCATTATAAAAAAGGGTTTTTATTCCCCAAGATGAAGTTACGAACATCGTAACCAGCAGTAAAACCAAAGTGAACATGTATTTTAACCTGTTCGGAACGAAGTAAATTCCGAAAGAGAATAATAATACAGCTAAAAACAATCCTGGAAGCATTATTCTTTTACAACTCCTCCCGTAAGCAGAAACTGCATTGCCCTTTCCGTTTTCATGTTGAGCGGTCTGATCTTATCTTCAGCTACGATCATCAGAAAACCGCTTGTAGGATTGGGAGTAGTCGGAATAAAAACAGAGTATCTTTTTAAACCTGGAGAAGGGTTGAAATCCTCAGTGACCTCGCCTGTATTAAAACCTATTGTCCAGATATCTTTAGAAGGATATTCAATAAGAACCGGGTTCGAGAAAAACGATTTTTTGCTTGACGAGAAAGAATCTATAACCTGCCTAACGGCTTTATAGATCGGTCTTAAACCGGGGATGTGCATGAAAAAAGAATCGGTTAAGGACAAGAATAATTTTCCAAGTACAGTTCTCATCATAATACCGAAAAACATGATCGTAAAGAACATTAATATTATTGTAACGATCTTAATTATGAACTGATGCGTATCAAAATATTCCTGCGGAATAAAGAACAGCAGATCTTCAAGCAAATCCTCAAAGAACCTGTAAACTAACTTAATAACCCAAACAGTAACTATAAGGGGAAGCAGCGCGAGCAGCCCCTGGATAAAATAGGAAAATGCATTTTTTGATAATCTTCTCATTCTGCAATCCACTCCGTTATTCAATCAGTCGGGAATATAACGAAAACAAAACTTATTTTCAATGATTAAATATAAAATTCTTAATTGACTTTTGACGAAAAATTTCTTAAAATTGCGGTTCGTTCATTGGGGGTATGGCTTAGTTGGTTTAAAGCGCTAGCTCGACAAGCTAGAGATCACTGGTTCAAGTCCAGTTATCCCCACAAGTATTATTCAGCCCAGTTTTCCATGAAACTAATTAAAGCCTGCCTGTCGGCAGGTTTTTCATTTCTGACATAATATCCCGAATTGGAAACGCCTGTTATCAGGCATTCATCAAGATATAATCCGGCAATGTATCCCGCATAAAATCCCGCGTTAAAAATATCTCCCGCCCCTGTTGAAAGTTTCGGTTCGGGAGTATATGGTCCGTCAACAATGAATGAACCTTCATCTGCGCACGCTGCAGCCTGTTTAATGCTGTGGATCACGATAGCTTTAAGCGGAAGTTCTTTGTAGATATTTTCAGAGAGTTCTCTGATATTTTTATAACCGGGTTTTGTCTTCATAACTTCTGCCACCTGCACAGCTTCGGATTCATTCAGTCCAAGGATGACTTCGGCATGTTTATTCATGTCAAGAAGGATATTCATACAGTCGCGAAGATCTTTTCGGGATCTCTTTTTCGGATCGGTCAGGTCAATATAAACTGTTTTTCTTTCATTCATGCCTCTAAATATTTCTGTGATCTGAATTAATATGTCGTTCATTAATGGGATCATAGTCCAGTTCACGAAAGCGAAATATGAGTTTTCAGAGATCATTTTAGTCAGCCTGTCAACCCCGACAGAGCCTGTAATGCTTTCCCAGCTTATGTCAAGCACGCTCTGAGGGTAATTGAACATGATCTTTCCGTCGTTCATCTCGAAAGCATCGGTTATGCCGGGATCGCAGAATGATATGGCAGTTCTGCACCGTTCAGTAAAAGGTTTAAATATCGGCAGTATTTCATCTCTGCCCATCGAACCTACTATATCTATGCTATTTCCCAGCAGAGCTAAAGAATTCGCCATTATAGGTCCGTTACCGCCCATGCTCGATCTCTCTTTGACTATCTCGACATTTATGCTTTTCCCCGCACCGCTTCTTATTCTGTCTGCAAAAGTGAGTATATCGGTCATAGGTACAAAAATTTTATTATCTTTTCTTTCAAGCACAGGTTTCAAAATATTATCAACAAAACCGTCAAATCCGACAAAAACATTGCCCCGTTTTGAAGAATGTGAAAAATCCGCTATCGTTTTTTTTATAAGTTCTTTCTGTCCAGCCATAAATCTATCCGCCGTAATTTTTGTAATAATATAAAAAATTTGCATAGATAATAACAGTTTATTTTATTATTTTACAGTCCGAAAATTAACAAAGAGGTTAAAAATGAAATTATTTAAGATCGTTTTGCTTGTGTCCGCACTTATAGCGGTGATGTCATGTTCAAAAGCTGAGAAGACTGATATAAAGCTTCTGTTTACCATTGACGGGAATTTTGAGCCTGAAACTGTAGCTGAATATGACAGAAAGTTCACGGTAATAAGCGATATTGAAGAGGATAAGGATGGGAATATATATCTGTTCAATCCGAGAATGGAAAGAATTCTGAAATTAGATCATAGCGGTCAGTACATAAAATATTTCGGAAGCAGAGGGACATGGAAAGGCGAGATGATGAATGCCGTTGATTTTACAATTATGAATGACACCGTGTATGTAAGGAACAATTTTACTCCTCTGATAATAAGATATAGTTTAGACGGCGAGTATATTGACGATTTTCAGTATGAAGACGGAAAATTACATTTCGGAGAAATCATAAAAGCTGTTTCCGAAGATAAATTCGTCGGATATCTTAGCGAAGCTGCAAAAGAAGGAGAAGATATCATCCACACTAACAGACTTGCTATTCTTGACAAAAAATTTAACAAGACCGCAGTCTTAAGGGAATACAAAGCTAAATTTGATAAAAGCAACCCTCAATTCTTTGAATTTATAACCCGCTATACCTTCGGGAACGGCAATATCTATGTGGCGGAAAACGAAACGGATAAATACAGGATCAGTGTTTATGACCTCGAAGGGAATAAAATGAAGGAGATCAGCAAAAATTATAGCAAAGTTGAGTATAACAGCTATGAAAAAGGACTGATAAATTCTATGCCGTTAAAAGCTACAAGGAACAAAGACGAATATGACACGCTTCAGACAAAGCAAGCATATAAAAAATCTATAAACAAGTTGTTTTATGATAAATACGGAAGACTGCTCGTATGTCCTTCGATCAAGAGAAATAAAAACAATCAGAATGATTTCATAGCTGATGTGTTCGAAAATGATAAATATGTTAAAACTATTATGATCCCTCAGCTCAAGGGTGAAGACTTTCTGCACAGATTCGACAGCGAAATATATTTCATCGGCGACAGGATCTATGAAGTGCTTCACAAGGAAATGAAAATCAATGTTTATGAGTACTAGATGCTCGGAACTATAGTAAATACAGGAGCGGTTGTCGGCGGAGCCCTAATAGGTGTGCTGATCCATTCAAGGATGCCTGAAAGGATCACGAAGACTACATTTCAGGGAATAGGACTTTTCACGCTGTATATCGGTTTTTCAATGGCTATGAAAACTGAAAATGTACTTATAATGGTATTCAGTATTGTTCTCGGAGCGATTTCAGGCGAGCTTCTGGACATTGAAAAAAGAATGGAGAAAGTAAGTGACTGGCTAAAGAAGAAAGTAGGCTCGAAAAATGATAAATTCACTGAAGGATTCGTTACTGCATTTATGCTCTTCTGTATGGGTTCTATGACGATCCTCGGTTCTATCGAAGAAGGGCTGGGCGGGAAACCGACACTGCTTCTGGCAAAATCATTTCTTGACGGTTTCGGAGCGATAGCTTTAGCATCAACGCTGGGGATAGGCGTTCTGTTCTCTGCCGTACCGCTTTTTGTATATCAGGGCGGACTGACGCTTTCTGCAGGCGCAATTCAGGGATATCTAACAGATTTAATGATCAGCGAGATCTCTGCCGTCGGCGGGCTTTTGCTTCTCGGTATGGGTATAAACATTCTTGAGATAAAAAAGTTGAAGATAATGAACCTTCTTCCTGCTCTGGTTTTCGCCGCATTATTCGCATATTTTATAAAATAAACAAAAATAATTTAAGGATAAAGAATGGCAGACAACAAAATAATATTCTCGATGGAAGGAGTCAGCAAGATTTATCCGCCGCAGAAAAAAGTCCTGAATAATATCTGGCTCTCTTTTTATTACGGAGCCAAGATTGGAGTTCTAGGATTGAACGGTGCCGGTAAATCAAGCCTTTTAAAGATAATAGCCGGGCTCGACAAAGAGATCGAAGGTAAAGTAACATTCGACAAGGAATACAAGATCGGGTACCTTTATCAGGAGCCGGTTCTTGACGAGACAAAGACTGTAAAGGAAGTTGTTCAGGAAGGACTTCAGCACATAGTTGATGTCGTGAAGGCATTCGAGGAAGTCAGCGCGAAATTAGGCGAGCCTCTTTCAGACGACGAGATGAACAAGGCTATCGAACTTCAGGGCGAACTGATGGAGAAAATGGATCATCTCGATGCCTGGGATCTTGATCATACACTTGAAGTCGCGATGGATTCACTCAGATGTCCGCCGGATGATATGCCGGTCAAAGTTCTTTCGGGAGGCGAGAGAAGAAGGGTAGCTCTGTGCAGACTTCTTTTAAGCAAACCCGACATTCTGCTTCTTGACGAGCCTACCAACCACCTCGATGCGGAAAGTGTTTACTGGCTTGAACAGTTCCTTCATAATTATCCCGGAACGGTCATAGCCGTGACCCACGACAGATATTTCCTCGACAATGTGGCAGGCTGGATATTAGAGCTTGACAGGGGAGACGGAATACCATGGAAAGGCAATTACAGCTCATGGCTGGAACAGAAAGCCGCAAGACTTGCAATAGAAGAAAAACAGGAATCAAAAAGGCAGAAAATATTGAAGCGCGAGCTTGAATGGACAAGAATGAGCTCTAAAGCAAGGCAGGCGAAGGGTAAGGCAAGGCTGAACGCCTATGAAGTCTTAAGCAGCGCTGAAACCAAAGAAAAAGAAGCGAAACTTGAGCTGTTCATACCGCCGGGACCAAGACTTGGAGATCAGGTCATAGAGATCAGGGATCTTAAAAAGGGTTTCGGAGACAAGGAATTGATCGACGGACTTAGCCTGAGCATTCCGAAAAATGCGATCGTGGGTATAATCGGCCCGAACGGCGTAGGTAAATCGACTTTATTCAGAATGATCATGGGCGAGGAAAAACCGGACGAGGGAACGATAACGATAGGTGAGACCGTAAAGCTGGCTTATGTTGATCAGTCGCATAAAGACCTGCTTCCCGAAAAATCTATATATGAAGTTGTGAGTCAGGGAAACGAAATACTTGATATAAACGGAACTGAAGTGAATGCGAGAGCATATATAAGCCGTTTCAATTTTTCCGGCACCGATCAGCAGAAGAAAGTTTATATGATATCAGGCGGAGAGAGGAACAGGCTCCATCTTGCGATCACATTGAAGGAAGGCGGTAATGTCATACTTCTCGACGAGCCTACTAACGATATTGATGTCAATACATTAAGAGCTCTCGAAGAAGCTATCGAGAACTTTGCGGGATGTGTGCTTGTAATATCGCACGACAGGTGGTTTATCGACAGACTTGCCACCCACATTCTTTCATTCGAGGATGACGGTCAGGTAATATTCTTCGAAGGAAACTTCGCCGATTACGAAGAAAAGAAGAAAGAAAGGCTTGGAGATATAGCTCCTAAGAGGCCGAGATTTAAAAAACTGATGTAAATGAAAAACTCCCGGGAATTCCGGGGATTTGAGATTGTTAAAAATAGTAAAAAAGATAATTGAAATTAACGATCATGTAAATTTATTAAAAAGTCGTTTAGGTTTGTAGTCACTATTAAATATTTAAGCAACAGGAGGTATATAATGAGAAGGAGTATTGCGTTTTTGGCAGTTCTTATAGCTGCAATGTTTTTATTGGCAATGTCGGATTCACTGAAAGAAGAACCGAATAATAAAGAAATAACTGTACCAAAAATTGAAATGCAAAAAAGTGACGGATTTATCACACAGGAAGAATTGAATAACATAGCCATTAATTATTACAAATACATGTTCGAAGAGGAGCATGAATGGAAAGGTACTAAGCGAAAAGAAGGTGAAGAACTGATACGAAGCATTGTACGTTTTAAAGCAGATACATTAACATTGGCTTATATGGTTAGTTTTTATCCTGAAGGTAATGTCATGATCTTTTCCAATAAGAATTTTGGTCCACCGACAGGACCAAACGGCAGTGGTGTATGGTATATGGGGGTGAAAGAAGGAGAAATTTCAATATTTGACGAATCTTTAAATTTTGTTATTAGACGAATGTTCCGTGATCTTTTAGAAGATATTAAATCAAACAACCTATCACAAAATAAAAAATATTTTGATCAATGGGTAAGGTTTATTGTACCCCCGGAAGAATTTCACGAGAGGACAAGTTTTGATGATCAATATCCACCTCCTGAGTGGTGGGTCGAAAAAAAAAGCTCAAAAGCAGTAAAAATATTGAAGGAATGATTAAAACTGAATGGAATCAATACTACCCGTTCAATAAAAAATGTCCCGTTATTACAGATACATTATCTTTGGTTGGTTGCACTCCACTTGCAATGTCACAATTGATGAGGAAATGGGAATGGCCGATTAATGGTATTGGTCTGAATACAGACTCATGGCCTGAAACAAGTTTAGAAACAATTGATTTCAGTACAGCAATTTATGACTATAATAATATGGCCCGATTTGCAGATTCTTCAAGTTCTGCTGCTATTCAGAATGCGGTTTCAACTCTATCATATCATGCGGGTGTAGCACTCAATGTGAGTTATGGTATAAGAGCAACTAGTGGCGACGATAAGTATATCCCTAACATAATTTCTACTCATTTTAATTATACTTCACAACTAAAATCCAAAGCTATGGAATATACTGATTTATCGTTTTGGATAGATTCTCTTAAGACAACTATGATATCAGGCACTCCTGTGTTATACTCTGCAAAATGGGATACTGAGGATACTTCATGGCACACTTGGATTGTTGACGGATATAAAACTTTAGAGGATCAATTTCACTTTAACATGGGGTGGTGGTCAGAGAGTATTTGTCTATAGTGAAAAAGGGCGGTTATTTTGTGAAATCGCCCTTTTTTATTTACTTTAGAACATAAATCCTGCAGTTATACCAAGTGCGGTATAAGTGTCTCCTTCAACTCCCCTGTAGCTGTAATTCAGATTCAGCATGCATCTTGTACCTGCTCCGAGGTTGAATCCGTATCCGCCTCCGATCAGAAGCCCGATCCCGCTGTCGCTTGTAGCTGAGAAATTATCAATAGTGCTTTCGACATTAAGGTAAGCGAAGCCGAGATCACCACGGACAAAGAAACCTTTTCCGACAGTTTCATTGAAGAAATGCATAGCACTGGCTGCATATATGTACTGGTTGAACTGGACAGTTTCTCCATCATAATCAAAAGCATCAGCTACACCGTCAATTACAAATCCCACAGCGGTATGATGCCCATTCACAGGGAAATAGAAACCGAACATATCAACTGCAATTTCAGTCCTTGTTACGCCGTCAATTTCTTCAAATGCATCAAGAGCTTTCTGCATTGCGTCAGGATACTGGGATGTTCCGTAACCCAATCCCCAGTATGTGTACCATGATTCAAGCTTATTACCGTTTATAATGTTCTGATCCTGCGCATTGACCGGTAGTATTAAGAAAACAGCTAAACCCGCTAATAAACATAATCTTCTCATTTCCCACTCCCCTGTTATTTATTTCTCTTCTGCGTGATAATGCGTAGC
Source organism: Candidatus Delongbacteria bacterium (assembly GCA_003477045.1). Classification (GTDB taxonomy): domain Bacteria; phylum UBA4055; class UBA4055; order UBA4055; family UBA4055; genus UBA12480. Next base: position 33,742 of record DMTS01000030.1, read on the forward strand.
ATTCTTCGAGAGCTTGCCCTTCAATTCTTTATGGTAGAAGTCGTATGTCATAGGCTGAAGATCAGGATCAAGGATCTCAGCTTCA
>DMTS01000030.1:33969-39175 GCA_003477045.1 Candidatus Delongbacteria bacterium
GTATTTGACAGCTGTGCATTGAGCTTTTCACCCTTTTTCGAACTCACTATATACATACCGTAAGATATCTTGAAAAGCGTTCTGAAATCCATTTTATTCACCCTTTCCGCGTTTTAAGAACTGGACCCTGTCGTAAATGACGTGGTCTTTCCTGCTCAGTTTGCCTCTGAAATCGGACAATTTTTTATAATTGTGCTTTTCCATCCATGACTTTAGCTCGTCTAAGGACCTTTGGATCACCGAGAAAGAATTAAGATATAATGTAGAAGTCATTTGTACAGCCTTTGCCCCAGCAAGTATCTCCTTTACCACATCTTTCCCGTGATGAACTCCTGTTGTAGCGATAAGATCAGTCTCGACAAAATCTGAAAGAATTGCTATCCAGCGGAGAGATGTTGAGATCTCTGACGGCGCGGAATAAGGATAGCCTGATATAATTGTTTCTTTGTCGATATCAATATCGGGATTAAAAGGCTTGTTGAAAAGCACAAGAGCCGAAACATCGGTTCTCGAGATCGTAAGCAGATCTTTTGCAAGTGTATCTGAATAGTAGCCTAATTTAAGCGCAAAAGGAATTTTTATGTGTTTTTTTAATTCTTTAGATATGTTCATCGCAGTATTCAGATAGGTATGTTCTGTAACGGTCGGATCCGAAGGCAGATAATAAAGATTGATCTCAAGTCCGTCAGCCCCGGCTTTTTCGATCTCGGAAGAAAACTCCACCCATTTGTTGAACGACGCGCAGTTGATGCTTGCGATCACAGGTATGGAAACCGTTTTTTTAGCGTCTTTGATCAGCTTAAGATATTTATCAACAATATCCTTTTCTTCGAAATATCTGACATAGTCTCCAAGTTCAGGATGGGCATAAACATTATTTACATCACCCATCGTATCATAAACATCGTTCATGATCTGCTCTTCAAATAGAGACTTAAGAACAACTGCGCCTGCTCCGGCTTCTTCAAGCTTTTTTATCGATTCAACAGAATCCGTAAATCCGCATGAACCTACAATTACAGGGTTTTTAAGCTTAAGACCCGCCACTTCAACGGATAGATCTATCATTTTAAAGCCTCCGAAATTTTAGTTTTCTTTGAGAACATGCTCGTCATAAATTTTTTCAAATTTCAGCTTATGTTCGGTCTCGTCCGCAGCAATTTTGAGAAGCAGTTTTTCTAATTCCGTTCCCGAAAATCTTTTTGCAAGATCTTCATAGAGCTCTTTCGATTTCTGCTCTCTTTTCATGGCAACGATCAGTATGTTCTGATAATCCATTTTCGGAGTAGGCTCAATATCGGCCAGATAGTCGGATATATGAAGATCCTTAACTTTATTGATCTCGACTTTCTCAAGTCCTTTTTCTCTTACCTTGCCCAGAGCTGTTATATGACCTTTTTCCATGGTCTCAAGTTCTTTCAGCATTTCTATCATGCCTGAAAATTTAGTTTTCTTCTGAAGGTCTTTATAAAACTCCACAGCTTCTTTTTCCCTGTCAACCGCGAAGTCTATTATAGCGTTAAAATCATCTTTTTTCATTCCAGTTTTCTCCTGTCTGAATGGGATTATTAATACGGTTCGGTGAATACTTCAAAATAAGCCTGGGGATGCAGGCAGGCCGGACATTTTTCGGGAGCTTTTTTACCTTCGTGCAGATACCCGCAGTTGATGCATTTCCAGGTAATCTTTCCGTCTTTTTCAAAGACTTTGCCTTTTTCGAGGTTCTCGAAAAGTTTTCTGTATCTTTTCTCGTGCGCTTTTTCTACTTCAGCTATTTTTTTAAAAGCAACTGCGATTTCTTTGAATCCTTCCTTCTCAGCGATCTTTGCGAATTCTGGATAAAGGTCTGACCATTCCTCGTGTTCGCCGTCGGCAGATGCTTTCAGGTTTTCAAGAGTTGTTCCAATCTTACCTGCAGGATACATAGCAGTAATCTCGACCATTCCTCCTTCTAGGAATTTGAAAAATCTTTTTGCATGTTCTTTTTCGTTTAATGAAGTTTCTGCAAATAAAGCGCTTATTGATTCCAGACCTTCTTTTTTAGCCTGTTTTGAAAAATAATCATATCTCATTCTTGCCTGAGATTCACCGGCGAATGCTTTTAATAAATTCTTTTCGGTTTTTGATCCTTTAAGTTTCATGTTTGTTCTCCGTGGGTTATTTGTTTTTCCAAAGGCCGTGAAGATTGCAGTATTCTTTGGCAATAAGTTTCTCGCTGTATTCAACACAGAATTCAGCATACGGTTTTTCACCGGGTTTCAGATATTTTTTCTGAGTCCATGCCCCGTTCGTGACTTCGACCCACTCGATATAATGTTTTTCTTCCATCGGATGGTCGATCGAGCCTACTTTAACAAGGATGCCTTTCTCTGTTTTTTCAATTACCGGAACATGTTTTTCTCCTGCTGCATCGGTTGAATTCGCTTTGATCATATTCATAGGCTGACCGCAGCATACAAGTTCGCCTCCGCCTTCATGAACCACTTCAACGATATTTCCGCACAATGCGCATTTGTAGATCTGTTTGAAATCTGCCATGATTATCTCCTTTAAGTTTTAATTAAGCTATGACCAGCGGAACATAAACTCTTGCCGAGAGTTCTTTATCGAGCATGAAGATCCCGTTTGAATCTGTTTTGATAAGGCTGAGTTTTTCGATTATCGTTCTCGCATTCTCTTCTTCCTCCACCTGTTCGTCAATATACCATTGAAGCAGGTTGAAAGTAGCTCTGTCTTTTTCCTTTTCCGCAATGTCAACGAGATTGTTTATGCATTCGGTTATATGCTGTTCGTGCTTCAAGCCCGCCTTAAATACATCTATCGCGGATTTCCATTCGTGACCGGGTTCGTCTATCTTAAGAAGCTTTACTTTAGAACCGTGCGCAAGAAGATAATTGTAGAACTTCATCGCATGATCTCTCTCTTCTTTCTGCTGTACATCGAACCAGTTTGCGAATCCTGCGAGGCCTTTATTTGAAAAATATGCGGACATGGAAAGGTACAGATATGCTGAATATAATTCTTCCTGTATCTGTTTGTTTATAGCATCTTCAACTTTTTTCTTTAACATAGTAAGCTCCTATATTTTTTTGTGCTTTTCATCAAGCGATTCGATAAGTGCGTCAAGCCTTCTGAAATCCTCTTCCCGCGGAAGTCCTTTTACAAGAACAGGTTCAATAACATCAACCTTCAGATTCGATATGAGACCCGCAAGCTGATCGACCATTTTGCCGCCCCATCCGTATGATCCCACGATGGAAACGAATTTTGTTTTAGGCCTTAAAGCGTTTGCCAGGAAAGCGGAATAAACCGCAGCTGGATGCGCTCCTGCAAGAACCATCGGTGATCCTATTATGATCGTAGAAGCATCAACAAGCGACATGGCAAGTTCGCCGATATCTGTAACCGGAAGATTAAAAGGTTTGACCGTATATCCTTTTTTAATAAGCCTGTCAACGAGATAATCAACCATTATCTTAGTGCTTCCGTGCATGGAAACATAAGGAATGAGAACTTCTTTCTTAACTTTATCCGAAGTCCAGTCTCTGTATGCATCGATTATTATTTCTGGCTTATCATAGATAGGACCGTGGCTTGGAGCGATCATTTTTATTTCGAACTGAGTCACTTTATCTATGTTCTTTACCACAGTAGTTCTGAAAGGCATCATTATTTCGGCGTAATAGCGCTTGGCTCCGTGAATAACTGTATGGTTCTCGCCCGCATACATTTCCGATCCGGCGTAGTGCGAACCGAAAAAATCGCATGAAAAGAGTATCTTATCTTCTTCAAGGTAAGTAACCATCGTCTCAGGCCAGTGTACCCACGGAGTCAGCAGAAAACGAAGTGTTTTATTTCCCAGCGATAAAGTTTCATTGTCCTTAACTACAATAAACTTATTTTCTGGTATATGCAGATGTTCAATTTCAAAAGCTCTGCACTTCTCATTTGTGACTACCATAGCTTCAGGAAATTTCTCAAGAAGCATTGGTATAGAACCGGAATGATCCTGTTCGGCATGATTGGTAATTATAAAATCAAGCTTTTTTATTCCGAGTTCGCATAAATTCACTTCAAGTTCATGCCATTTTTCAGGATCGACAGAATCTACCAGCGCTGTCTTTTCATTACCTTTAATAATGTAGCAATTATAGCTGGTGCCTTCAGGCAGGGGTATAAGTTCATCGAATATCCTTCTGTCCCAATGAAGAGCTCCGACGGAGAAAATGTCGTTATTGATTGACCTTACGGTCATAATTATACCTCCTCAAAATCTTCTTTACCGACACCGCATACGGGGCATACCCAGTCATCGGGGATGTCTTCAAAAGCCGTTCCGGGTTTAATTCCGCCGTCAGGATCGCCTTCTTTCGGGTCGTAGATATAACCGCAAACCACACATTGATACTTTTTCATTTGATACCTCCGTATTAAAGTTATTTTCCTGTTTATCTTTTCATTAAATATATATCAGCACAAAGAGCAGGTCAAAGGTTTTTTATTTTTTTTTCAGACATTTTTTGCATACACCGTAAATATTGACTTTGTAATCGTCAACTTTGTGACCTGTGCTTTTCATTTCCTTCGCCACATCGAAATCACCCGCCACATCATAAATCATCCCGCATTTTTTACAGAGAAAATGGAAATGAACATCCCTGTCATAATCAACACGGAGCTCGGTCGAATTAACGAATCTGACTGAGTTTATTATTCCGTTGACTGTCATAGAGTCTATTACATTATATACAGTCATTTTTGAGATCGAGGGGAATTTCTTTATCATATAATTGTAAACTTCATCAAGAGTCGGATGAGTTCTGTTCTCATCCAGAAATTTAAGAATTTCAAGCCTCTGTTGAGTAACTTTTAGGCCTTTTTCCCTCAGTGTTTTCATGTATTTTGTGAAAGGCATTTTCAACTCCTATTTTGTTGTAATTGTTATAATTTAGTAATATATATTTTAAAAGTCAATAGAAATTATTAAGAATTAAAAGAAAAAATCATCAGCTTATCGATCTGTTCAATAATGATTAAATTTACATCAACGAGTTTAAATATTTATTTTTTCACGGCATTGCTGTCAGCAATTATATAATAAAATTTCTTAGTGTCCGCTGTAATTGTTGTATTCCATGTATTTACTGCGACAGATGTCAGATAAGCAAAAGTGCCGTAAGGGTCATTCGAGCTGTAGATCCTGTAT
>DMTS01000090.1 GCA_003477045.1 Candidatus Delongbacteria bacterium
TTCACGCTTCAGAAAATGCTCGGTTACAGCGAAAAAGAAATTACATCAATGAAAATATGGGAAATTCTCCGGCCGGATTCCAAAGTCAACGAAGCCGGAATAAACCACTTGAAAAAAATATTTGAAGGGCAGTCGATGTCGGGAGCATTTGAGGCTCAGGTGCTTACAAAGACAGGCGAAGTCATTGACGTTTTTATAGCTTCAAGACGAATGTTCTTTCAGAAAAAGAAAGGGCATGTGATAACTTTCAGAAAAATAGTAAGAAAAATGGGAACGGATAACATCGGAATTTACGGAGGCACGCAATATCATCCGGGCAGCCTTTTTCTCACGAAGAAAGTGAAGGACATATACAGAAANNATTGAAAAAATTCCAGAAAGACAATGTAAATGTGTCTGATAAAGACGGGAATATGATCGGAACGGTTGGCTATAGGGATATTGCCATGATGTATGCCGGAATGCCTACCGGAATGCTCTATGAGATCGAGAACAGCGGTAATGTCGGTCATGTGATAAGAACTCTGAACAGAATGCCTGACATGATAAAGGAAATGATCGCCCAGGGAGCACGGTCAGACACTCTCAGAGAGACCATAAGCAAAATGTACAGAGCTGCTCTAAGGCTTTTTATAAAAATGTCTCTTGAAGAAACCGGAATGCCGCCCGTAAAATTCGCGTTCATTTCTCTTGGCAGCACAGCTAGACAAGAAATGACTATGTTCTCCGATCAGGATAATGCGCTGATCTTTGAAGATTCAGACGACAATGAAAGATCAAAGAAATATTTTCTGAGATTTGCGGATAAAGTATGCTCAAATCTTAACAAGGCAGGATACGAATTCTGCCCGGGCGGTATAATGGCCGTAAATCCGAAATGGTGTCTTCCGCTTTCGGAGTGGAAAAACAATTTCACAGGCTGGATCGAAAATGCAACATCTCAGTCTATACTTGAGATCAATGTGTTTTTCGACATCAGATGCGATTACGGGGATGACAGTCTCGTAAATGAGCTGCATAGCCATGTTCAGAAACAGGTTGAGAATAATCCCCAGTTCTTCATACATTTTGCATATAACTGCCTGAGCTACAAAGAGCCTCTGGACCTTTTGGGCAGGATAAGGGCGGAAAGCAAAGACGGAGCGAAAACATTCAACATAAAGCATCATCTGATACCGATCGTAAATTTCGGAAGAATATTCGCAGTCAGGCACAATATTTCAGAGAGCAGCACTGTAAAAAGGTTACAGCTTCTTATGGAAAAAGGGATAATAAAAGAAAAGGATTACCATGAGAAAGTGTATATATTCAATCATTTATGGCATCTAAGATTTTATAATCAGATAATTTCACATTCCGACCTGAAAAAAGTGAATAACGAACTTGAACTTGATCAGCTTACAGATATTGAAAAAATGAATCTAAAAAATGTTCTTTCAGAAATATCTAATTTTCAGGCTAAAATAAGCAGCGAATTCCTTGACGGCCGGACTTAAAATTAACCTGAGTTTGACACCAATAAAATAATTAATCAAGAAGTAACTTTAAAAGAATGATCAAGTTTAATTATGATGGAGAAGGACAGAAATATCTGCTTTTCTCTTAGTTTCTTCTTGCTTTCAATTCTATATTAACTTATTTTTTGAATGTTCATTGATATAATAATAAAAACCCAGACTTAATGGGATTAAGATGTTCAGTGCGCAAATAGGACAAAAATATTATCACCTTTGTATCCTTTAATATCAAATTTCCCAGATTTAATGGGATTACAGATGGAGTTTAGGTTGAAAAATAATTGGGGCAAATATGAGGTATATTAACTGCAATATTTCAGGTATTTCAGATTTTGTTTTTAATATAAACAGCTATGATCAAAATGATTCCGCAAAGCTGTTGAAGGGCAGAATATTTCTTGCTCAGTCTATGCTTGGTTCAATAAAGCATAAACTTGAATCGTTATTTGAACTTAAAAATACTGTTGTGATTTCTTCAGACGGATGTTCTTTTACTATACTTGTTGAGGATAAAAAAGGTATAGAAAAGGAGTTTAATGATTTTGCCGATGTAATCGAAGAATTCTTTTTTGAAGAATATAATGCGGAAATTTATCCGGCGTTAATCTTAACAAAGCCGTATTCACAAAAAGATTTATCCGAGAATATGGGTAAGATTCAAAGCGATATCAATACTCTGACTGCCCATAAAAAAAGAAGAAAATTTTATAATATTATAAAGAAATCGCGATTTGTAATAAAAAAATCATTTAGAAACGGTTTATGCCGGTTGTGTGAGAAAAATCCGGTTGAATCAGGCATCTGTTCACTATGCAATACGGCAATGGAATACGGGGCGCGGCAGGACGCGCTTAGCTCTCTTGACCTTAAAAATAAATATTTATTATTGATCTCAAGTGAGGATATAAGAGAAAGTTTGAATTCAGAAGCTAAATTAGAAGATTTAATTAAAGAATTCCCAAGTATGTATCCCGTACTTACAGGAGAGGGTAGAATAGTTTTAATAGGGAGCATCGATGATGTAATAAATTTCAGCCTTGTACTTCATAAGAGTTCAATAAATTATGCTGGAGTTCATAAAATCAGCGACAATTCAACTCTGAGATCGGTTTACAGGCAGACAGAAAACGCCGTGCTGAAGAGTAAACGGCTTCTAAAGGTAAAGAGCAATGACGGTGCGATAACGGTTTTTGATTTGACCCTTAAATGGAATGATCTGGAATCTGCAAAAGAGCTTTCCGATCTTGTATATAAAACTGTCTCAGACAAGAAAATATCTAAATCGTTCTGGTATAAATATTACAACTGTTGGCAGGCTACCGAAAGAATAAACGGCAATGATCATTTCAGTAGTAGAGACATTTTGGGCGCTGCCGGTATTTCATCCGAGATCAATCGTTGCATCGAATTGAAAGAAGTATTCCGGCGGAATAAAATATTAAATATGGATAAACTTTGCAGAAAAGACGATAAAACATATAAAATAATGCTGGCAGGATTAAGATACGGAATCAGTCGGGTAGAAGAAAAAATGAAATCTGGAGGTATATATGATTAAGAGGACTGAGGAGGAATTAAAAATTCTTCAAGACAAAATTGAATACTATGCTCCGAGGATTGCGAAGGAATGGGAAGAAAGTAGGCTTAGCAGTTCGAAAATGAGAAAGTTTTACGCGGAGTTTAAAAGACTTGAACGGATTTGGATTAACGGAGGCAAAACAAGGGAGAGGTTTAATGAAGTGCTGCCCATGATTAAGTTCGTAAGCTCAAAAGTAGCCTACGATTCGCAGAGAAGCGGCAATAAAATGCCGATGCCTGTTGGTAATTTTTTCAGAGATGAAATTAAAAACATCAAAAACGAGAAAGATTTTGATACTTTTCTCATATATTTAGAAGCAATCGTGGGTTTTGCTAATCTTAAAAACTAAGAGGGGAAAAATGGATAAAATTGATAAAGTATTAAAATACACAGGGAAAATAAAAGTTCTGACAGGCCTTCATATCGGAGCCGGTAACGATGCTGTTGAAATCGGCGGATCAGATTCTCCGGTAATAAAAGACAAGATCAGCGGCATGCCCTATATACCAGGGTCTTCGGTTAAAGGAAGAATGAGATGGATACTGGAGAAAAGCAGAGGAGAGTATGCAATTGATCAGAGAAGAAACGAAGGAGTTCCCGGAGACGATCCAAACAAAGTAACCACAAAACTTTTCGGTTCTAATTCTGCAAATACAACAGTATCACCGACAAGGGTAATTTTCAGAGACTGCTACCTTACATCTGAATATGTAAAAAAATTTAAAGACGGTGAGTGGGATATAGAGTTAAAAATGGAAAACACGATAGACAGGATTTCAGGTAAAACCCGACAGGGCGGTTTGAGAAACTCTGAAAGAGTACCTGCCGGAGTAGTTTTCGATTTTAATATGGGACTGTTGATAATAGAGGGAGATAACGAAGCTGAGTTTAAAAAAGTTATCGAAGAAGGCATAAAGCTTCTTGAGCTTACCTATATCGGTGGAAGCGGAAGCAGAGGCTACGGATCGGTGAAATTTGAAGAAATGAAATGGGAATAATACGGAGAGAGGATAAGCATGATTGTAAAATCATTTAAGGTAAATGTTATTTCAGGACTTTCCTCAGTAATACAATCCGACACGCTGCTCGGTCATTTTGCATGGACCATAAAATTCTTATACGGCGATAAAGAACTGGAAAATTTTATCGATATTTACAAAAAAGCACAAAACGAAGAGGATTTTCCGTTTATTGCATCATCATTCTTTCTATCCGGTAAGTTACCCAAACCAATCTCAGATATAATAGAAGATAAAATAATTGATTATGAAAAATATCAAACTGCGCATAATACTATAAACAGAACTTCAGGATGCTCTACAGAAGAAGGTATTTTCATAAGAGAGAAAATAAAGCCTGACACAGAATTCCGGTTTTTTGTAAAAATAGGTGACGAAGCGCGGAAGTGGGAAAAAGTTCTCAATGGGATTATCAAATTCTTGAATGAAAAGGGAATCGGGGCTGATACAAGCGTAGGAATAGGTCAGGTAAAAATTGAGGAGATTGATAATACAGATATTAAAAATATGCTGAATATCAAAAACCCTACGCATTATTTAACATTATCTCATTGCGTGTCTTCAAAGCCGGTTTGCTATGATACAATAACAAAATACGGTAAATTATATTCAAAATTGGAAGTAGATGACAGCCTGATAAAACAGCCGATAGTTTTACTTATACCGGGTTCTGTACTGGAACTGTCCGCAGATAAAATATTAAACGAAGGCGTAATTTTAAATGCGCAAAAAAATGATAGAATCGTTCATTTTGCGATACCATTCTTAATTCCGATAAAATACACTGAGGCTCTTTTATGCTAAACTACAATCCTGCTTTGAGTAAAATGAAGATTGAAATAGTATCTCCGGTTCATATAGGATCTGGAAACGATGCGACTTCTATGGATTATATTTTGTATTTTGAGAGAGGCGAAAAATGGGGCAATATAATATTTATTGACACTCTCAAAATGGTACAGGAATTTGTAGGAAGAGGGATTATTACTATCGCAGAGTTAGAAAAAGGAGATTTCAAAAGGATAAGGTCAATATTTATTGAGCAGTTAAATGAAAATAAAAAAGACAGGGAGAAATTTGAATTATTCTCTTATCCGATATATTACGGATCTGAATTTGCGAGAATATACTCAAATAGTATTACCGATTTGCGTTCTGAAAAACAACTGCTCTTAAACACTTTGCAGAAGAATGTAATTACGCAGGAAGCAGCCATTCCGGGCAGCAGTATAAAAGGAAGCATCAGAACGGCAGTGCTGTCGCACATAGCTAATCGAGATAAAGATATTACAAAATCAAAATATACCCCAAACGATTACGATTCAGTTAAAAGAATGGGTAAAGGCAGATTGTTTGAAGAGGCAGTAGCAGGCAAAATTGATAAAGACCCTTTCAAAAATCTGATAGTCAAAGATATAACTGTTCCCGTTTCAAATATCGGTATAGTTAAAGCACAAGAGATTAAAAAAAATACCTCAAAAGAACCCACACCGAAAGATTTTCTCGAAGCGTTTCTGCCGTCCCAATATTTTGAAGAAAGAGTCTTCTACTATTTAGATTTAATTCTGCAAGATAAGTTTTATTTTTCAACGCATAATCTGACGATAAGTTCTATTGATGAAATCAAGGCTATATGCGCGGATTTTTATATGCAGAAATTTGAATTTGAATATATCCGATTTTACTCGGATGTAAGCAGAAGAGATTTTGATTGTCAGGATATTGATCAGCTCAGATCATTATTGACTGAAGCTAAATCGCAAGGTAAAGGCATATTACGGGTCGGGCATTATTCACATGCCGAATCAATAACAGTTGATACATTCAGGGAAATTGAAGGTAAATTTATAGCAAGCATCGGGAAGAAAGTTTTCGGCACAACAAGAACGCTTGCCGATGGCATAATGCCTTTCGGATGGGTAATATTCGAATGAAAATTTCATATCAAATATTCAGGTTTGTTTTAAAATTTGAAAAAAAAGTAAATGTTGACATCTATCCGTCTTTTCTCTTAAGATCAATTCTCGGAAAAGAACTAAAGACACTCGGCTGTATATTCATGGACAGGTCAACATGCGAAGACTGTCCGATTAACGACAGATGTGCTTACTCGTATATTTTTGAATCCATTATAAGCAAAGATAATGATATTATCAAAGGAAGGAACAGAATTCCGCATCCCTTTATCATAAAGTCAGATATTGATAATTTCAAATTATATGATTCGTTTGATTTTGACATTGTACTTTTGGGTTCTGCCATTGATTACTTTCCTTATATTTATCAGTCGTTTATCTTCGGTGGGGAAAAAGGAATAGGAAAAGATAGAATAAAATATACTGTTGAGAAGATTTTACATAACGGAGAAAATCTTCTCGAAAGCAGCAAAATGGTAAAACTGCCTAAAATTAAATCGTTCTGGAAGAACGAATCAGGCATGACGGCTGCTTTAGAACGAAAAATAACAATCAAGTTCATTTCTCCTTTCAGGCATCAGAAAAACAATATTATTCAAAAGGATGTCAGCTATTCCGCAGTACTCACAGATTGCCTGAGAAGCATCCTTCTGCTCAGTTCTTTTTACGGTGATGAAAAAGAATTTACTGAAGAAAAATTCGATTTCAACAAATTTGAAGAGAGTAAAATCGTATCAAAAAAACTTGTATGGAAGGATTACAGCAGGTATTCCGCAAGGCAGGAAAGAAAAATGAGCCTCGGAGGCTTAATCGGTGAAATGACAATAGCAGGTTTATTTTCCCCTCTTGAACTATCTCTGCTATATGGCGGCGAAATTTTCAGCATAGGAAAAAATACCGGATTCGGCTTAGGCAATATCAGATTGATAATCGAGTAAAAATTTTGTATCTTTAGCCGCGTGTTAATTGAAATAGAATAAAACCAGACTTAATGGGATTATAAAAATACGGTGAAATTGAATATAATATCACCTTGATTTACATAAATTCTAAATCAAAATGGAATCCAGGCTTAATGGGATTAAAGAAAACATCATTGACCACCATCACCCGACATTGCGAAAATTGGAGATTTTGACCAGATTTAATGGGATTAAAAAAATAAAAGTGAAATCTCGCACATAAGGTAAATGTCGTTCCAGAATTCTTAATTGAATCATTAGTAGTAAAACCCAGATTTAATGGGATTAAAGATTGCAATTGACTATATTAATTCCTTTTACACAGTCAGTAAATGTAATTGTAAGAAAAATACCCAGAATTAATGGGATTAAAGAAAAAATATGAGTGAGACATTCATACCTTTAAAAAATTTTTTATTTGTTTTTTGGACAGAAGACCAGATTTAATGGGATTGAAAGAAATGCAGTGTCATTTCGACCGTTACCTTTCGAAGGTGGTACTGGTTTCGGAGAGAATAGAATAGAACAAGACAGGATTAAAATTACTCTTTTTCCTTCGGGAATATTTTTTCAAGAACGCCTCTTTTCAGAGGTTCTTTACCCAATAAAACATTCAGGTTGCTTTTTGCGGCGTGATTGTCATCCCATAGCTCAACAGCTTTTCTGTAATACATGAGTGCCGAATCCTGATGAAATTTGTGTCTCATGACTATTCCCAGGTTTGTATAAGTAACCGAATATCTTTTATCGAGATCATACAATGCTTCATCTATATCTCTAATCCGTTTATCAACAATTTTCGCGATGTTATCAGACTTAATATCCGAAAAATCTGAGATTATTTTGTTCTTGAGATGAGTACTGTCAAGTTCAGAATATGTTCTTTTCCAGCTGTCATAGTACGAAATACTTTTATTCAGGCATTCTTCGGCTTTATCAAGGTAAACTAATTTTTCGTCCTCGTCAATTACCTGATACAAGGCAATATTGAGATAGACCGATGATTTATCTGTCTGCAGCACGCCTCTCTCGAACGAATTTTCGTAATGAGGGATCTTTGCGTATTCGCCGTCCATTGAATCCAAAAGGGTCAAAACTTCAGTCATATTATTCTCGAGAACGAATTTGTTATAACTGCTGTGAAGCTTCTTGACATGAAGTATTCTCGGATCTTCCATATTATTGATACTGCCGTAATAAAAATAGGCGATGATCAATCCTGTCAGTGCGACGAGAGACATTATAAAAATGAGTTTCTTTGTTTTTGTGTTTATACTGAAAATTTCTTTTAACATTATTTTTCCGTCCGGTTAAAAAAAGGCTCAGACATTACGATCTGAGCCTTCGTTCTTAAATGATTAAACAGGTAAGAAATTCTTATGTGTGAACTTTCTCAACCAGAAATTTCCTTATTTCATAAGGCGTTTCTTCAGTCATCAGCGAAACGATGATATTCATAAATATCGCGAGAGGAGCTCCTATCCATGCAAAATACCACGGGCCGAGCCAGTAGTCCATAAATTCCTGAGCGGGAAGAACAACACCTGATTTTGCTGCGATAAAATATGTCATTGAAACAAGAGTTACAAGAATTCCGGCGGAAAGTCCGGCAATTGCGCCTTTCTTATTCGATCCGCTCCACCAAATTCCGAGAAGGAAAAGAGGGAAGATCGTTACTGCCGCAAAAGAGAATGCAAGTGCAACAAGCTGAGCTATCAATGCAAGTTCCAACATTGACATTAAGGTAACGATAACTGCCATCAGAACTGTAGCAATTCTGGCTACCATCATCTGCTGTTTTGGCGTCGAATCAGGTCTGAAAACTTTAAAATACAGGTCGTGAGAAAAAGCGGACGATCCTGCAACTAGAAGTCCGGCTACTGTAGAGAACGCAGCCGAAACAGCGCCTGCAGCGAGTAAACCTACGATCAGCGGATGAATGTTTCCGAGCTGAGCGGTATAAACAACGATTGCATCAGGAGCGAGAGAACCTACTTCGGGGTTTGAAGAAAGTATCTTTCCGAATGCGGAAAAGATCGGTGAACTCCAGTATAATAATGAGATAAAGAACAATCCCCAGACAACCGACCATCTTGCGTCTCTGGCTCTCGGAACAATATAGAATCTCTGGATCACATGAGGTAATCCTGCAGTTCCGAGCATCAGCGAGAAAACTATTGCCATCCATTGAAAGAATGTCTGTCCGGTTGAAGCATCCCACGGCATCGCGTATTCGGGACTTGGAAGAATTGCGAAATCATGCCCGAGCGAGTTTATCATATCAGCGGCCGCCGGTGCGGGTATGCCGTTAACTATATCTGTAACTGCAGCTCCGTAGCCAATTTGCGGAAGAAGCCAGAAATAATCAAATTTGAAAGTGAGCATGAATAGCGGGATTAAAAAAGAAATTATGATTATTACATACTGGATCATCATGTTTTTGGTTACACCAAGCATTCCCGATATCATTGTATAGGCAAGGACCACAACACTTCCGATCACCGTTGACCAGAAGAAATCAAGACCCATGACCCATTTGAACATAAGGCCGATGCCTCCGAACTGTCCTACGCAGTAAGCGAGAGAGATTAAAATTGTAACGCATGCAGTTGCAACTCTGAGACCCTGTGAGTAATACCTGTCGCCGATAAAATCGGGCGCAGTGTATTTACCGTACTTTCTGATCTGGCCTGCCATAAGGATCAGCAGAAGAACGTAACCTCCCGTCCAGCCTACAACATAAGATAATCCGTGATAACCTGAACCGTACATTAGAGCGGCCNNTGCAGCGCTCATCCAGTTCGATGCGATGGCCATACCTGAACCTACGCGGGAGATACTTCTGCCGGCGGCGTAATAATCAGAAGTGTCCTTTGCTCTGTTCATAAGGCCGACAGCAACGAACAGAACCAGCATTGTGATGAGGATTATAGCCGGGCCTACTTTAAAACCGCCTTCCAGTTTAACCGCGCTTGCAGCGTTCAGAAGAAGAGTCATAAAGAAGATACCCGTAAAAATAAGTTTTTTCATATTTGTCCCTGAATATTAGTTAGTAACTTTAGGTTTGTCGAAA
>DMTS01000075.1 GCA_003477045.1 Candidatus Delongbacteria bacterium
CTTTCTGTTAAAATATTCCATTGCTTTTGAATTTTCGCCCTGGTCAGAATGAACTGATCCTATGCTGCCCATTGCGCTTGCGATCCCGTGTTTGTCCCCGAGTTCCAGAGCCGTTTCATGCTGTTTATTGAAATATTCGATCGCTTTTGCAAATTCGCCTCTTTCGTAATATGCTACGCCTGTATTACCCGAAAGGGCGGAAATATTTTTCTTATCTCCCGACTCGATCGCGCTCTTCATAGCTCTTTCATAAGCAGTCATTGCATTCTCGTAATCACCCTGTAGTCTGTAGATATTACCCAGGTTGTTCAGAACATTTGTTATGTTGTGCTTTTCATTGAGCTTTTCGAAAATATGCAGAACTTTTTCATAGCTGTCTTTGGCCTTCGAATAATCGCCCTGCACATGATAGATCACACCTATATTGTTCGTTGCCGCAGCGACATCACGGTNNCCCTGTCGCTTAACTCTTCTGAAATCTCCAGCGAACCAGCATATAATTCCATTGCCGCATTCATTTCTCCCAGGTTCCTTTTCACTCCCGCAAGATTATTTCTGCTTATGATCAGCTTCTTTTTATCCTCTATTTTTTCTGCCAGCCCGATGGCTCTCGAGAACAGATTCCCGGCTTCCGCCCAATTTCCTGTCAGGTCAAGTACTGAACCTTTGCTGTTTATTACGTCTATAAGCTCGGGAATGTCGGACTCTCTTTTTAAAAATCCTATGAGCTTGTCATAACATTCAATAGCTTTTACATTTTCGTAGTTCTTTTTGAACCATTCTCCGGCCTTTTTATAATAATTTACTGCTTCCGCATTCAGTTCCGCCTTGTCAAAATGCCAGGCCGTCTCATAATATTTTTCCTCTTTCCCGATATGGATCAGTTTTATTGATCTGGCTGCCAATGCGTGAAGCTCTCTCAATCTGGCCTTTAACTGCATCTCATATACTGCTTCGTGAAGTAGTGCGTGTTTGAAAATATATTTGATCTCAGCGAAATTATTCCAGAGCTGTTCATTCTCAATTTTTTCAAGAAGCGGGCTGATCTCTTCAGTGACCTGCGCAGAACTGTAAAGCTCTAGCATCGCAAGCAGAACTTTCAGTTCAACTTCCCTTCCGCATACCGAAGCCACCTGAATGATGTTCTTCAGCTTATTCTCCAGCCTGTCAATTCTTGCGATGATGACTGTGCTTATATTTCCCGGTATTTCTACAAACTCGCTGCTCAGCGAATACTGACCGTTATTAAGGCTGATCAAATTATTTTCTTTTAGATAATGAACTATCTGCTCGATAAAAAATGGATTATATTCGGATTTTTTCCTTAACAGTTCCATCAGATCATCTTCTGCCTTGCCGCCGAGAAGCAGTTCGATGTACGAGACAGCGGAATCATGCTCAAGTTTTTCAAGAAGTATATCCTGAATTTTTACTTCGCTGTCAACCTGCAGAACCGGCTTTGTTCCGTCATCATTGAAACGGCTTGTCGCGACTATCATTACAGGGTAATCATCCAGCCCTCTGCAGAGGACTCTGAATGCTTTCTGTGAATCATCATCTATCCAGTGGATATCCTCGATCTGAATTATGACAGGATTTATCAGACTTAAGCCTTTTATAAATTCTTTGACAGCGAACAAAATGTTCTCAAAACGGGCTTTAGAATCAAGCTGCTCGTACAACGAGTTCCCGTAATAAATATTTATCATAGACGAGATTATAGATTTTGTTCTTTCAAGCTCGGTTACAACGGCCTGAGCGCGTCCGTCAGAAGAATTTCTCAGTTTATTCAGAAACGTTTCAAATATACTTTCAAAATTATCTCCGAAGTAATTATTGAAGAAGTATTTAAAAGGATTTAGACTTAATTTTAAAATACTTTCTGTCTGGAGCAGAAGTATCTGCACATCTTTTATGCTCTTTGTAAATTCATATATAAGTCTGCTTTTTCCCATTCCGGCTTCACCGTAAACAGTCGTTATGCCTGCAAACTTTCCTAATGAAAGATTCTTTGAATTTTCTATAAGAATGTTCAGCTCCGCCTTTCTTCCGACCATTTCTCCGGTGAAAAAAAAGTCTTCCTGATTATCTTTCTTTTTTTCAAGTTTATGAACTGCAACAGGCTCAGTTTTACCTTTAAAACTCATTTTGCCGAGATCAGCAGTCTGAAATGATCTTGATACTCTGTGAGCGGTCAGATCTGATAACAGTATTTCGCCCCATTCAGCTTTCATCATAAATCTTGCAGCCTGATTAACGATATCTCCGAAAACCGTGTATTCGCATCTTAGTAAGCTGCCTATGAATCCTGCATATGCTATGCCGGTCGTTATTCCTGCTCTGAGTTTTGCTTCCAGTTCATTTTTTACATTATAAATGAAATTCATAGCCCTCAGCGCATTATTCTCATAGCTAACCGGAGCTCCGAATACAGCCAATAAAACACAGCCTTTATCCCCGAAATCTATCTTGTTGAAATATCCTCCCTGAGCGCTGCATTGAAGGATGATCTTAGAAATCTCGTCTTTGAGTTCGGTTTCATTTCCTGTTTCTTTGACCGAAATGAAGACCGGAACTATCTCTCTGAATTCGCCCTTCTGATTTAAGTTGAGTACCTGCTCCGGAACAAATCTGCTTAATAAATCCTTCGGTATCTCTATCTGATCACCTTTTTCAGATACTTCCGAAAGAGTTTTAAAATTTATTACCTTAAAATGATCTGCCCCGATCTTAGATTTTTCTATCATATCAGCCGGTATCAATTTAAATATCTTTTCATCCAGAATTATCTCCATAGCCCCGCATAAATGCTCTGACCCGGCACAAGAATCGATGGCTTCTCCTCTAAAATAATAGGCTTTATGATCCTCATTGCCGATTATTCCGAATTGAACATCTCCAAATGACATACCCAGTTTTACTTTTAATTCAAATACACCGAATTTTGTATCATGCGTGCCTGTTTCTTTGAAAATATTTATTATCTCTGCTGAGCATGATACCGCATGAACCGGATTTACATTCTCTCCAAAGATAACCGTAAATGCGTCGCCGGCAAATGTGGAAATAAAACCGCCCGAAGCATAAATGCTGCTGATCACAGGCTCAAAAACTTTGTTTATGATCTCTGAGAGTATTTCCGCGCCTTCTTTTCCTTCGCGCATCAGACTCTCGGTCATGGCGGTGAACCCTGATATATCGAGAAAAAGTGTAGAGGCATTGAAATTGCCTTCGTATTCGTTTCTGCTGTACTTTTCTGAAATAAGATGAGGTATCAGGTTTCGCATTGTTATCTCCTCTTTTAAGCAGGATATGATCTATTTATTTTTCTTTCTGTGCTCAAGTTCTTTTTTGACTTCTATCGAAGTATAGCCTTTGCCTGATCTTGCAAGTTCCGGGATCGTTCCTTCAAAAACTATCTTCCCGCCCGTCGGCCCGCCTTCAGGACCCATGTCGATCACATGATCGCAGTTGACTATTACATCAAGGTTATGCTCGATTATAATAACAGTGCTTCCGGCATCCCTGAGTTCTTTAAGAACATTAAGGAGGTGCTGTATATCTAAAAAGTGAAGCCCTGTGGTCGGTTCGTCCAGGATATACACCGTACCGGCTTTTTTTGATCTTGAAAGTTCTTTTGAGAGTTTGATCCTCTGAGCTTCTCCGCCTGATAATGTCGTCGAAGGCTGCCCGAGCTTGATATAGCCCATCCCGACCTGCATCAGCGTCTGCATTTTGTTTTTCAAAACCGGAATGTTTTCAAAATATTTGAACGCTTCCTGAACATCCATGTCTAAGATCTCGTTTATGTTCTTATCTTTGAAAGTGGCTTCGAGGGTTTCTGAATTATATCTTTTTCCTTTACAGACATCGCATTCCACATAAACATCGGCCAGAAAGTGCATCTCGATCTTGATAACTCCGCTTCCTTCGCACTTCTCGCATCTTCCGCCTTTGACATTGAAGCTGAAACGCGATTTCGTATATCCGCGCATCCTGGCGAGCTTTGTTTTCGCCATCATTTCCCTGATGTGATCGAATGCGCCGATATAAGTTACAGGATTTGATCTCGGAGTTCTTCCGATCGGGCTCTGGTCTATCTTGATAAGCCTTATATCGTGATCCTCGTATCTCATTCCCAGCTTGTCTTCGAGATAAATATCTTTATAGTCATAATCCGATTTAAGATTGGTCGCGTCCTTTAACTCTTCCTTGTTCGATGCTAAAGTTTTTAACGCATTGAACAGCGTATCCATCACAAGGCTGCTTTTTCCGGCTCCCGAAACTCCTGTGACGACGGATATTTTATTCATCGGGAATTTTGCAGTGATATTTTTAAGGTTATTCGTTTTGCAGCCTGTTAAAACAATGTTTCCCGTGCTTTCAACCGGATCGAGATCAATATGAACAGATTCTCTTCTGAACACATAGTCCGAAGTATGAGTTTTAGCCTTTTCAAGCCCCTTGAAAGTTCCCGTATAAACGATTTCACCGCCGTAGATCCCTGCTTCCTTCCCGAAGTCCACGACCGTGTCGCCGCTCTCGATGGTTTCCCTGTCATGTTCGACGACTATGACCGTGTTCCCTTTTTTCTTGAGCTGGATAAGGTTTTCTAAAAGCCTCTGATTATCCTTCTGATGAAGTCCTATGCTCGGTTCGTCGAGAACATAGATCACGCCTGTCAACCCGCTCGCTATCTGGCTCGCAAGCCTGATCCTTTGCGATTCGCCGCCCGACAGGCTTCTCGCGTTCCTGTCCAGAGTTAGATATTTCAGCCCGACATTGACAAGAAATCCGAGCCTTTCCTGCATCTCTTTCAGAAGCTCTTTCACGATGAAATTTTCTTTTTCGGTCAGGCTCTTCGGAAGTTCTTTCACGAATTTGAGGAGCTTATCTATTTCAAGCATTGTTATTTCATTTATGGTCAGCCCGTTAACTCGCACTCCGAGCGATTCTCTCCTCAGTCTCTTTCCTCCGCATGAACTGCATTCCGCGTCGGTCATGAAAACCTCATAATATGTTCTCGCCATATTTGATGATGTCTCGGCGTATCTTCGCTGGATCATGTTAGCGAGCCCCTCGTATGATGTCGTGAGGGTGCCGTTGAATGTTTTGGATGTATATGTCATGGAAAGCTGTTTTTTCGTTCCGTACATGATCGCTTTTACCGTTTCTTCCGGTATCTGATTGAACGGTGTTTTAGGATCAACCCCGTACGCTTCCATTATCCCTTTTATTTTCTTGAACTCTATGTTCTGACCTACCACAAAAGGTATCGCGCCTTCTGAAATGTTGCGCTTCGGATATTTTACAAGCTTGTTGATATCAACGCGCTTGAAAAATCCGAGTCCGTGACAGTCCGGGCACATTCCGGCCGGAGTGTTAAATGAAAATGAATTCGGTGAAAGATCGGGATAGCTGATCGCGCATTTTTGACAATAATTCTTTTCGCTGTAGAGTACTTCAGTGTTCGCGTCGAGGTCTCTTATTATCAGATTGCCCTGGGACAACTTCAGCGCGGTCTCTATCGATTCCGCTAGCCTGCTTTTGATCTCATCATTCTTCTTCAGTCTGTCAACTACCACGAAAAGCTTATGAAATTTCTTTTCATCGACTGAAATCTCGTCATCAAGCATATATTCGGTGTCATCTATCATCACCCTTACATACCCTTCAGCCTTCAGAAAATCCAATGAATTTTTCAGATTGCCTTTCTGCCTCTGAATATACGGCGATATCACTGAAAATTTTGTGTTCTCTTTCATGTTTTTCATTACATCGTCT
>DMTS01000066.1:0-617 GCA_003477045.1 Candidatus Delongbacteria bacterium
AGATCATGAACATGTTTTGCAGGGCATGACATGAAGCTCTCGACCTTTGAAGGCGATACGAGATATTTTTCGATGTTTCCTTCACGCAGAGCTATCGTGAATTCAGCTTGAGCTGGTCTGGGTTTCAACGCAGTCGTTTCAAGCTTACCGAAGTCATTATCTTCAAGCCTGTCTTTGAGCGTAACACTGAAATCAGCTGACAAACCGTTCAGTCCGGACTTTTCAGGCACTATTTCGATATTTAAATTATTCTTCGGATATAATTCTAAAATTTTATCGATCTTCGTAGAAGGAATGAACTCGTCGCCCCATTGTGGAACGAACATGGCGATTCTTTCGATCGTGCCTGAAGTAAGTATCCTGAAGTTCTCGAAAACAGCCTGCTCGGGATCAACACCGTAGATGCTTTTATACATGCTGAAAAAATTATCTTTTTTGAGAATTCCGATCGGGTTTGATGCTTTTAAGAAATTACCTTCCGACATATCGGCGAATATCAGAAATTTTCCGTTGAAGCCCGGCTCTGTCATTATGTTGATCCTGACGCCTGACATGTCTTTATTCAGCTTTTCTTTGTTCGATTTTGAACTGATCAGATAAAGATATTCGATATATTC
>DMTS01000066.1:741-4275 GCA_003477045.1 Candidatus Delongbacteria bacterium
TACAGAGTTCTGATATCAGTTCCTGTCATATCTGAGAACTGAATAGGCTCATTTGCGATATAAAGGTTATAAAAATTCAGAATGCTCTGCGCATCGCCTTCGATCCCGGCTTTGATGAGCCTTAGAACATCGGTCGAGATGTCGTTCAGTGCGTATTTATATGATGAATACGCAGGGATCTGTTCCGCGAAGAACAGATTGTTTATCACTTTGAATGTCTGCTCGTCTGAGCAAACTACGGTAAAATCATCCGGTCTGAATTCCGGTTGAACTCCCGTAATTTTGCCCATTATCAGATGCTTGATCTTCCTGACTTCATCAAGTCTTGAATTCGAGACGATGAAGTCTATTTCGTCAGGATTGAATTCTGCTCCTGCCTCGCCTCTGAACACCTTGACAAGTGAAGAATATTTGCCTTCCGCGTTGAATTCAATCTTACATGCTCCGAGAGCATTTAGAAATCCGTGCTCCTTTGATGATAATTCGCCCGGATAGAAATTCAGGCTGAAAACATTCTCTTTTGCGCCGGTCTTTTTTATTGACTCAACAGCCTTGTCATATATCTGCCCTTTGAAATAAAATTCATTTTTGTTTATATATTCCCTGATGCCGTCAAGAACTTCGTGATAAAGACCGTTCTTTTCAAGATCGGCATACACTTCCTTCCCGATCTTGTTTTCAGCATCGAGGTCCATATAGTTCATAAGCTTTAACAGACTTTTTTTATAATTCCTGAAATTCGGCTTTCTGAATTTCGACAAAAGCCCTTCGGCGTCGCATCTTTCCATAAGGATCAGAAAGTCCTCTTCTCTTATTTCTCTGCCGACGCCTATGCCTGACATTTCTCGCGCATGATCGTAAACAGCCTTGATTTCAGGCAGAAATGATGTTTCATGCCCTTTTGTTTTCAGCCATTCTATCATCGCAAGCTTTATATTATAGCTCTGGTTAATATCCTTGATAAGCAGCAGAGATTCCGCGATCTCCTCAGGCTGTCTGAACCCGCCGTCTTTATTTAAATATATCCTGCTGAAATCTATCCGAGACATGCCCCGCTCCCTTTTTTGTAAAAATACGGTATCTTTTATAATACTTAATCGAACAGATCGGGGGGAAGATTCTTTTTATTCTTGAGGCCCAGTTCTTTTAATTTGGTCGTCTGGAGCACCAGATTGTCGTTTCCGGTCGAAAGCTGCTTGAACGCCTCGTGGAACGCTTCTTTGGATTTATCCATGTGTTTCTCGACCTCTCTTAAATTCTCCACGAAACCGACGAATTTATCGTATAATTTCGCACCGCGGTCAGCTATGTCCATCGCGTTCTTGTTCTGATATTCCCTTTTCCACAGATCATAGATCAGCTTGATGGAAATTATAAGATTGGTGGGATTGATGAGCAGTATCCGCCTGTCATAAGCATAATTCCACAGGCCGGGATCGCCCTGCATAGCCGCGATATAAGCCGGTTCGCTCGGTATGAACATCATAACGAAGTCGAGCGTCTTGTCGTAATCGTCGTAGCCTCTTTTGCTGAGTTCGTCTATTCTGTCCTTGACCGCCGCGACATGGGCAGAGAGTTCCGCCTGCTGTTCTACAGGATCCGTCGCTTCTGATAATCTTAAAAATGAATTTAATGATACTTTTGAATCTATCAGAATGCTGCGGTTATCCGGATATTTTATTATCGCATCGGGGCGCATCTTTTTATTTTCGGATTCGGACTTTAAGGCTCTGCCATCAGCATCAGTGAGCTGATATTCCGTAAAATACTCCTCACCTTTTCTTAGTCCCGACTTCTCTAGTATGGTCTCCAGTATCATCTCGCCCCACATCCCCTGAGTTTTAGACTGTGTCTTGAGCGCATTGGTCAGATTCTTTGCCTCCGTGCTTATCACCTGATTCAGCATAGCCAGTTCTTTGACTTTTTCTCCGAGCGAAAAGCGCTCTTTTGATTCTTTATCATAAGTTTCGTTGACTATCTTCTTAAATTCGTCGATATTGCTGCCGAGAGGTTCCAAAATAGCTTTGAGATTGTTTTTATTAAGTTCGGTGAATTTTTCAGTCTTGGTTTCCAATATCTTGTTCGCTATGTTCTCAAATTCCAGATTCAGCCTTTTGCCGAGCTCTTCGAGTTCTTTCTTCTGATTATCAAGCTTCTCATTCAGCGCTTCATTATTAGCCTGGGACTTCGCCAGCGTATTATTCATGGAATTCATTTCTTCAAGCTTCTTAGAAACATCTTCTTTTAATTCAATTATCTCTTTATTTTTATCTTCGATCTTACTTTCGAGAGATCTTAACTGAGCTTCGGCAGTGGCTTTATATCCGAAGAATTCCTTTTCTTTCTCAATGATATCATTTCTGCTGACCTTACCGTACAGAAATCCGATCACTATACCTAAAATTATGCCTGTGCCTATGAATAAAACTGTTTCCATTATACGATCCCCGCTCAATTATTACTTATTTGTAATTTAAATGAAAACTTTGTAATATGTAAGATAAATCTGAAATTTTAAAAGGATCTGAGCTCTACCTGTTTGAGGTATTTGCGTTCCACAATCTCGGCGATGTCCTTTATGAGCTGGACACGCATTTTATACTGAAGATCGAAATGATATTCATTTGATGATGTTCCTACGAGGAACTGAATAGAATCTGAATTGAGTATCAGCTTGACTATCCTCTCCCCTGCGCCGTCTTTTAGCGGATCAATTTGAATTCCGTCCCTCAGGATCCTTTCCACTTTTGAAAGCGTCATCACGCCTTCAGTGACGAGATCGACATCCTCCATTTTGCTTATGGGCGGAAGTCCGTCGTTTAAGCTGATCATCGTGTCTATGAATTTTAGCCCGAGCTCTCTTGATATTATATCGGAGGTCGTACCGCCGGAAATTATCTTCTTACCGCTAAAATTCTTAAATTCCTGCGCGAAACTGAAATCTTTTTCTTTTGAAACAGGCGCACCTGAACAGATGAGCAGCTTTCTCGGATGCCTGAAGTGAACAGACAGCACGCTCGCATCATCTTTTAAAGTGTATTTATCGTTCATTTCCGCTTTGTTGACCAGTTTTTCGGCAATTACCCCCGCTGAAAGATCCGGGTCGGCAGAAAGCGTCTTAATGATGTATTCTTCCGCGCCTTTTCTTTCCCACTCCCCACTGAATCCGAGTCCGGATTGGGATATCCCGTCAGTGAAGGCTATTATCCTGTCTCCGGCTTTGGGCTTGAACGAGACCGAATAGATCCTTTTGCCATTATGCTTTTCGCCTTTAAGCTCAATATAGCTCCATCCGGGGTCGAGCGCCGATGAATTTCTGACTATCACGGGCAGAGGACTGTCGTAAACTATTATATCTGCCCATTCAGAATTCCTTATATCTATAATAACAAAAGTGGAGTAGCTTACATGCCTCTCGCTGCATTCGGGAAGTATGTTCATTATAAGCTCTGAAGCTTCTGAAATATCTTTGTGTTCCGTAATGAAATTCACCGCCATTGATGCAGTGAGGCTTGCGAGAACATTCGCTTTGAT
>DMTS01000083.1 GCA_003477045.1 Candidatus Delongbacteria bacterium
CAGAGAGTTTACTTCTCGGACAGGGACAATTATTTTATAGGGGAGGAGTCAAGCATTCCTTATTACACTTCGCCTGAAAATACCGATGTTTTCCAGCTGGCGGATGATATCGAAAGGCTTCCGGACAACAGGCTTAAAACTCCGTTAGGGATGCGGTTCAACTATTTTATAAACGAGTTTGTCGTTTTAAGGAACTATTACAGATTCTATTACGATGACTGGGATATTTATTCACACACAGCCGAAATTGAAATTCCCTTAAAAGTGTCGGAGAAATTCACTTTATATCCGTCGTACAGGTATTATACGCAGACCGCATCGAAATATTTCGCACCGTACGAGGAGCATGTATCAACCGAAGAATTCTATACATCCGATTATGATTTGTCCGAATACTACGCATCGCAGTTCGGGTTCGGAATAAAATATACCGATATTCTGACAAGACTGCATTTATGGAAATTCAGGCTTAAAGGTATAAGTTTAGATTATAGTTTTTACCAGAGAGATTCAGGACTCGAATCCCATATCGTCACATTCGGGACCAAGTTTTTAATTTGGTAACGGAAATATAAAAAAATACCCTATTTTATAAGTTGATATTAAAGCGAATATTCAGTAAATTTGTGACCGTTTAACGGGAGTCAGGGAAGTGAATAAAGGAATACTGAGCGGAATATGCGCTTATTTACTGTGGGGACTTTTCCCGATCTACTGGAAAATTCTTCATCATGTTCCGGCTATTCAGATCATTGGGCACAGGATCGTCTGGTCGTTCATTTTTCTTATTTTAATCGTTGTTTCGGCTAATCAGTGGAAGAATTTTAGATCTGCGGTAATGTCGAAGAAAGTATTCGGAATATATATGGTCGCATCTGCACTGTTAACGATCAACTGGTTCGTTTATGTCTGGGGGGTTAATGCCGGCAGGATTGTTGAAACCAGCCTCGGTTATTTTATAAATCCGCTTTTCAGCGTTCTGCTCGGAATTGTTTTTTTAAAAGAAAAATTAAGGCTGATGCAGTGGATACCCGTAATTCTTGCGGCCGCAGGCGTGATCTACCTGACCGTTGATTACGGCAGAGTTCCGTGGATAGCTCTCTCACTCGCTTTCACCTTCGGGCTGTACGGACTAGTAAAAAAGACCGCTCCTCTCGATTCACTATTCGGGCTGACTTTTGAAACTGCAATAGCATTCCCGTTCGCTTTGACTTACCTTATCTTTGTAACTACACAGGGTACAGGTTCATTTCCTCAGGGTAATGCTGCGAATGATCTTCTCTTAGTAGCTACCGGTATAATTACCAGCGTTCCGCTTCTTCTGTTCGCTTATGCCGTCCGAAATATCCCGCTGTCAACTGTCGGAATTTTACAATATATAGCTCCCTCTATTCAGTTTCTGATCGGAGTTGTAGTCTATCGCGAGGATTTCGGAAAATCTGATATGATCGGTTTCGGCCTCGTATGGACGGCATTGTTAATTTTTAGCATTGAATCCGCCGGAAACAGGTCAAGGATCAAAGCGGAATGTAAAACATGACAAAAAAATCTGATAATCTCCGTAAAGCTATAAGGCTCTCTATAATAGAAGGAGCTTATGCGCAGATATTTGCCGCTTTATCAACTATAGGCACTGTGTTCATAACAAAATTCGCTCTAATGCTCGGAGCGTCACCTTTCCATTTCGGAGTCCTGTCAGCTATCGGGCAGTTCTCCCAGCTATTCCAGCCTCTCGGTTCCGTAATTACGAAAAAACTCGACTCAAGAAAAAGCAAGACTGTCAAATATGCCTTTGCAGGACGTTCTCTTATCCTTGTTTTACCTGTTATACCGTTCTTCTTCTCAGGTGCTACAGCTATTTATATTTTCCTTTCGGTCTGCCTTGTCAGCACAGTGCTTCAGGCGATCTCGGGAAATATGTGGATCGCCTGGATATCAGACCTTATCCCGCTAAGATTCCGCGGGAGATTTTTCTCGAACAGATCTGTTTATCTGACTCTAGCCGCGGTTCTGACAGGTTATTTGTTCGGTTTTTTCCTCGATTTGTTCGACAGCACGAAAGGTGGACTGATTGAAAGCTTTAAAGGATCTTTTAGCTTCGGAGCTTATTTCAATAAAGAGAATCTGCCTTACGCTTATATTATCATTTTCGGTATAGCCGCTTTACTGGGTTTATACGGTTTAACCGTTCTAAATAAGCAGCCGGAAATCCCAAAAAAAATTGAAACGGGCAGTTCAAAAACTTTGCTTATGTCGCCGTTCAAAGACAGGAATTACCGCAAGCTTCTATTCTTTGGTTGCTGGTGGATGCTCGCAGTAGGGATAGGAGCCCCATTCTGGCAGCCGTTCATGATCACAGAACTCAAGATGTCTATGCTTGAGCTTCAGATATACGGAACTTTTGCCACCGCAGGATCTCTTCTGATGCTTCGTCCGTGGGGCCGTTTTATAGACCGTTTCGGTAACAAACCTGCAATGATCATAGCTATTATTCTCGGTTCAATAAATCCGTTCGTCTGGCTGTTTGTATCGGCAGATCATTACTGGTTTCTGTTCATTGAGGCTGTTATCGCGGGGATAATGTGGTCAGGAACGGGAGTNNAGCTCCGAAAGGAAAGGAGCAGATTTATTCCGGCGTGTACAGTGCGATCACAGGGATGGCAATGGTCGTAACAATGCTCATGTCCGGTACTTTTCTACCACCGGCAATGGATTTATTCGGGCTGCATCTTCTGCCTGAACAGGTGCTTTTCGGACTGACTTCAGTTTTCAGATTAACAGCAATAATTCCGCTTATCGGAGTATTTGAACATAGAGCGGCGCCTATGATGCTCATAATATCACATCTTAACGATTTCGCAAAGGTCAAGGTTGTACAGTACTCACGGTGGATGTTCAAATAAAGAAAAATCAGTTGTTCATCAAGTTAATCGAACCATAAATGCCATTCGGGTCTTTTCTGAAGTTTAACAAATTCATCTTCAGATGACCTGAAAGCTCTTTCGTCATTACTGTCGTAGAAAATAATAAGTTCCAGCTCTTTGACTTTCGCCTTATCATCCTGATACTTTTCGGCGATCAGATTTGGAGGCATGACAATTTTCCCTGCTATTTTTCCGGTAGTAAAGTTTAATCCGGCAAAATCAGCGTCTTTTTGATATGCCTGAAATATCAATCCCGAACAAACAAGGGCACTGTTCTTTCTGAAATCAAAATCATAATCATAAGGTTTTCCGTGCTGAGCAATAGCCCTTTCAATTGCTTTAACTCTCAGCGCTTTAGGCAGTATTGTTCTTAAAACCGCGGCATAATCGCAATGTCCGATAGAATTTTTTGCCGTATTTAAAGTTACANNTAGCTTCAAGATAGACAAAAGGCTCATTCTCAGCATCGCCTTTTTTGTACAACTCCCATGAATCAGGGTATTTGTTTTTCATATAAGTGTCAAAATCCGAATAAGTGCTGTCTGTCTGACTGTAATAGTCAGCAACCGCAGGATCTGCGGCATAATCAAGCAGCTGCTGATAGCTGCCGAGATACACTGCCGCATGCGACCAGAATCCGGGAATTCCGTAGTTGGTCATATACCATTCCTGTCTTTGAAGAACAATGTCGCCTGGCTCTGAATTCTGCAGTATTGTATCGCACTGCATAGGAGTGATCAAAGCTATTTTTCTTCGTGTCATCCTTGTTTCAGAAAGATTTCTTAAAAAAGATTCTTTCATTGGCAAAAAGGCTTTCTTTAATTTTTTGTTAACAATGTCCGCACCGTTTTGAGTAAGCATTATCAGACTGCGGTTTTTTAAGACATCCGAATAATTCTGATACTTTTGTTCAATTAATTTCATTGCTCCAGCCACTAGATCAATTGAAGGGTTAAAAGCATGCCTATTTTTCAAATACTCGTAAAGATCAAAACCGTCCTCCATTCCCGACATATCCGAAACATGCAGAACATTCAGCTTTATCTGATCAAATAAACCTGACGGTAATTCACTCTCAGGGATTTCTTCATTCAAAAGAACATCATAAAGCGAATTTTTATTTGCCTGCCTGATCAAATGCAAAGAAAGATCGTAAGCCTGAATATGAGCAGTATAAAAGATCAGAAAACCGTAAGAATTTGAAGCGTCCGGCGGGTTCATCAGTGAATCTCCCATATTTCTGATATTGTATAATATCTGATTAGTGACAATGAACTTATGCCACACACGGTAGATCTCTCTCTTCTGCTGATCGTCTGCAATCGGCAGATCTGGTTTGAGAGCATTATCGATTTCTTTTTTAAGTAAAATTATCTCATTTTCAAGATCCTGAAGGTTTTGCAGATAAGCTTCGATCTCAAAATCATATACTGTCTCTTTATCGCTCATTTGGAAATCATCTAATCTGCCTAACTGCCGAGTACATGCGGAAAAAATGATCGAGAGAGCTGTCAGTATTATTATTCTTTTCATAATTACCTCAAAAAATACATTTCGCTGTTTACAATCTAACTTCGATAGAATGACGCAATTTAATTCATCATACACTGCATTGTCAAGGTCTAATTAAATCTGTTGATTTATCAGAAAAAAGTTAATAAATTCGGTTTGTAGAAAAGAAGGTTTGAATGATGATAATTGATATTTTATTGGCAGTAATTGCAGGACTCGCACTCATAGCCGGATTTATAGGCTGTCTGCTTCCGATCCTTCCGGGTCCACCTCTAGCTATGGCCGGGCTTATAGCGGCTTATTTCTCTGATTATTGCGTTATATCAGTAAAGACTTTAATAATGTGCACGATCATTACCGTAATCGTAACAGTTCTGGATGTTGTAGCTCCGATCTGGTTCACTAAAAAATACGGCGGAACAAAATACGGTTTTTACGGAGCGACAGCAGGCTTGATCTTCGGTATCTTTTTCGGCCCTTTTGGAATAATCGCAGGTCCGTTTATTGGAGCTTTAGCCGGAGAATTACTGAAAGACTATAAAGATTTGAATAAAGCCTTAAAAGCAGCTATAGGTACATTCATCGGATTTTTATTCGGCACAGGGATAAAGCTGATGGCATGCGGAGCATTTATTTGGATATTTATAAGCTCAATGTTATAAACCGCTTGACAAATCGCATTACTATTCGTACTTTTAATCATACTATTAAAAGGGCTATTTATGTATA
>DMTS01000200.1 GCA_003477045.1 Candidatus Delongbacteria bacterium
GACAATTTGTCCAGATTTGTTTATATTCAGAGTAATAAAAACTCGGGATATTATAATGCAATATATCAAAAGAGAGCTATCCGGTAAACTGGCAGAACTTGCGAAAAAGTTTCCAGTCGTTGCCATAACCGGACCCAGACAATCAGGCAAAACCACTCTCGCGAAATTTACTTTTCCGGATTATAAATATGTATCGCTGGAAGACAGAGACGAGAAGGAATTCGCTTCAACTGATCCGCGAACCTTCCTTTCACAATATGAAGGCGGCAGTATAATAGATGAAATTCAAAAATGTCCCGATCTCCTATCTTATATTCAGACGCATACAGATAAAAACAATATGCCTGGAGAATTTATAATTACAGGCTCTGAAAATCTGCTTTTATCTCAACATATATCACAAACGCTTGCCGGTAGAGCTGCTTATGTAAAACTTCTGCCTTTGAGCATAAATGAGCTGATGCAGACCTACAAACATGAAGATTTTGAAGAATACATATTTAAAGGTTTTTATCCGAGGATATATGACCTTAAAATAAACCCCGTTGACTGGTATCCGAATTACATTAATACCTACATCGAAAAAGATGTCAGGCAGTTAAAAAATATAGATAAACTTAATGTTTTTGAGAAATTTATAAAACTCTGCGCCGCAGGCTGCGGACAGATACTGAATTACAGCTCGATGGCAAATGATTGCGGGGTTTCGCATAATACGATAAGTTCCTGGATAGGCATTCTGGAAGCCAGTTATATAGTGTATCTCTTAAAACCGCATCACAATAATTTTAATAAAAGAATAATTAAGATGCCCAAGCTGTACTTTTACGACACCGGTTTAACCTGTTCGCTTCTCGGATTGAATTCAGTAGGGGATCTGAATAATTATTTTCATAAAGGAGCATTATTTGAAAATCTGATCGTCTCCGAGCTACTTAAGAAAAGATTCAATTCCGGAAAACCGGATAATCTTTATTTCTGGAGGAATAAAACAGGAAATGAAATTGACATTGTAATAGATAACGGAACAGATTTAATACCGGTAGAAATTAAATCTTCAAGAACGATCAACTCGGAGTTTTTCAAGAATCTGAAATATTACTGCAATGTCTCTGGCATCGACCGCAAACAGTCTGTAATTGTTTATGGAGGAGAACAAAATCAAAACAGGTCGGACGGGCGCGTGCTAGGATTCAGAGCCGCCGAAACACTAATTGAGTAACAGAGAAAGAAGTAAATGAGAAAAATAATAACATATCTGATCGTACTGAGCATAATTCAGCTATATTCCCGCCCGATGTTCTATTTCAAAGATATGGAAAAATCATTTCCTGATTCGATAAAAAATAAAAATACAATTGTCCCATATCCTGAAAGCCGTGTGCATCGAGCAGGCATATTTTGGATGAATGTTACAAATTGCGGTGTTTTCGGTAATTCGGGTTTTGGCAAAGACAATGAATATTTTTTAGATCCGTGTACAGGTAAAATAGCTGCCAGCGGTGATTTTCCCAGAGGATCGGAATTTGAATATTTGTCCTTAGCCAGCATTTGGTGTGGTGGTTATTTAGATTCTTCAACTGTAAATATAAATGGAACAAAAGCTACGGTTTTTCAGGGTCCAATGGTAACAACAGGATTTGATGGTATTAATGGGTATGGATGGTCAAATGAATTCTGGCCTGTTTTGTTTGATGATGAACCTTCAGGTTTAAGTTTAGGCAGGATTTATGAGACTTCAAATATTGAAGGAAGAATGAACTGTCTGTTTGAAGATGTTTATGATCCAAAATCAACAGCCTTTGAACAATTTACAACAATGTTCACCGATAAATTTAAGAGCCCGTATAATTGGGATTCTGACGGAGGTAAATCGCATATTCCTCTGGGTATAGAAGTAAAACAGGTAAGCTATGCGTGGCCTTATGATTATGCTCAAAAATTTATAATAATTGATTTCACAATTTATAACCGTAATACAGAAAGAAAAGATATTTACGATTTTTTTATTGGATTATTTGTAGAATCATTTATTGGAATTAAGGAAACAATTTGTTATCAAGATGACATTTGTGGGTTTATTCAAAAATGGGATAATTATATCGATCCTGCCACTGGTGAAAGGAAGACCGTTGACATGAATTTGGTATGGACAGCCGATAATGACGGCAGGGG
Organism: Candidatus Delongbacteria bacterium; assembly: GCA_003477045.1. Taxonomy (GTDB): domain Bacteria; phylum UBA4055; class UBA4055; order UBA4055; family UBA4055; genus UBA12480. The sequence continues at coordinate 2,176 of DMTS01000200.1, forward strand.
TTACATAGCCAGTGATGAGTGGGGGTTTACAGTAGGATCTGAACCTCCGGCCGGGAGTCAGTTGGATGGTGCTGCAGGTGTGTTTGCAGTAAGAGTACTTAGAAACCCTAATCAGAATTTAAGATTTTCCTTCAATCTTTACTCAACAGATTTTTACGACGAAAGCATTGACTGGGGTCCACACTGGAAAACAGGATTACATTCCGACTGGCAATTTGATCTGTCTTCTAAACAAAAAGGGTACGATGATACAAATTATGATAATCTTAGTTCAACATTTCCTTATTTACAAGAATATGTTGGAGGAAGAGTTGAAGGTACACCTATACAGGATATAGGTAAATATATGGTCATGTCGAATGATGAATTTGATTATGACCTTACAGATATCAGAAAAGTCTATCTTGGAACTTATGAAGACCCTGAATACAGAATCGGAACATGGCAAGCTCAAGCCGATAAGTGGCAGCCGTGGATAGTTACCGGGACAGAACAGGCAGGTGAAATCCCTGACGGTACAATAAAAAAACTGAATGATGTCGCGAACGGCAACAGGCAGGGATTTATACTTTCTTTCGGCCCTCTCGGTAATGAGAGCTATGCTAATGTAGCTGTTGACAGAGACGGCGATTCTCTCGGCATCCCAGATGATTTTATTAATAAGAAAGTCTGGAAATTCGCTTATGGCGACTCTCTAAAGCTGACTTTAGCTTTTATGGTAAGCGAGAACTTTCACACTTCACTGGATCAGGATCCAAACTATGCTGACAGCACGATTGTTGATCTTACTGACGGACTTGATGTATCTTTATTCGATCAGGGCTGGTATGATGCTTTCAATAATGTCGTCTGGGCTGAAAGAGTATTTGACACGCCGATGTATGACACTCCTGTAAAAAAGTGGGGCACATCTAAAAAAGACGGATGGTACGGCGAAGATGTCGGTGCTGATGCCATGTTCGGTGATCTTGTCAACGATACTTACTGCTGGTGGCTGGACAAAAGTTATCCGGGTCCTGACGACGGTGAAAATGATTTTGAAATGACTACATTTACTACTCCGATCACGGATAACTACGGTAACATTGCCGAAACTGAAGATGAACTTCTTCGTTACGGCCGACAGCACGAATCTGATGATTATGGCATAACCGGGGATCTTTCTACTGGCGAAGGTTACGGGTACATGGTCAAGTATGATAAGCTTGACGGGCCAATCTCGCAGGGATCGTGGATAAGATATGGTTGGGATAACGGAAGGCTTGATGCCGGTGATGGTGTACCTGATTTTACTTCACCACCTCCACCACCTTCTCCGAAAATCAAAGTTTCAGAACTTGATAACGACATTATCGTTGAATGGGCAAGTCATGAGTTCTACACAGGCGATGACGGTAGCGTAGGCGTTGCCGGCCCTGAGTTTACTTATGATCCTTACACAAGGCTTTATGACTTCGAAGGATATTCAATAGAATTATCACCTGACAGGCAACTGAATAATTTTACAACTATATTCAGTATTGACAGAGTAAACTACTCTTATCAGAATGTCGGTGATGTAAATGATTATCTTGACAATCC
>DMTS01000049.1 GCA_003477045.1 Candidatus Delongbacteria bacterium
TGGTTATTTCTATTTTTCTGGATTCAGAGAAATTTATGAAAAACTCGAAGGTAAGCATCTGCGCATACTTGTAGGTATGGAAGTAGAAAGAGAGCTTATGAATAAGGTCAAGGAATTTGAGATCAAGAATGAAGATGAATATTCAAAGATGGAGATCAGAAATAAATATAACGAATCATTAGTGAAGATATTCAACGATTCCAATGTGTTTGATAATGAAGAGAACTCGAGAGCATTCAAAGTGTTCTTAGAGATGATAAATAACGGAAAACTCGAAGTAAGAAGAACTTTAAAGCCCAATCATGCGAAACTTTATCTTTTTGAAAACAGGCCTGATCACAGTCAGGGCGGAGAATACCCGGGAACAGTTATAACAGGGTCAAGCAATCTAACTTGGGCGGGATTAAGAAGCAGATACGAGTTAAATGTTTGTATGAGAAACAAAGCGGATTTTGTGGAAGGAAAGAGAATTTTCGAGGATCTTTGGGAAGAATCAGTTATAATTGTTGATAAAGACCATCTTGAAATGTTCGATCAGGCTGTAGTCAGCAAGATCTGGTTTGAAAAACTTTATTCCCCTTTTCATATTTACCTTAAAGTCCTTGATGAATATTTCAGCATTGAGTCAAAAGATGATATCAGGCTTCCAAAAGAGATTACAAACAATAAATATATAAACCTGAAATATCAGGAAGACGCAATAAAAAAGGCTATCTCAACAATCGAGAGGCACAATGGCGTAATTGTAGCGGATGTAGTCGGATTGGGAAAGAGTATTATTGCTTCTACGGTAGCGCACAATCTCGGTTTGAAAACAATAATTATAACGCCGCCGCATCTTATGAAGCAGTGGGATGATGAATACAGGGATTATTTTGATTTCAATGCGAAAGTATTTTCGTCAGGTATGATATCTAAAGCTCTGGAGTATTTATATGACAGAGATGAATCGGAAAGACTTATTATTATTGATGAAGCTCACAAATACAGAAATGAGGCTACAGAAGATTATGTGAACTTAAGAAAGATCTGTCAGGGTAACAAGGTTATGCTTCTAACAGCTACACCGTTTAATAACAGGCCGCAGGATATTTTTGCGATGGTCAGCCTGTTCCAGATACCGAACAGATCAACGATTAGGACTGTTGAAAATCTCGGCGAGAAATTTGCTGATCTTATAGCAGAATATAAGAAACTTGAGAAAGCGAACCGAGAAAATTCTATCGGTAATGAAGACAGCATTTCGAGCATTTCAAAACAAATTCGTGATATCATCACGCCGCTGATCATTAGACGGTCAAGGCTCGATCTTGATAAAATTGAACTATACAAAAATGATTTGGATGCTCAGAAAATCAAGTTTCCCGAAGTCGAAGATCCTGTTTCGCAGGAATACGATCTCGGTGATCTTTCGGAGCTGTATCTGGCTACGCTTTATAAGATCGATCCCGAAAAGGATTCAAAACGAAAAGCATTTTTAGGCGCAAGGTACAAACCTTTATCATATTTTAAAGACATCGAAAAATATAAAAAGCAAATTGATGAAACTTTCGGTGACTTCAATATGTTTGTTCAGACGCAGGTCAACTTGGCCAAATTCATGAAAAGACTTCTTGTAAGAAGGTATGAAAGCAGTGTCTGTGCGTTTGAGAAGTCAATTAATAACATGATCGATAATCATAATAATCTTCTGAACTGGATAGATAAAAGAAAAACATTCCCGATCTTTAAAAAAGGCAATCTGCCTATCATTGACGAATTTTATGCAAGTAATTACGATAATGATTCAGGATCACTTTTCGATGATGATATGTTTGACAGGCAGATAGAAAAACTCGACAGAAAAGGGCTTGTCGAAATAGATATCAAAGATATAAGTGTGGATTTCCAGAGGGATGTAAAAAAAGATATAGCTTTACTTGAAGAGATAAAAAATGACTGGTTCGATATTCCCAAACCTGATCCTAAGCTGATTTCCTTTAAGAAATTTCTGAAAGATCAGATTAAAAGCGATCCAAAAAGGAAAATTATCGTTTTTTCGGAATTTGCCGATACAGTTGAATACTTGTACGAAAACATGAAGAATGAATTTAAGGTTTTCAGATATACATCGAGACAGGCGAACAAGCAGAACAAAGATATAATTTACAGCAACTTCGACGCAGGAATAGATGCGGCAAAACAAAAAAATGATTATCACATTCTTCTGGCTACCGATGCGATCAGCGAGGGCTATAACCTTCACAGAGCCGGCACTGTTTTCAATTATGACATCCCTTACAATCCAACAAGGGTAATACAGAGAGTAGGCAGGATTAACAGGATCAATAAGAAAGTTTTTGATAAATTGTTTATTTATAATTATTTCCCGACTGATATTGGCGAGAAAGAATCGAAAACAAAGAAAATTTCCACTCTCAAAATGAAAATGATAAATACAATTCTCGGAGGAGACACAAAGATACTTACTTCAGATGAAGAACTTAATTCATTTTATAAAGATATTTACGATCAGGAATTTAAAAAACAGAATGAGCTTTCCTGGGATGCAGTACATAAGAACATTCTTGAAAAAGTAAAAATTTCAAATCCGCAGTTGATGGATGAAGTAAGAGCAATTATGCCTAAAGTAAAAATTCAGAGAACTGTCAAAAAGGACAGAGAAGGCGTGCTTGTATTCGGAAAAAAAGGCGATGATTTTGTTTTTAAGATCGGGATCAATCCGCTTGAATACCAGATACTGACAACTGAAGAGGCAATTGAACTTTTCAAAGCTGATCCATCAGAAGTACCAAAGCCGATTAGCGAAATATTCTATTCGAAATATGAATTTGTAAAAAATAATCTTTTTGACAGACAGAAAGAACTTAAAATTGATAAAACAAGGAAACAGGCTCTTGATAAGCTTGATCAGATCATTAAAGTAAATCCTTTCGATAAAGAATATCTACAGGATCTGCGAACAGCTTTGACTTACGATGCATTGCCGAAAGAACATATCAGACTGATAAATAATCTCGCAGCAGGGAATTTCCAGACGATCAAAGAGCAAATACCGCCAAGATATATTCTTGCTATTCTGAACACAGTAAAAAAGATAGAATCCGGTGACGAGACAATTATCCTTGCCGAAGAGCTTATATAGAAATATTGGAGAAAAAGATGAGCGCATTGTGCAATAAAGACTATAACAGA
>DMTS01000137.1 GCA_003477045.1 Candidatus Delongbacteria bacterium
GTCATAATTCTTTCAGGCAGATAATGTCCCGTACCCGCTATTTTCATTATTACTTTTTTTGTCATTAATTCACCTTTATCAGATTAAATTTCTGCGTATTTTACGCAAAGTTCCAAAGCTGACCTTACAGCTTTGGAGGAAGATTTTCCGTGCCCTATCACAACCTTGCCGTTCACTCCGGTAAGAGGAGCGCCGCCTATTGTTTCATAGTTGAAATCTTCAATTAAAAAATTTAAATAATTATTGTCAAATTTACAATCTTTAAAATTTCTAAAATTTTGTAACAATACATTAAATGATTCCAAAAGCTTAAGCACAATATTTCCAGTCAGTCCGTCCGTAACGATTACGGAAGCGTCTGTAAAAAGAAGCTCATCGCCTTCGATATTGCCTGTGAAATTATACAGACTGTCGGACATCATACGGTAAATATTTTTGTGCTCCGCCGTGCCTTTCCATGATTCCGTACCGATGTTGAGCAATTTAATTTCAGGCTCTTTAACTCCGTAAAGTTTGGTATAAATATCAACAGTTTCATGAAGGACAGCAAAATAAAGCTCAGCATTAAAAACATAATTTCCCAGAGCGCCGACATCAAAAACTGCGAGCGGGGGACGGTTATAAAGCGGTATAAACGAGATGAGCGAAGGATGCGTGTTCGGGTCTTTAAGCCCTAGCACATCTACTGAATTCAGAATTATTGCTCCTGAATTGCCGCATGAAAAAGCGCAATCGGCTTTCCGGTTCTTTACGAGCCTCAGTGTACCTTCGATAGTATTGTCGGGTTTTTCTTTTTTTGATTTTGCCGGAGTCTCTTTCATTCCGACAGCGTGGGTAAAATACTCAACGGTGATCTGAGGGTGATTCAGATCAAACAAGTTATCAGGCTCATTTTTGGTAGTGCACAGGATCAGTTTTTCGCGAGGATGGTTTTTTAAAAATTCAAGACAGCCCTTCAAAATTTCTTCAGGTGCTCTGTCTCCGCCGTTCAGGTCTATCGCTATCTTCATAATTTTATCGGGAAATTTTTTCTAATAAAAAAACCGCAGCGCCCCAAGCTGAATCAATAGGGAACTGCGGTTTAAGTCTGATATCAGGCTTTCGCCGCTATCACAGCTTTTCCTTTGTAATATCCGCAGGTGGGACATACACGGTGTGACAGTTTTGGAGCCGAGCAGTTTGGACATTTGGAAGTGCTTTTCGCTTCCAATTTCCAGTGATTCTTCCTCGATTTAGCTCTTGTCTTCGAGGTCTTCCTCTTTGGTACCGGCATTAAGATTCTCCATGTTGATTAATACAAACCGTCCGGGTTTGAAGAACGATTATTTATTTTTCTTAAGTAATTCCGTAAGTTTTTCCCATCTCGGATCGATCTTTTCTTCATCCTTGCAGCCGCACTGAACCCTATTAAGGTCCGCACCGCATTTCTGACACAGCCCTTTGCAGTCTTCACTACATAAAAACCTTAAAGGCTGAGCAAGAAAAAAAGATTCCCTGTAGTACCCGCTAAATTCGAGGTTGCCGTCATTGTCGTCAGGATAAATAATTTCAATGTCATTCGAGTTTGCGGTCTTCATATCTCCGATATGGAAAAAATAATCTATGTTAACGATCAGTCCTGTTGTATATTCAGCTGCACACCTGTCGCATACCGCCCCATATTCAACAGAGTTAGAACCGTGAATGTGAAGATAATCACTGTTCTTCTGTATATTCAGCTTCAGTTCATTCGAGCTTACAAGACTGAGATCCTCAGACTTCAGGCTCATTATCTCGTCAGCCGAAAAAAAGAGGTTATTATCCCCTTCTTTCAATTTATCTATTTTAATGTTCATCACTGCAACCGTTCAATTTCAGAGGGTTAAATATAACCTCTTACTCATTAATTGTCAAGATTGAAAGCGCATAATTAACGGCAGATGCAAGATTCTGTTCCGCTTGTGCGAGAACCTTATCATCAGGAGTTTCATTCTGTGTCCTGTTAACGATCACGGAAGAAATGCATCCCGCTTTTAATCCGAAAGCGTTCGCGATCGTAAAAAGCGTTGCAGATTCCATTTCAAAATTCAGGACATGAAGTTTCTGCCATTCGGACAAGGATCCCTGGAAATCCTTAATGACATATTTTGAATATGTATCATACCTTTCCTGTCCCGGATAAAATGTATCGGAAGATGCGGTAATACCTTTGTAAAAATTTATCCCTGTCTTTTTCGCGCCTTCGATTAGCGCTGAAGTTATATCAAAATCAGCTACTGCGGGATATTCAACCGGCGCATAATGTTTTGAGGCTCCATCAAGCCTGACTGCACCTGTTGTAATAATTAGTGAAGGTATTTTTATAAAAGGCTGGATGGCACCTGTTGTGCCTATTCTAATAAATGCTTTTATACCAAGTCCCGCAAGTTCTTCGACTGCGATCGAAAGCGACGGTCCGCCTATGCCTGTCGAGCAGACAAGAATGTTTTTCCCATTAGCTTCAGTCATCCATGAAGTGTATTCACGGTTAGAGGCGAGGAACTGAGCTTTCGGGCTTATGAATTTCGCTGTCTTCTCAACTCTGCCCGGATCACCCGGAAGTATAGCTATTTTAGCGCCTTTAACAAGTTCTTCATTCAGTTTTACATGATATTTCATCGCCGGCCTCTTTTAGCATTTCTTTTTATTAAACACGACTGCGAGAATACCGCTTTTTAAGCTTACGGACTGAGTATCGGAAATGGTTACATTGCTTAAACCGATTGGTGTATTTCTCTTTAGCTCCCCGCTCATTAAAGGATATTTAAAACCTTTAAGACTTACATTTTCTGCGATCTCAGTGCAGGAGAAAACCGATACCGTACTGTTTATCGGGAAACTGAATTTTTCAGAACAGCCGATAAAATAAATATTTTCCGATTTTCCGATAAAAGTAATTTTCAAACCATTCTCCGCAAAGCTCACGGCGGTTTCGTAATTAGACATAAAATGATCGACCCTTCCACCTGTCGCGGCAAAGACTAAAACTTCGCTTACT
>DMTS01000114.1 GCA_003477045.1 Candidatus Delongbacteria bacterium
ATGGGATTCGCCATGGCTAATCAGATGGGACAGGCCATGTCAAATAACACTAACCGTGCAAATCCGAACTCTGCACCGCCTCCTGTGCCTCCCCCTCTTCAATTTTTTATTGTATTCAATGGCGCACAGGACGGTCCGTATGATATGTCTGCGTTAAAAAATCTCGTTATGCAGAAAATACTTGTGAAAGAAACATTAGTGTGGCGCGAAGGAATGTCTGCATGGACAGCCGCAAAAGATGTTCCGGAATTAAATTCAGTTCTGGGCAGTGTACCTCCTCCTGTCCCGGGTGCTTAAATGGAATATCTTGAGAACGGCAATAATCAGGGAAGCATGTTCGCCTGCACCAACTGCGGGGCTGAATTAAAATATAAACCCGGCACAACTAAGATCAGGTGCGATTACTGCGATACTGAAAATGAAATCCCTCAGATCGAAGTTAAAATAGAAGAGCTCGACTTTAACGATTATCTTGATAAAAGTTCGGAATCTTCAGATAAGGTGACCGTTCATCTCGTAAAGTGCGAACAGTGCGGAGCTTCTTCTTCAGTCGATCCCAAGATAAGATCCGAGTATTGTCCGTACTGCTCCGCCCCGCTTATAATAAGTTCCGCACACGACGAACTCATGCTGCAGCCTAAATATGTTCTGCCTTTTAAGCTTGAAAAAAACGAAGCTCAAAACCTGTTTACAAAATGGATAAATAAACTCTGGTTCGCTCCTAACAAACTGAAAAAAGCGACCCTTAATTTTGAACATTTTAAGGGCGTATATATTCCATACTGGACATACGACTCGGATACAGAATCTTACTACACCGGACAGAGGGGAACATATTATTATGTTACCGAAACTTATTCAACAACCGTGAACGGAAAATCGGTAACGAAAACCAGGCAGGTAAGGAAAACCCGGTGGACTTCCGTGTCAGGACAGGTATCAGTAATGTTTGATGATGTGCTGATAGTGGCCTCAAGATCACTTCCCGATGAATATGTATATGCTTTGGAACCGTGGGATATGAACAACCTTGTGCCCTACGACTCAAAGTATCTGAGCGGATTTGTAACAGAGAAGTATCAGGTCGGACTGAAGGAGGGATTCGAACCCGCCAAAGTAAAAATGGACGGTGCTATCCGTGATGAGATAAGAAGAGATATAGGCGGTGATGATCAGAGGATCCTGCAGGTAAGCACAGATTATAAAAATATAAAATTCAAGCACATTCTGCTTCCTGTTTATGTCAGCGCTTACAGGTATGGCGGAAAGCTGTTCAGATTCCTCGTTAATGCCCGCACAGGCGAAGTTCAGGGAGAAAGGCCTTTAAGCTGGCAGAAGATCACACTGGCGGCCGCTTCCGGAATTTTAATAATTGGAACGATAATTTATTTCACTTATAAAGGTTGATAGCTATTGACTTTGGCATTACCTTATCTTAAATTTTATTAAAGAATAATTACAAGGAGAACCCTATGACAGCCAACGAAACAGATAAAGTAAAACCGATCACCGAAAGATGCGAAGAAAAAATGAAAAAAGCCATTGAACACCTTAAGCATGAATTCGAAAGAATAAAGGCGGGAAAAGCAAATGCGCATACACTCGATCCGGTAAAAGTGGAATCATACGGCGCGCTCGTACCGTTAAATCAGGTGGCGAACATAGCGATCCCCGAGCCGAGATCTATTGTAGTGACACCATGGGATAAAACACAGCTTAAGAACATCGAAAAAGGCATCATAAATGCCAATCTCGGGTTCAATCCGATGAATGACGGAAATGTAGTTAGAATTCAGATACCTGCACTCACCGAAGAGACAAGGAAAGAACTTGTCAAAAATGTCAAAAAAGAGGGTGAGAACACTAAGATAACTATTAGGACGAGCAGAAAGGACGCAAATACGGAGCTTGACAAACTTACAAAAGAGCATGTCAGCGAGAACCTGGTCGATATTGAAAAAGATCATGTACAAAAACTTACCGACAAATATATAAAAGATGTCGATACTTTGATCACGGCAAAAGAAAAAGAAATCATGACAATATAACTCTGCGGAGAGTAATGAACGATCTTAAAATACGAATCGTCGATAAATTGAACGGCGCCTATCCTTCGTTAAAAGAAGTTTTAGGCGTCAGTTCTTTTGAAAACCCGAAAAATCCAGAGCATGGCGACATGTCATTACCCTGCTTTAAATTCTCGTCCCTGCTGAAGAAATCCCCTCATGCCATAGCTGAAGACTTTCGAGCAGTTTTTCTGAAAGACGATTCTTTCGAGAGCGTATCCAATATCAACGGGTATCTGAATTTTAAATTCGATAAAAAGACTTACATTTCTTTTGTGCTTGAAAAGTATTCTTCCGGATCCTTTTTCAACAAAATGAAAGATATCGGCAATGGGAAAACCGTGGTTATTGATTATTCACACCCTAATGTCGCGAAGAATATGGGCATACACAATCTGAGATCTACAATTATCGGGCAGTCAATTTACAATATTTATAAATTTCTGGGCTACAGAACTGAAGGTGTAAACCATCTTGGAGACTGGGGAACCCAGTTCGGAAAACTGATGTGGGCACTTGAGCAGTGGTCATCGTTCAAAGAGGTGGAGGAAAAGGGTATTCTTTTCCTGAACGAGATCTATGTCAGATTTCATACGGAAGCTGAAACCCATTCCGAGTACGAAGATAATGCACGCGCCTGGTTCAAAAAACTTGAAGACGGAGATGAAAAGGCTTTAAAATGGTGGTTGCTCTTCATTAAAGTGTCTATGGATGCGTACAACAGCATCTACTCTCGCCTGAATGTTAAATTTGATCATATTACCGGGGAGTCGTTTTATATCCCGTTTCTTGAAGACGCGGTAAAAAAACTTGAGAATAAAGATCTTACAGAGATCAGCGAAGGCGCACTTGTTGTCAAATTTGAAGAAAACGACAATATGCCTCCATGCCTTCTTAAAAAATCAGACGGAGCAACACTGTATGCGACACGAGATATTGCCGCTGCGATGTACAGGCTTGCTGAATTCGATCCTTACCGTATCCTGTATGTGACCGATGTAGCTCAGGAACTTCATTTCGCCCAGGTCTTCAAGGTAATGGAAATGTACGATCCTGGATCAAAGGGAAAATTTTGCCACATTAGATTCGGAAGATTGAGTTTTCCGAATGTTCAGATGTCAACAAGAAAAGGCAATATTGTTCCTCTAAGCGAAGTTCTTGACAGGGCAAGGGACAAAGTCATCGGAATAATTGAAGAGCGTAATGCCGACATACCGGATAAATTATCAACTGCGGACAAAATAGGAATAGGCGCAGTGATCTTTAATGACCTTTCTGTATCAAGAATAAAGAACATTGAATTCGACTGGGATAAAACACTGTCATTTGACGGTGAAACAGGACCCCACATACAATATTCCTTTGTAAGGATCCTGAACATTCTTGAGAAGGCAGGAAATATCAGCGGAAAGTTCGATACTGCACTTCTGGAAGATGAATTTTCTTACGAGCTAATTCGCTCTATAGACAGATTTGAAAGTAAAGTCTTGCAGGCTTGTGATGAAAACGAACCTTCAGTGATCTCCAACTACCTGATCGAGATGTCAAAGTGTTTTAACAGATTCTACCAAAATAACAGGGTCGTAGGTGAAAATGAAGATGTCCGTTCCTCAAGAGCATTCCTTATAAACACTCTCAGATCCGTTTACGGGCAGTGCATGGAACTTCTCGGGATACCGAAAATTGAAAAAATGTAGGATATAATCTTGGAAAGCACAGAACTTAAGACAATAGACAACAAGTACAATGTTATAAGAAAGCTCGGTAAAGGCGGTTCCAGCACGGTTTACCTGGTCGAGGATTACAACGGAAGCAAACTCGCGCTTAAACTTCTTAACAGGCATTCTACGCAGAAAAAGATCCAGCGCTTGAAAAACGAATTCAGGCTGATGTGTTCTTTAAACCATAAAAACATAGCTAAAGTTTACGATTTCGGATATGATCCCGATCTCGGTAATTATTATTTTACTCTTGAGTATATACCTGACGGAAATTACATCACATTCAATCAGCTTTATAATTCTAAAGAGATGAAGCTGGAATCATTTTACCAGCTCCTCAGCGGGCTCAGCTATCTCCATTCGAACAATTTCATCCATTACGATATATCTCCTAATAATGTGCTTGTTAAAAAAGAATTTGACGGTTTTACGGTAAAGATAACGGATTTCGGACTGACAACGCAGTTCGATACGCCCAATTTCAATTACGCAGGAACGCTTAATTACATGTCTCCCGAAATGATCAAGGGAATGAGCACGATAGACTCGAGAAGCGATCTTTTCTCCGCGGGACTTTTGCTTGCCAATCTTCTAAATTCTGAATTCGTTTACACGCCTTCTTCAACAATACATGAATATTTCGATAAGAGGGTCAAGTTCGATGAATCCATACTTCTTGAAAAATTAAATAAGATAGAGGACCACGATTTTAAAGTTTTTTTAAGAAAGCTTCTCGATGTTGAGCCTGTGGCAAGGTACAAATCAGCAAACGAAGCGATCGAGGCCATGAACAGCATCTTTCATAAAGAATTCGGCGTAATTGCATCCTACGATACGAAATCAACTTTTTCAGATACAACTATCTTCAGGGAAAATGAGTATAAGACAATACTCTCTGTTTTTAATTCTTCAAAAGAGAAGTCCGGTAAAAGGCCTTTTATGATAATTTCGGGAGAATCCGGTTCCGGCAAAAAGAAACTTGTTGACGAATTCAAGATCCACTGCCAGCTTACGAACCACGATTTCTATAAAATTGATTTTTTTGAAAAACCCAAAAGCGATAATCTTGAGCCTTTTAAGAACCTCATAATGTCTGTCGGCAAGATCATAAGGAACGGCCAGCCTAATACGCTTGTGATTGACAGACTGTTTTATGCGACAGACGAAATAAAGTCTTCGGAAATTCCGGAACTTAAAGATGTCGCAAAAAAATTCCTTAACGATGTCTCTCCCAATAATCTGCTGGTGATAGCGCTGAACAATATAGAATATGCTGACAAATATTCTCTTGATTTTTTAAACTTCACGCTGACTAACTTTTATAGAGATGTGAACCTTTTCTTTATCTGCACGGTAAATCCCAGAAAGATAAAGAATAACAGAAAATCGCTCTATAGTATCCTCACTGCACAGAATGAAGACAGAGTAACGGTAAGCGTACCGAATCTTACCCTTGAGCAGATAAAAAAGATCGTTAATACATATTTCTCGAACCTCAAAGATATTCCGGAGTTCTTCTATTCCAAACTTCAGAATGTTACGGGCAACAGCATAAGGCGTTTGATAGATATCTTGAAGCTGCTTTACGCGAACAATATTATCATCAGAACTTACAGCGGTTATTCCTATCAGGCTTCATCCAAATATGAAAATCTCCTGAACGAATTTATAAGCAAAGAAATCGATTTTAAACCAGACCGCCTTTCTCCGGAAGAGCTTTCAGTGCTTAAAGTGCTGTCTGTATCGCTGGTACCGCTGACTTATGAAAATATCTCGGTAATAACCGAACTGGGTATAGGTATAGTAAAAGATACTATCGACAATCTGTACGAAAACTATTTCATTAAGACCCACAGCGAAAATCCCTACTCATTCTCTATTACGGAGGATCTACTTAAAAGAATGGTACTTAAGGTCTCGAGCGAAGATGAACTTAAACACCTACACAGAAAGATCTCAGCGCTCGTACTCAACAATGTAGATCAGAAGGATACCACCAGAAGGCTTTACAGATTCATCCATAACCTTGCCGGTCACAATGTTGATACCGATCTTCTTGATAAAATAGAAATAGTTAAAAACGGTTTGCTTAAAACTAGGGACATTTCGAACCTGATCGATTTTTATCAGACCCTTATATATAAAGTTACCGTACCGGACAAGATCAGGCTTCAGCTGCTTTACGAGGTAATTTATCTTATTTTTAAACATTTAGTACCTGAATCGAATCAGCATTTTATTGAAGAATACAGAAGTGTGCTGTCAAGATACAGTATTCCGGCTTCTTTCGATTTTGAAACCGATGCGGTTAACTTGATCAGCCTGAACTTCGCCGAGAATTTTGATCAGGCTATAGAGCTGATCGAGAAAAATAAAAAATTTCTTGAAGACAAGAATAAAAGGTTTGTTATGATCGATCTGATGGTGTATGTGATGCATCAGTCTTACAACCACAGAAAAGAATACAACTACCTTGATGAACTTCTAAATTACACCTCGAATATTCCGTCGCTTAAAACAGTTAATTCGTACCTGTGCATGTATGACATATATAACCGGCGAGCTGAGAGCTTAAAAAACGACCCGAAAAAATTTGAACATCTTCTTCTTGAATTATTCAATATCCTTAAAAGCTCGGACGATAAGGTTTATGCTGCAAGAGCATATCTGATCATGTGCTTCCACTACGAGAAGTTAGACTATTCTGACTATATCGAAAGGTTCTTCCAGAAAACTTTCGATTTTTGCCATGAGAACAGATTTCCTGTATTTCTTTTCTTTACGCGAAACGCATACTCGACATATCTGGAAAAACACAATATGCTCAGAAAAGCAGTTGAAGAAGCAAATAAAGCTTTCGTCTTCGATGTGAATTACAGCTTCTTATTTAGTATAATCAGCCTGATCGAGCACAGGTCAAAAATAAGGATCAAGCTTGAAGACCCTATACAGGAAATAATCAACGACCTTGTGATGCTCATTAATATTGAGACAGGGATCCGGAGCAGTATTTCTACAGTCTATCAGAATATAATTGACTTATATTATGAGGCCGGAAAATTTAACGATAAAATGGAGTATCTTACAACTTATATTATCTCTATGAACAACTCAAAAAGAGGTGAAGACGCAGAAAGTCTTTCGTTCTACATAAGGTCCTTGTTAAAAAATTATACAATTAACGAAATATTCGAATACACCAGGCAGTACTTCGGAGAGATGTGCATAACTGAGGACAGGTTCCTTGATCTTATCTATAAAACCAGAGAGGAATTGCAGGCTGAAAGCGGCGTAAAGGAAGATGTGCTTTCAAATGATCTCTTAATCGACATAATCAACAGGATCACAGACGGAAAGCCCGTTGACTTTGATCATATTTATAATCTGATGGAAAATTATGATAAGAACGCTCCTCTTTTCAACAGAACGAACATATTCCTGTCTCTTAACTTCAACAAGGATTACACCAATACGGTGAACATGTTTCTGCAGGATATAATCCTGCTTTACGGAAAGGGGTATTCCAATCTCGCCCAAAAGTATTCGACAGCCATGGCTAAATATCTTTTCTACATTAAACAGGACAACAATTCGTTTCTTCTTTTTACAAAACTTTCTCTTAAGATCAACGGCGAAATATTCGCCAATTCTCCGCAGAACATAAAAAATTCTATAATGAAAGATCCCGACATAAAACTGCTAAAAGACATAGTCAACAACCTGAAAATGCGGTTTAAAAAATGACGGCAAGAAAAATTGACACGATAGTTATACACTGCAGTGCGACTGAATACGGTAACAGATCGATTTTTAAAAGATGGCACAAAAAACGCGGCTGGGATGATGTCGGTTATCACTTTATAATTAACAACTCGTATCCGAAAAAAAAAGACTGGTATAATAAAACTCCTGATTTTTCTTCCGACGGCAGGATCGAAAAAGGCCGTCCGGTTGAAATTGCCGGCGCGCATGTCAGGCTTCACAACGAAAACACGGTAGGCATATGCCTTGTGGGCGACAGAACCTTCACGGCAAAGCAGTTCGAGTCTCTCAAAAAACTTGTTAAAAGATTATCGCTGGAATTTAAGATCAGCTCTATCAAAGGGCACTATGAATTCGATACTGCTCAGGAACAGGGTAAAACCTGCCCGAATATAAATATGGTTATGCTTAGGAAATTGCTTACGGACCCTGACTGACACCCGAGGTTTTCATTTTCTGAACTATCCCGCTTATTTCCCCGATAGTAAAAGCATTCTCAACCCGGTAACTTCCTATAGAAATCCGCCTTAAATTTTTCAGATGGGCATAAGTACTCAGCTTTTCACCTATATCATCGGCAAGAGTTCTGATATATGTCCCCTTAGAACAATTTACCAGTATCCTGACTATATCTTTTTTAATTTCGGATACTTCTATCGAGTGAATTGTTATCTTTCTCGGTTCTCTCTCAACCTCTATGCCTTTTCTGGCTGATTCGTATAGCCGCTTTCCGTCCTTTTTAATGGCAGAAAACATTGGAGGAAGCTGCATCTGTTCTCCCGAAAAACTCATAACCGCCGACATGATCTCTTTTTCGCTTACTTTCTTGTCAGACACTGCAGTCACTGTGCCTGTAGGATCAAATGTATCAGTTCGTTCACCCAGCTTTAATTCAGCTTCATATACCTTATCCGAGCCTGTCAACTCTTCCTGTACCTTTGTAGCTTTACCTACAAGTAAGAGCAGAAGTCCTGTAGCAAAAGGATCAAGAGTTCCCGCATGACCGATCTTTCTCGTGCCGAGAATGTTTCTGAGTTTAGCTACTACATCGAAACTTGTCCAACCTGCTTCTTTATCTATCAGAAGTACAAAGCCCTCTTCGTTAACTTCCTGAAGCGTATTATTTTTATCAATTATCTGAATTTTATTCCCCATAGTATTTTAAGCATGTTTCTCTCAGATCTTTCAGCAGTTTGCTCCTCAGTTCATCGTAAGAACCGTAAAATTTGATCCCTGCTGCATTCTTATGCCCGCCGCCTTTCCATCTTTCTGAAAATTCGCTGACATTAAAATTTCCTTTTGATCTGACGCTTATCTTATAAAAATCATCGCCGTTCTTTCTTACGAAAAGCGACACTTCCGCTTCTTCGATCGAATTCAGTATCATAAGAACAGGCTCATTTTCGAGAAGAGGATTTTTTTCCTGATCATTATATGCCAGCGCCAGCTTTTCATCTCTGAATAACTCTATCTTCGAGGCGATCTCACTTACTTTTACTGTTTCAGAAAAACTTAGTCTCATAAATATTCTGTCCGTAAGATCTGCGAGATCAGAGCCGTGTGACATAAAATCCATTACGGATTTTACGGTACTGACATTTGTATTTTGAAATCTAAGTCCGCCGGTATCGGATAAAAGCCCGCTTAAAAGGGCGTCAGACACGCTTCTGCTTATTGTAAAACCGTTTTCCTTTAATATCTCGTAAACAAGCTCTGACGCAGACGCGGATGTTCTGTCAACATAATTTAGACTCCCGAACATTTCATTTGTCGGATGATGGTCAATATTTACAATTTCGGCATCTTCTGCGATCATGTTCGAGACTTTACCTATCCTGTCATAATTTGCAGTATCGACTATGATCACATTTCTGTATTTTCTGCTACTCAATTCATCAGAATATCTTATATACGGCGACGGATGAGTGTCAAACAAAAATGAGAATCTTTCAACGAATTTATCTTCATTAACTATGACTACTCTTTTACCGGTTTCTGTTAATGCCAGATACATACCTATGCAGGCTCCGAGATTATCCCCGTCGGGAGCATGGTGAGCAGTGATCAGGAAATCATCTTTTTCTTTTAAGAAGTTTCCGATCGCTTTTGCCTGTTCTTTATTTATCATAATAATTTCCTCATCCAAAGAAAAAGCGACATTTAAGTCGCTTCTTCATCTTTTTTGATCGAATTCAACAGAGCTTCGATCCTGAATACATTTTCAAGCGTATCGTCGTAGAAGAACCTTAATTCAGGTACTATCCTGAGGCTTAAGTACTTTGGTATCTTCATTCTTATGCTCTTATTGTTTAACCTGAAAAGTTTCTCGATTTCTTCAAGCTCAGGTTTTGTAGTTCTTATCGAAGTGAAATATATATTTGCGACAGAGAGATCCGGGCTCATTTTTATATGATTGATCGAAGCGAATTTCAGTTCTTCGACATTCATGTCGTTGAAAATGATCTTCGAAATGGTTCTTTTTAATTCCGAAGATATTCTGTTCATTCTTTTAGTGCCTGTCATCAGTCAAGTTTCCTCTGTGTCTCTTTATATTCAAATACTTCGATTATATCGTTTTCTTTAAAGTCGTTGAAATTATCTATTCCTATTCCGCATTCAAATCCCGCGGCAACCTCTTTGGCATCGTCCTTCAGTCTCTTAAGCGAAGTCAATTTTCCCTGATAAACCTCAATTCCTTCCCTTATTACTTTGAGCATAGCGTTCCTTATCACTTTTCCTGACAGAACATATGAACCTGCAATTGTTCCGAGCTTCGGAACTTTGAATATCTGACGGACTTCTGCTGTTCCCAAAAGTTCTTCTGTGATAAGTGGTTTCAACATACCCTCAAGAGCATTCTTAACATCCTGGAACAGATCATAAATTATGCTGTATATCCTTATCTCGACTTTCTTCTGCTGGGCAAGATCTTTTGCTTTCAGGTTCGGCCTTACATGGAATCCGAGTATGATCGCGCCTGAAGCTTCGGCAAGAAGCACATCGCCTTCAGTTATAGCCCCAACACCCTTAGAAAGTATTTTTACTCCCACCTCACTGCTTGCAACTTTCATCAGAGTATCGCTTATAGCTTCGACCGAGCCGTCGGCGTCGCCTTTTATTATAAGATTCAGCGTCTGAACATCCCCAAGTTTGATCTGTTCTGAAACATTATCAAGTGTAATAATACTAACCTTATGCCTTGATTGAGCCCTGTTGATCTGCTCTCTTCTGCCTGCTATCATTTTTGCTTTCTGCTCGTTGTCAACAACAATGAACGAATCCCCCGCATTGGGTGATCCCGAGAAACCGAGCACCAGCACAGGATAAGCGGGTTTAGCTTCGAAAACATTCTCTCTCCTCTCATTCAGCATCGCTCTTACCTTTCCGTAAGTCTGACCGCAGACAAAAGTATCGCCGACCTTTAGAGTTCCTTTCTGAACCAGTATGGTTGATACTGCCCCGAAACCTTTATCAAGTTTAGATTCGATCACTGTTCCGATCGCCTGACAGAACGGATTGGCTTTTAATTCAAGCATATCAGCTTCCATGACAATTGCATCAAGAAGCGCTTCTATTCCCAATCCTGTTTTTGCAGATATTTCTACCGACTGATATTTTCCTCCCCACTGCTCAACAAGAATATTTCTCTGAGAGAGCTGGGTTCTTATTTTTTCGGCATCCGCGCTTGATTTATCCATTTTGTTTATTGCAAATATCAGTGGCACTTCAGCGAGAAGCGCATGATCAATAGCCTCGTTCGTCTGGGCATTTACTCTGTCATCGGCTGCTATTACTATGATCACGATGTCTGTGATCTTGGCTCCTCTCGATCTCATGGCCGTAAAAGCTTCGTGTCCGGGAGTATCAAGGAAAGTAAGGTTTTTATCCTTATAATCTACGACATAGGCTCCGATGTGCTGAGTTATTCCACCTGATTCTCCTGCTACTACTTTTGTATTTCTGATATAGTCAAGCAGAGATGTCTTTCCGTGATCAACATGCCCCATGATCGTTATGATAGGATTTTTCTCTCTCAGAAGGCTTGGATCTTCATGTTCGTCTTCATAGAAGAAGTTGTCATCGTACTCGCTTTCAAATTCCACATCAGTATCGAATTCGGCAGCGATAAGCTCGATCTTTTCTTTATCAAGCCTCTGATTTATTGTAACCATAAGTCCCATCGAGAAACATTTCGATATAATGTCTGTAACAGAAACACCGATTTTATTTGCAAGTTCGGAAGTAGAAATAAATTCGGATACTCCGATTACATTTACTTCAATTTCCACTTCAGTTCCATCAGCCTGAGCTTTTCTTTTCTTTCTTTTCTTAAAAGATTTAGCTGTGTCTGCGCTCATTTTGCTTAGAGTATCCTTTACCGAATCTTTTACTTCCTCATGGTTGACTTTATCTTTCTTGCGTCTTTTTTTACCGCTTTTTGCCGCGTCATCAGATACGACCACATCGCCGTCGGCGACTACTACTGACACATTCTTGTGTCTTCTTCTTTTGAATACCGCTTTGCTTTTAGCGGCTTTATCCTCTTTTATTGAATCTTTATCATCAGTTTTCTTTTTCAGTTTTGATTTTTTATCCGCGGAATCTGCGTTCTCAACGACAGGAGTTACAGGAGCAGCGGAACTTTTAGGATAATCCTTCTTAAATCCCCTGTCAGGTCTCTGCTGATCGTGCACAGTCTCTTTGTCCGACTTCTGGAATTCCCTTCTTACATAAGGTTTATCGTTTCTCTGGGTAACCGGAGTTCTCTTATTATCCGCCTGGACAGGCTTACTTTGTTCAAGCTGCGGTTCAGGCTTTTTGGAGCTTTTATCATCTTTTTCTTTTGATACATCCGCATCTTCTTGTTTAATGACGGCGGGTTCAGGCATGACTTCCGAAAGTTTTACCTCTAGCGCTGACGGCTCTTCCTCGCCCTTGATCTTTCTTCTTGATCTTTTTACTTCTCTTTCTTCTCCGGCTTCCTTCGGGTTTGCCGACAAAATTTCTTCTATCTCGGGTATCCTCGATTTTATATCTATCTGTTTCTTCTGGGCTGATTTCAACTTATCACCGCTGCCGTCGTCTTCCGATTTCTTTTCAGTAAATTCCTTATAGCCTTCAGGATTAAACTTTTTCAATATATAGCCATAGGCCTCATCATCGACTTTCGATAAAAAACCTTTTGAAACATCAACCTCTGGATACTCTTTAAGCAGGAAATCCACTATCTTCTGAGTTGAAAGCTCCAATTCTTTAGCTATTTTAGATATTTGTGTATTTTTACCTTTCATATTTCAGATTTCCCCGCAAGATTTTATTATTTTTTTTATTTCTTTTGAAAGTGCTGATTTTTTAAATCCTATCACTTTGACACCCTCTTTACCTATCAGCTTACCCAGTTCAACCCCGCAATCAAATTTAATTATTTTTTCATCCCCGAACTTTGTGCTCAGGTTCTTGATAGTGTTCTCGCTGGTGCCTTCGCTTATCATAACAATCTCAATTCCTTTTTCAGCCATACTTTCCAGTCTGTTCTGTCCTATCAGCGCCACTCCAGATCTGATAGAAAAATGGATCAGTGTAGTGACACGGCCGATAATTTCGCTTTTAGTCAGCGTAATAACTGTCAAGTGTAGCCTTTATATAGTTATACTTGTCTTCGTCCATTCCTTCGATCTGCAGTAACTCTTCTTTAGGCATTTCAAAGAATTTTTCCGCATCAGTGATACCGTTATCCTTCAGAAGCGCTTTAAGTTCATCTGTAAATTCTTCTACTTTTTCAATAGTAAGATTTGTGATCTCGTCGTATTCAGATTCTGTCATTACTTTGATCTTATATCCCGAAACTTCCTCAGTCAGCTCAATATTGCTGTTCTTAAGGCCTATTACATCATTATAAATATGGTCGGGAACTACTATCTCGGCGGTTTTGTTTTCCGTATCAAGCTCTATCTGATACTCGGTTTTAATTCCTAGCAGCCTGGTAATGAACATTTTTGGTTCGCCGATCTTCTGAATAATATCGATCTTCTCTTTGTTGAGTTCGGATACTATTGCGGTGATCCTTGCACCTCTCTGGCCGACGCATGCACCGACAGGATCTACTCTCGAGTCAAGAGTTTCAAGAATAACTTTTGATCTGATCCCCGGCCTTCTGGCGACCTGAACGATCTCGATTATTCCGTCGCTTATTTCAGGCACTTCGGATTCGAACAGTTTCTTTATAAAATCGGCATCGGCTCTTGACACTATTACCTTTACATCCTGATTTTTAAAGTAAACATCTTTTATCACAGCCTTGACCAGCTCTCCCCTTCTGTATCTTTCATTAAAAACCGATTCTGATTTAGGCATTATAACTTCGATATCATCATAGTTGATCTTTATTTCTCTTGGTGTTATCTGATGGATCGAACCCATAATTATCTCGCCGATCTTTTCAATATAAGTGTCGTGAGTGTTTGCTCTTTCCACTTTCTTGATCTTCTGGGCAAGGATCTGCTTCGCAGCTATAATATGTCTTCTTCCGAAAGAATCGAAATCTATTATTTCGGGGAAATCATCCCCGACTTCAGCGTCTTCATCCAGTGCCTGAGCTTCGGATAATTTTATCTGACTGACCGGATCTTCAAAGTCCTCGTCTTTCACGACTTCTCTTTCATGAATGATCTCGACATCGCCCGTGTCAATATTGAAAGTTACGCTGAAATAATCTTCGGCGTTAGCTTCTTCGTCAAGGTTGTACTTTTTCTTCAATATGCTTAAAAAGATTGATTTTACAATTTCACTCAGCTTCGATTTTTCGATCTTTTTCTCTTTGATTATGCCTTCAATAGCGCTTACTACTTCTCGAGCATCCATTTGATCATGCCTCCGTTATTAAAATTTTATTTTTATTTTCGCTTTGATAATATCTTCTGTCCTGATCTCTTTTTCTTCATCATCCACAAGAATAATTATCTTATCTTCGAACGCTTTATTAAGCATTCCTTCCACATTTATATTCTTATCTTCGCCTTTCAATAATATCTTCAGCAGCCTGCCTTCGTTCCAGTAAAAATCTTTGAATGATTTCAGTTCCCTGTCAATTCCGGGGGAGCTGACTTCAAGCTGATAATCTTCCGGCAGTATTCCATTTTCGGATGCTTCACAGAATTTTCTGAATTCTTTAGCTATAGCTGCAAGGTCGGACACCATTGGGCCCTTTTTCGATCCTACCGTAACCCTGACCAGGATTCCTTTTGAATTTGAAGTGATGACAGTATCAACAACTTCCTGCCCGAATTTTTCTGCGATAGGTTTAATCGTTTTTTCTACTATTTCTGCCTGATCAACCGTAATTTTCTCCTTTTTTATAAACAAAAAAGTGGGGTTTACCCACTTCTCAGCTCTTTCTCACAGTCACTTCACCAAATATAACAAATGAAAAATCGTTCCGCAAGTTGAAAATATACTATTTACAGAATTTTATAATGCTTTCTGCAAGTCCTTCAGGATCCAGTTTCAATATTTTAAAGAGTAATTCTGTATTTCCGTGCTCAATAAACTCATCAGGTAATCCCAGCCGTTTCACTTCCGGCACTGCTGATGTTGAGGAATTATAATATTCCAGAACCGCGCTGCCGAAACCTCCCTGCAGGCTGTTCTCTTCTACAGTGACTGCCTTTTTAAAATTAACTGATATCTCATCCAGAACCGATCTGTCCAGAGGTTTTATGAACTTCATATCGTAAACAGCTACTGAGCAATTCTGTTTTTTCAGAATTTCAGCTGCTATGAGAATTGAATTGGTAATATTTCCCACGCATAATATCGCAGCATCTGTGCCTTCAAGGAGCTTTTCTGCCTTCCCTATTCCGATCTGCTTAAATCCTTTATCATCTGAACCGCAGGGCGCAGATCCTCTCGGATACCTGATCGCATATATACCTTTGTTTACAGCTGCTGTATAAAGCATATTTCTTAATTCTGTTTCATTCCTCGGGGACATTATTATCACATCCGGTATGACCCTGAGGTACGATATGTCGAAAACCCCGTGATGGGTCGGTCCGTCTTCGCCGACGAGGCCCGATCTGTCAATCGCAAAGATCATATCGAGCTTCTGCAACGCACAGTCGTGAATGATCTGGTCATAAGCTCTCTGAAGAAAAGTCGAATAGATCGCGACGACTGGTTTAAGCCCCCTCATTGAAAGTGCGGCAGCAAATGTTACCGCATGCTCTTCAGCTATGCCGACATCGAAGAACCTGTCCGGAAATCTGTCTGCGAACTCGCTGAGGCCTGTTCCCATTTTCATAGCTGCGGTGATAGCGGTAATTCTTTTATCTTTTTCCGCCAGTTCGCACAGCGCATGCCCGAATACATCCTGATATTTCGGTCTTTCTATGCATGGCTCTTTCTGTTTTACAAGAATACCGGGATTTACTCCGTGGTATGTTCCTTTAATATCTTCTTCCGCCGGTTTGTATCCTTTTCCTTTTTCTGTTATTACATGCAGAAATACCGGACCTGAAATTTTTGATTTAATGTTTTCAAGAACTTTGATCAGTGCAGGTATATCATGCCCGTTTACCGGACCTATATAATTGAATCCGAGCTTTTCAAAAAGAATGCCCGGGGTTAGAAGGCTTTTTACCCCGTCCTCAAGTTTTGTAAGCCCCTGCCTGATCTGCTTACCCAGTTTATACTTGCCTGCAAAATTCCAGATGTCGTTCTTGAATTTATTGAATTTCGGATCTGCAAGTACCGAAGTGGTGTATTTTGAGATCGCGCCAACATTTTTTGAAATAGACATTTCGTTATCATTCAGGATGACGAGGAAATTTTTTCCTGAAACGCCGGCATTGTTCAGACCCTCAAAAGCGAGTCCTCCGGTTATCGAACCGTCTCCTATGACTGATATAACATTATAATCCTCTTTCATGATCTCGCGTGCCATCACGAATCCGAATCCGGCAGATATTGATGTTGAAGCGTGGCCGACGCCGAAAGAATCATATACGGATTCTGACGGCTTTATAAACCCGCTTATCCCTTTATACTGCCTGTTCGTATGGAAAACATCTCTTCTGCCCGTGTATATCTTGTAAGAATAAGCCTGATGACCCACATCCCAGACTATTTTATCTTTCGGCGGGTCGAATACTTTTAAAAGCGCGATCGTAAGTTCCACTACACCAAGACTCGGAGCAAGATGCCCGCCTGTTCTGTCAACATTATCGATTATAAATTCCCTGGTTTCATCAGCCAGAATTGAAAGCTCTTCTTCTGAAAGCTTTTTTATGTCTTCGGGTTTATTGATCGAGCCGAGAATTTTCATCTGTTTTCTCTTTCTGAAATTATCTTTCTTACCTTATTCAGATCCTCGGGAGTATCCACGCCTGTTGAGTCTTTGAACACTTCCACGCATTTTATCTTATAGCAGTTCTCCAGCATACGGAGCTGTTCTAAGGATTCACACTTCTCGAGCATTGTACTTTCCAGGCCGATAAAAGTTTTAAGAAAGTCTGATCTGTATGCATAAATCCCAATGTGCTTGTAGTAATTGCCTGTATAATTTCGGTTGTACGGTATCCGTGATCTTGAAAAATATAAAGCATACATATTTTTATCAAAGACTGCTTTAACGATGTTAGAATTATCAATATCCTGTTCAGCAGTGATCTTTTTGATCGGTGTTGAACAGACAGCTTCGGTCGAGTTTGTCAAAACAGATATTAGCGAGTCTATCGTTTCCGGATCCAGCAGAGGTTCATCACCCTGAATGTTCACAATTATATCCGCTTTCAGGTCTTTTACCGCTTCGTAACACCTGTCGGTTCCTGTTCTTATTTCAGGATCGGTCATCACTGCGGTCTTTCCGAAATATTTGAGATGATCAAATATTCTTTTATCATCAGTAGCTACGATCACTTCGTTTATCATTTTAGATCTTTCAGCTTGTTCAACTACTCTTAGTATCATGCTTTTGCCGTTTATATCCTCAAGAGGCTTGCCGGGTAATCTTGTTGAAGAATATCTGGCAGGTATAACTCCGATCACTCTTAGATCACGCATTTACGATCCTCTTCAGCTCTTCTATATCGAAAGGTTTGTTCAAAAGTCCGCTTATTCCGTATTCATGCATCTTTTCCTCTGAAAGCAACTGATGGTATCCCGAAATTATATATACTTTTATTCCATTATATTTAGTTTTTATCTTTTTTGCTATATCAACTCCTGTCATATCGGGCATCTGATAATCTGTGATGACCATATCAAAGCTGGTTTCCTGAAATTTTTTATCAAGATTATGCCCTGAAGTTATAGCCACTACTTCATGATTGAGTATCTCAAGTATTTCAGTCAGTACCTCGAGTATGTCAGGCTGGTCATCTATTATCAGTATCTTTTTGCCCATCCGCCGGTCTCCGATATTTTTTTTTAACGAAATGATCCTGAACAGCGTGACCATTCCGACAATACAAGTTTAACTTTATTATGGCAAAATTTCAAGCGGTTTTTTTAAATAAAAAAAGAAGCCGAAGCTTCTTTCTTTAAAAAACATTTTAACCTGATGAGATTAGCTTTCTTTAATTTCTTCAACAGCCTCATCATGTTTCTTAAGCTCATTAGACTCCATCTCTTCAGCTTTTTTCAGCTGTTCATTGGCCTTTTTTCTCATCAGCTTTATCTGCTTCATCTGATTTTCATGCCTTTTTGTTTCTCTTTCCAGCAAGGATTCTTTGCTGGATGGTTCTTTTTTAGCTGCGGTTTTGGATTTCACTGCTTTTTCCGAAGATTTTGCTTTCTGAGACTTCACAACGGGAGTTTCAGGTTCGCTTAAAGGCTCGTCTTCTTCTTCAAAATCAACTTCATCATTAACCACCGCAGTTCCCTCGTCGGCAACACCGGTATCAGATTTTTGCTCTGCTCTTCCGCGAGTTTGTGCGAAACAATTGCTTTCAAACAAAGGTATCAGCGCACAAACAAGGATAAGAACGAACAGTCCTTTCAACTTCGTATTCATCATAATCCTCCT
Organism: Candidatus Delongbacteria bacterium; assembly: GCA_003477045.1. Classification (GTDB taxonomy): domain Bacteria; phylum UBA4055; class UBA4055; order UBA4055; family UBA4055; genus UBA12480. Next base: position 18,573 of record DMTS01000114.1, read on the forward strand.
GTTTTTTTAGTTTCCTGCAAATTAATATAACTGTTTGCACTGATTAAATCAATATTAAAAAAATAATTATTTGAATTTGAAATTTCAGATAAAATTTTTATATTTGTGCAGTTTTAAGAGAACAAAACAGAATGGATTAAGTAGAAAACAAAAAAATAAACAAGCTATGGTGATATGGAAAGAATAAAATACTTTAAGCCCGAATACTTCAATCTGATGTGGCTCATAGCCCTGACGATAATTCTTATGATCCTCTCTTATAAGAAAAGGGTATCTCTTAATAAATTATTTCTGAATGCAGGTCTTCATTCAAAACTGATAGCATCTCTGTCAAAAAGAAAAATTATCATCAAAAGGATCATTCAGACATTAATTCTCGCGCTGATAATTTTTGCACTTGCCGGTCCCCAGATCGGTTCAAAACTGGTAAAATTGAAAAGACAGGGAATTGACATCGTCGTTGCCGTTGACCTGTCAAAATCAATGCTCGCTCAGGATATCACTCCCAGCAGGCTGAA
>DMTS01000216.1 GCA_003477045.1 Candidatus Delongbacteria bacterium
GTAAGGCAGAAAGCGCTGAACGCGGTTGATATTTTTACCGTTGAGGATCTGTTCTATTATTTCCCGCGAAGATATATTGACAGAAAGACTATTCAGCCAATCGGAAACATCCTGATGAATGCGCCGGAAATGACTTTTATCGCTAAACTGTTCAAGACAAAGGTGTTTCCCGTAAAGAACGGTCCGACGCGGCTAAACGCAGCTTTTTCGGACGGCACGGGAATACTGACCTGCATCTGGTTCCAGGGTGGCGAATATGTTTCAAAAATATTGACCGAAGGCGAAGAATATATAATATCAGGCGTACCTAAATATTTCAGCGGCTGGAAAATAGATCATCCCGTTATTGAAAGGCTGGATGATGCCGAAAATCTGAAAAACACCGGAAAGATCATCTCCCTCTACCCTCTCACAGCTGCTCTGACGGCGAAAAATATCGACAGCAGAACTTTCAGAAAGGTTATTCATAACGCGCTTGAACAGTTCGGCGATCAGATCCGTGATGATCTCCCCTTCTCGATCAGGCAGAAAAGAAATTTTTTCGATCTTAACACCGCATTAAACGAGATGCATTCTCCTGCGAACGAGGCTCAGCGTCAGCTGGCGCTGAAGCGTATGAAATACGAGGAGTTCTTTCATCTCCAGCTCATTCTCTGTAAGCGCAGGATGAACATGAAAGCGCTTCCCAAAAGCTGCAGGATCGAAGGATCGGGCGATCTGATGAAGAAGGTTTACGAAAATCTGCCTTTCGATCTTACCGAAGCGCAGAAAAAGGTAGTCCGTGAGATCTATGACGACCTGAAAAGCGACAAGCTCATGAACAGGATGCTCCAGGGTGATGTCGGGAGCGGAAAGACCGTTGTCGCGCTTCTCGCCATGCTGATGATGGTCGGGAACGGGTTTCAGACCGCGGTGATGGCTCCGACTGAGATATTGGCGGAGCAGCATTATAAAGTGTTCAGGTCAATGTGCGAAGGACTTGATGTCGAGATCATTCTTCTGACCGGAAGCATGAAGAAGTCTGTCAGAGAAGACAGACTGTCCTATGTGGCTGACGGCAGAGCTCAGATCGTGATAGGAACGCACGCCATAATTCAGGAAGGCGTCAATTTTAAGAAACTCGGACTTGTAATAATAGATGAACAGCACCGCTTCGGCGTGCTTCAAAGGGGCGAACTGGTCAAAAAAGCGGGCGAAACACCAAACATCCTCGTAATGTCAGCCACACCTATCCCCCGCACCCTTTCCCTTTCGCTTTACGGCGATCTTGATATATCGATCATAGATTCGCTGCCGAAAGGAAGAAAGATCATCAGAACCGCAGTCAGAAATGATGCCGATATGCCTAAAATATACGATTTCATCAAAACGGAAATTCAGAACGGCAGGCAGGCATATATCGTCTATCCGCTTATTGAAAAAAGCGCTAAATCGGACCTTCAGGCTTCCAATGCGGGTTTTGAAGAACTCAGTTCGGGCATATTCAAAGGAATTGAAATGTCGCTGCTTACAGGCAAGATGAAAGGCGAAGAGAAAGACGATGTAATGAACAGATTCAAAGCCGGCGAGATAAAGATGCTGATCAGCACGACCGTCATCGAGGTCGGGGTCGATAATCCCAACGCCTCGGTCATGCTCGTTATGCATTCCGAAAGGTTCGGGCTTTCGCAGCTTCATCAGCTCAGAGGGCGCGTCGGCAGAGGCACCTATCAGTCCTACTGCATACTTCATTTGGGCGAAGTGGGTAATGACGAAACAATTGAACGCGTCAAAGTCATGGAAACCACGAACGACGGATTTAAAATTAGCGAAGCTGATTTTGAACTCAGAGGTCCCGGCGAATTCTTCGGAGAGAAACAGAGCGGAATGCCCGATCTAAAACTTGCTCACCTGATCTATGACAGGGAACTTTTAAACGAAGCCCGTACCGACGCTTTCGAGCTTTTGCAAGGTGATCCGATCCTTGCAAATCATCCCGACCTGAGAGATTTCATGAATAATAAATTCAAAGATAAAGTTCAATTTTTAGATTACAGCTGATACTGTATTGTAATTAGAATATTTTTATAAATAAAAAAAGGGTCTTTTTGACCCTTGATCTGAAGAATTAGCGTAATTCACGAGTTTGGCATTCTCTTTTTTTACTTCTTCATTACTTCAGTTATTTTTGAATCTGTTTAGGTTTCGTCATAATCCTCCGAGTTTAATTACTGTTAGTTTTTCGCCTTAACATAATAGAACTTCTTTGCGTTTGTTGCTGAAGTTGCGTACGAAGTTCCTGTTACATTAGTCAGAAGCGTGTAACTTCCGTAAGGCTCGTCAGCAGAATATACATCATAAGATGTTGAGCCTGATACAGCGTTCCAGGATAAAGTTACTGTAGAACCGCTTTCTGAAATCGTCACATAAGGTGCACCCATTGGGGTATAACCGAACTGGCTTAAATAAGTCCATCCGTCTGTCCAGAGAGCGGCATTCGGATCAAATGCACCGATATAATTCGCCGTTTGAAAAAATCCGTCAGGCGTAACGCTGAAATATTCCGTTGTGGCTACTGCTGATTGAGGTCTTGGATCAAGACCGCCGTCAGTTGTTCTGCTTACGCTTGTCAGCTGAGGATTTGAAATCAGATTTTTATTGCCGGTAACATCAAACAAAGGATAAATATAAGTCTTGGAATTAGTTATATTTTCTTTTGTGTTAAATTGATATCCGTACCACATGTTGTTAGTAAATGTCAGCTGTCCTGCTTCAAGTCTTGCTCTGCTGTCCTCTCCGCTTGCAAGGTCTTCAACTGCAATACCGGTTCTTGGAAAATCCGTGAAAATACCGTTTTTGTAGTGACCGCCTGCGTTGTCTCTAATGTTGAATGTTCTATTCGCAGTGTTTGCGCTGGCTGTTCCCGATCCGATATAAGTTACATTGTAGATCGAAGGTATTGCAAAAGGAAGTCCATCCTCAGGTGTTGTTCCGCCGTCGTGTTCACCGCTTTGATCTCCAATAGTCGCATCCTGAACAGCAAACCAAAATTGTCCTTTTCCTCTAAATCCTACGTCATAATCAAAACAGTCGTCTCCGCAGAACGCCGCTACGAGATTAGAACAGTTTACAGTTCCGCCGAACCACTCGAATCCGTCATCTTTGTTGTAAACGACTTCAATATGATCAACAGTTGTGCCTGAACCGATAGCTCCCATTGTAAACCCGTTGATCTCGTTTGCGGCACCTATTTCTGTTCCGCCATGACGGATAGAAATGTATCTGTAAATCCCTGAATCCTCCGTGTTGTTCGGAGTTAATCCGCCGCCGTATTCTCCTCTCGGTTCAGTTTCAGGAATACCTTCGATGAATGCTTCTTTTGCAGTTGAGTTAAGCTCACCTGACCCGAGAATAATTACTCCGCCCCACAAAGCTCTTGTTGCGAGAGGTGCACTGAAATCGTCAATTTCAGCAGTGAAAATGATCGGTTGTGTCGGTGTTCCTTCGAAAATCCCGTAAGCTCCCCTGCTGACGATAAGAGCGCTTGCATCAACTCCCGTCCCGTATTTTCCCTTTATGATTGTACCTGGCTCAATCGTTAAAGTATCACCGGGATTTACGAACACGAAATTCTGCAGATGATAAACATTATTACTCGTCCATGTCGTTGTGCCGGTCCCCGTGCCGGTGTCGGTTACATAAATGTCGGCGCCTGATAGCATGCTCATTGCAGCGATCCCGGCCAACATTATCAGCTTTTTCATACCTACTCCTTTTTTA
>DMTS01000022.1 GCA_003477045.1 Candidatus Delongbacteria bacterium
TGTTGCCTCCTTTCAATTCTTTATTTTTATTTTTACTTTTCTCTTCAGCATATCCCTCGCTTTGACGAGTCTCCATTTGACAAGCGATTCGGTTATGCCCAGTGCCGTTGCGATATCTTTGATCCTGAAATTGTTGAAATAGAACATTTTCAGGATGTTCGAATAAACCTCCGGAAGTTCATTCAGAACGCTCATCATCGCCTCGCGGTCTGTTATGTCAAGCTGATTTAATTCTCCGTCTTCGATCTTTTCGATCAGGTCGTGCCTATCTTCAAGATCGACCATTATATGCCTTTTAATAAATTCCACATTTCTTTTCTGCATGTTCAGGCACTGATTTTTCATTATTTTCGAAAGCCAGTTCGGAAATTTTGAAATATCATCAAGTATGTTAATATATTTGAATACCTTTATCCACACTTCCTGAACCGCGTCCTCGATATCGGCATATTTATTATACGAAGTATTCAGATAGAATCCTGCAAGCTTATACAGCATCGGATTATACAATTCCATCAGCCTCGAATGAAATTTTTCATTACCTTTTTTTACTTCTCTAATAATATGAAGATGTGCAACTATCATTTTATATTTGCGGATTTCCTTTTAGATATGCAGCCAGTAACGAAAGTCTGTTATAGATCTCTTCGGCATCAGGTTCTTCAACCGGCTCGAACAGATCCTCTTTGATGTAATTTTTACTTACTAAAAGCTCTGTTATCCTTTTATACCTTTCAGAGATAATCTGGGATTTGTCTGAATCTCCGAACAGAACATGTTCTCCGGCGATCTTTTTCAGCGTTTCAATGTATGTGCAGTATCTTAATTTTTCCATTTTCCTCTCCGAGAGTTTTTTGTTCTCTCTGATAATTATGACAAATAAAAAACAAAAAAGTTAGTACTTTTTTATTTATTTCAAAAATATCAAATGTTGAATCCTATGCAAAAACAGCTTATACCGCTGCCCAAAAGCTGATTTCAGGGCTAACGGTATTTTTGTCTAAAAATTCATATGTTCCACAAGGACGGAACGATGCCTTTTCTTAACGACAAAAAACACTCACGCCTTAATCTGAAATCACTTTACGTTCAGCTACAATAAGCTGTTTTATTTATCTTCTATCTTTTAATCTTCACCGCCTAAAATCAGTTCAGAGAATAGCGGAATTATAGAACGCTGTTCAAATCATCATGCGGAAAGGCAGGCCTGACTTTCTCCAAATCAAAATGACAGGCAGCTCTGAACTGGACATTTTAGGCTGTCTTTTTCTTTGTTACTTTCTTTTCGGACAAGCAAAAGAAAGTATGAAAATCCTTAATTCACTCCAAATCAGCACTTTTTGCAAGGCGGAACGCTTACTGCCTGAATATTATCTTCAGAACGCATTATCAATATGATTTATACGATTCCCTGAATCGCCTTTTCCGATCTTGATACCTATAACATCGAACCTGCAGTCAGTATCCGTGATCTTCTTCTGCAGCATGAATATCTGCGCAAGCTTACGGATCTTTTCCTGCTTCTTCCGGTTGACCAGAAGTAAAGGCTCGCCGAATTCTTCGGTCTTGTAAGTCTTGACCTCAATGAAAACCAGATATTCATTCTGTTTTGCTATAATATCGATCTCGCCGAAAGTAGAATATCGAAAATTCCGCTGTATGATCCTGAACCCTTTATCTTCGAGAAACTGGGCGGCAATATCCTCGCCCATATTTCCCGTTTTCTTATTGTTTGTTTTTGATGTGACCATTTAATTCAGCTTCTTGCCCAAAGGTAAAGCTTCATTTATTTCAACTATCTTTAAGTCTTTTCCAGCTTTGACAGAAAGAAGCATACCCTGGCTCTCGACGCCCATCAGTGTGGCCGGCTTAAGATTGGAAGCGACAAGCACATGCTTCCCGAGAGTTTCTTCAGGCTTGTAGAATTTAGCGATACCCGAAATTATCTGCCTGAAATCCCCGCCGCCCAGATCGATCTTCAGCTTTAAAAGTTTGTCGCTGCCTTCCACATTCTCGCATGTAATTATCTTTCCTGTCTTGATCTCGACTTTTGCGAAATCAGCTATATCGATCCCTGTTTCCGCCGAAGGAGCTTTGCTTTCAGCTTTATTCTCTGCTTTAGCTTCGATCTCTATCTTTGGAAAAAGCGATACCGCTTTATTGATCTCTTTACCAGGTTTGAGCCTTCCGAATTCGAGCGTCATATCTATGTCGCCTTTGAAAATATCTTTTAGCTCTTCGAATTTCTTCGGAATTACCGGAGAAAGCAGAACGCTTGTCAGCCTTACAGCTTCAAGCGCGTTGTATAGAACCGCGCCGCATAATTCCTTGTCAGTCTTCAGAAGCTGCCACGGTGCCGCATCTTCAAGATATTTATTCGTATTTCTGATCATCTTCATGATGTCGTCAAGAGCCTTATTAAGCTCGAAATCATATATCAGCGGCTCGATCCCTGAAAGAAGCGCTTTAAATTCGTTAATGAACGGATCGCAGAATTCCGTCTTCTTTGAAGGCGCAGGCACTTTTCCTTCAAAGTTCCTGTCTATCATGTGGCTCGCACGGTTTAGAAGGTTGCCGAAATCATTCGCAAGCTCCACATTGTGCCTTTTCAGGAATGAATCCATCGAAAATATTCCGTCGTGACCCAGAGACATATCTCTCAATACAAAGAACCTGAATGATGAAGAGCCGTATTTATCTATAAGCTCGATCGGGTCTATAACATTGCCCAGCGACTTACTCATTTTTTTACCGCCTTCTCCCATCCACCATCCGTGGATCAGAAAATCTTTCGGAAGCGGTAACCCAAGACCAAGTAACATTGTAGGCCAGTATATAGTATGGTGCAACAATATATCTTTAGCCATAAAATGAGTTGTGGTCGGCCAGTATTGGTTAAACTTCTCTTCATCTTCAAGATAACCTATGCCGTTTATATAATTCGTCAGTGCGTCAAACCAAACATAAGTTACGAAATCCTTATCGAAAGGAATTTCTATACCCCAGGGCATTTTTTCCTTCTTCCTCGATATACACAACGGTCTTAAGCCGCCTTTAAGTATCCCCAGAACCTCGTTCTTTCTGAATTTCGGGTAAATGAAATCATCATGTTCCTTTAAGAAATTCTCATACTCTTCGGCATACTTAGCCATATTGAAAAAATAATTCTCTTCCTTGATCATTACGGTCTCTCTTCCGCACTGGGGACATTTACCGTCAGTAAGATCTTTTTCCGTAAAGAAAGTTTCGCATGGAGTGCAGTAATTTCCTTCATAATGGTCTTTATAGATATCGCCTTTGTCGAAAAGCTGCTGAAGCATGCTCTGCACCTTCTTTTTGTGGCTTGCCGATGTCGTTCTGAAGAATATGTCATAATTGATATCGCATTTTTTGAACAGGTCGGTGAAAGCAGGTATCAGGCTGTCGCAGTATGCCTGCGGATCCATATTCTTTTCAACGGCTGTTTCATAAACTTTCTGACCGTGTTCATCCACGCCTGTGATCATTACCGCGTCATATCCGAATAACTTATAGTATCTTGTGATGGAATCGCACAGAATAGTTGTATATGCGTGACCCAGATGAGGTTTTCCGTTCACATAATAGATCGGAGTTGTTAAATATTTCTTTTTCATATTTTAATCCTTTGT
>DMTS01000006.1:0-142 GCA_003477045.1 Candidatus Delongbacteria bacterium
CTCGAGAAATTCACTTTCCATTCTTCTCCCTCATTCGGAGGTCCGTTATGTTTAGCGCATTCTTCAAGCACTGACCACGGTATAGCTATCTCGATATTCCAGCCTTCATCAACATCAGAAGGATCATTTATAGTTCCTTTAA
>DMTS01000006.1:227-2823 GCA_003477045.1 Candidatus Delongbacteria bacterium
CATGTACTTGTCGTCCCAGAGCATTTTAACGCGCGTTTTGAAATAGGGCAGAGGTTTGGTATTACCCTCGATATCGACAAAATGATCTGTCCATGCCGCAGCCGCCCAGGATGCCTCATCGGCTTTGCCGTCCATTTTCATTATTTCTGATGTTTTATTGCACTGGTATTGTTTTGGAACTGTATCAGGATATACAGCGAACGCACACAAAAAGATCATAAGCACAAAATATTTCATTCCAACTCCAATAATACTTAAAAAACTCAATTTAAGGTAAAAACCCATTTAATTCAATATTTAAATTAGTTTTATTAAATCCCTGACGAAGTTATTTTAACATTTCATACCCCTAAATCGTCATTTTGTCGGACATTCGTTTGATGACATTANNAATGACAAACAATAAAAACACACAGATAACGAAAGAAGATGAAAAAGCGATAGCAAAAATAAATATAGCTTTCAACTTCAGACAGAACATGAATAGAATAAGAAGCCACTACGGATTCTAAAGAACTCCACTCACTCTCACTCCTCAACGAAAGGGACCGTAAAAAGTCCCTTTTTTAATAGTAAAAAGAACAGAAAAAACAGATATTACAGTAAATAAACAAGGGAGACCGGAATGAAAAAGTTCAGCATGATCGAAATAAATAAAAAGGATGTAAAGAAAATGCCGGCTGAATTCTGGAAGCAGTATTTTGACATGCGTATTCAGCTGAACGAGCCGCCGGGGCAGAAGACCCCTTTCCTCGACGCGGATGATCTGAAAAGTAAATTTTCAGACTGGTATAAACAGGACAAAGAGCTGGTATCGACTTCGATAGTAAAAAAGAATGATGAATTTTACGGCTACATAAGCATGAGAAGGCAGACTCAGACTTATAGGGACAGATATCTTCAGGTTTTCTATAATTCTCTTCATACGGATGATATTAAAAATATTGTTCCGCTTATTTCGAAGCAGATAAGAAAATATTATAAGGAAAGCGACGGTAAAATACTTTTTTTGACCGATAACAGCACTTTTTCAAGGCTGGGAGAGGAGCTTAAAGGCAGGATAGGAGAGCACACTATCCAGATGGCTTTGAATCCTAAGGACGTTAATAAAGATCTCATTAAAAAGTGGATGAAGGAATCTCCCGTTAAAAATGAGGATATCAGAATAGAATTTTTCGATAAGATCCCGGACGAACATATAAAAGGATATGCGGAACTTTTCGACAAGCTGATGAAAGAAATGCCCAAACCCCATTACTTTTCATGCTCATTCAATGCCGACGAACTTAAAAAGAAGCAGGAGGATGTCAGCAGGAAAAATATCGTATCGTACACTTATCTCGCTTTCAATAAAGAAAATAAGATCATCGGCATGACCAACATCGTAATAAACAAAAATGATCCTAAATATCCGTATCAGTACATGACCGGCACATACAAGGAATACAGGAACTGCGGGATATCGAAGTGGCTGAAAGCTGCGAACTTTTTAAGGATAGACAAGGATTTTAAAGGCAAAATAAGAGAGATCATCACCGAAACATCACCCGATAATTACGGTTCTAAAAGGATAAGCAAGCTCATGGGCTACAAATACATAGGGTGCAGAGTGTATTATGAGCTGAATTTGGATAATCTGCCGGAATAGAAAACCGTAAACTAATGAAAAAGGCCTCAGAAATGAGGTCTTTTTTATTGACAAATTTTATAGATAAGGATTATTAGTTGACTGCTACATATTCAGCATAAGAAGTGGATTTTGGGATTTCCAGACCGTCTTCCTGCATTCCATGAAGGTGCATTTTTATGGCTTCATACATATTTTCTTCAGCTTTTTCGCGAGTTTTACCGGTAGCGATACATCCTTCAAGATCAGGTGAGTATGCGGAATAATTATTTTCAGCCTTTTCGATAATTATTAAAAATCTATGCATTCTATTTATCCTCCTTTAATTTTGCCTGTTTTAAGATGCTGTTGATTGTGCCTATAGCTAAATCGTCTCCGGGATGTCCTGCAATTGTAACCCGTCCGTTTTTGGTTAAATGTTTATATTGCCTGTGACTTCCTTTCGTAGCAACAAGATACCATCCATCCGACTCAATTAACTTTATCATGTCCCTAATCTTCATGATCTCAATTTAATGAATTTTATTCTCTACTGCAATACTTAAATTCTGTAATTATACCTGAAAACTCTCACTCACTCCTCAACGAAAAAGGCCTCAGAAATGAGGTCTTTTTTTATTCCCTAAAGTTTTGTATATTCAATAAATAAAAAGCAGGGAGACCGGCATGGCGAAATTAATAGAAGAGCTTAAGTTTTTTGAACCTTTTACGGGAAAAACATACACTGGCAAATTCAGCGGCAACACAGACACAGACATATCGCAATGGGAAACCATCCTGAACGGGCAGGGAGTCAGGAGCGTACATTCCGTCAATGAAGGCGAATACGGCGGCGAAACAATCATCTACTGGGATAAGACAAAGAAAGAGATCGTCGCGCACTATTTCACCACAGCGGGCTTTTATACCGTCGGCACAATGAAGATCGAAGGAAATAAGATCGTCGCGGTAGATGAACTCACCGGAAGC
>DMTS01000025.1 GCA_003477045.1 Candidatus Delongbacteria bacterium
TCCGAATCCGCCGATGAGTACGATACAGGCTATTGAAAGAGCTATCAGAGTGGAGAATGAAAGTACGAGATAGCATATTCCGACAAGGATCGATGCGTAAAGTATATATTTTTTCTTGCTTTTGACGACATTCTCGAATTTTATGACGCTGTTCAGCACGATTATCTCCGCTACAACTATCGCAGCGTGGACGAAGCCGTAATACTCTATCGGAAAATTCAGGCTTTTGAGCACGACCTGATATACCCATATCATGAAGAATGAGAGCATCATGATCGCAACATAATCTATCGTGAGCAGCCTGAGTATTTTATGATTTCTGAAATATTTAAGCCCGGTTTTGAGGATTTTGAAATAATTCTTTTCTTCACTCTTTTTCTGAGTCGGAGGTTCGTTGAAAGTTAAACCTACCGCTGCGGAGAGAAATATTGGTATCGCGGAGAGTATCATCGCCCAGTCAAGCCCGATATACTTGGCAGTTAAACTTCCGAGAGGTGTAGCTATTACCATTGCAAAAAGTCCGATGCTTTCGACCCTGTTGAGTATGCTTTTTGAACCCGTTTCTTCGCCGGTCTGGATCAGCGAATCATAAACAAGCGCAGTGTCCGCTCCCGAAGCTAATGTTACGCCGACAGCCCAGAGGATTTCACCGCATACGAACACCCAGAATGAAGGATATGAACTGTAAACAAGAATTGCGGCGGTTGTGACAAAACTTGAAAGTATCAGACTGGTTTTTCTGCCGAATCTGTCCGCGATCACTCCGGTCGGGATCTCAAAAAGGAACATTGATGTTGTAAAAACAGCCTGGAGGATCATTATCTGCGAAAAAGTAATGCCGCCCCATACGGTGAAAAAAGGTACGAGTACGCCTGAGAACAGCATGAAGTTCTTAAGGAAATCATAAGCGTACGCTTTGGGTATATTTGACCTGTATTTTCTATCAGGCAATTTGTGTGACCTCCCTGAAAGCTATATTTAAGAATTTCCGGACTGATTATCAATCTATAAAAGAATAAAATCTATTGTTTAAAACTAAACCTTTTGTATATTACCCTTATACATCAGGAGGTTAAAAATGAAAGATAAAATTATTACATCCGCTTTATTATTTATGATCATAACTTTTATAGTCGGCTGCGCATCATCCAAATCCGATCTGGGAATGGCTTATAAAGGCGAAGTAAAAAGAAACCCCAATACGGAAAAAGTATCTGTATTCTTCGTATTCAGCCATGTAAGACAAATGGTCGGTCTGGATGCGATCCCCAAGCTCGAAAACAAATATCAACGCCTGAACGGATTTGATGATATTTTTCTTGAAGCTCAGAGAGAATTCAGCAATCTGGGTAAATATGCAACCTATGTTGAAGAATCTTCTGATGTGAATAATCCCGTAAAAAGAGCTGAAAGAGATTCTCTCATGAAGACTCATGATTATACTATAAAAATGAGGATCGAAGCCAAAAAGAAGTTCACGAACTATTTTCTGGGCTATCTTTTCTCAACAATTTCACTAACTGTCATCCCTGTGCCTTACTCACAGGAATATACAGTTAAAACAGATGTACTCGACTCGTCAAACAGGCTTGTTGGCAGCTATGAAAGAAAAGCGACTCTTAAGAACTGGTCGCAGGTATTGCTGATATTCGTTTATCCTTTCCATCCTGAATTCAGAAAGATCGAAGAGATATACATGGCCTTTCTGAAAGACACATTCAGACAGATAGAAAGCGAAGGTATATTGAGAAAATAAATTTAAAATTCTAAAGGCGCGCCGGGCATCAAATGATACTGGGCAAGCAGCATCGCAATGGCAATTGTTATAGTTACAACAGAAACAGCCATTCCCGGTTTCAGCCAGTCGAAGAATTTGATATGTTCACCGGTTTCTTTCTCATACATTCCCATAGCAATAATGTTCGCAGTACTCCCTATTACTGTTGCATTCCCGAACAAAGCACCGCCAAAAAGCATTGCCCACCAGAAAGGGAAGATATAGATGCCTATTTTTTCTATTTCTGAAATTATCGGGATAAAAGCTGCCACTGCCAGTACATTGTCCATAAAAGCCGTTAAAAGACAAATGGCAGCGGTAAATATATTCAATAATAATAATGAACCGCCGTTTGAAATATGGATCATACCGTTCGCAATTTGCTCGGTAACTCCCACAAATTTCAAAGTTCCTACAGAGGCGAACAGGGCCATAAAGAAAGTAAGTGTCCACCAGTCGACACGGCGCATAAAAAATTCCTGTGCCCGGGCACCTTTTAAAAAAAGTGAAATTGCACCGAAAAATAAAGCTGTACCGATTAAAAGAGTATTTTTTTCGAGATCAAGCATTTTTTCAATATTAGAATGAAGTATCAGACCAATAATCGTGCAGGAAAAAAGTATCCAGCTCCTCCGGATACCTGCTTTAGTATAATGTACATGCCTTAGCTCATGCGGTTCGTTCCCTTCTTTTTTCATTTCCGTTTTTAACTGATTCATAGGTACTCTAAAAAATAAGAAGCATAATGGTATTGTTATGCATAGACACAATAACGAAATTGGAGCTGCCCATCTTAAGAAATCTAAAAAAGTAAGATTTGCACGAATAGCTATCATAACTCCGATCGGATTCCCGACTGCGGTCGCGCTGCTTCCGATGTTGGTTGCAAAAACTATCATGAGTAAAAAAGGTATCGGATTAACATTATAGCGTTTTGTAATGTGAAACATAGCGGACATCATAAATAAAATCGATGTTACTTCATCTATCAATGCTGCCGAAAGAGCTGACAATACCATCAGAATGGACACTAATAAATAAGGCCGCTCACCTACAGCATCCACGACCTTTGCGACAAGATACTCAAAAAAATGCATTTCTTCCAAAAATCCGATGATCGTCATCATTCCTACCAAAAACAAGATAACATCAAGGTGTGCAAATTCAATCAAATTAGGAATATCGAGCAGTTTGGTTACAAGCAATACTGCTATGCCAAGAAAAGCGAATGCAAGGCGGAATTTCCAGTAAAAAAGAGTGCCGCACAGAATGATCAAAAAAACAAGTGAAGAAACAATCTGTCTAGGGTTAAATCCAATAACCGATAATAATATTCCTGAAACAATGAGGAAAGAGATCATTAAAATTGGTTTTATTGTAGTTTTCATTATAATTTCCCTGCATTTATTATTGAATTCACCGTCGAAGACACGAAGATACAGGCTCAGAATTTGAACCTGTATCCGTATGTTATTTATTCTAATTAGAGATAAGC
>DMTS01000129.1 GCA_003477045.1 Candidatus Delongbacteria bacterium
CCGATGCTGAAGCATTCGTGTCCGTCCATATCAGCTCAGTAACCGTTGTTTCAAGTGTCCAGCCCGAAGGGAAAGCAGCATAAGGATCTGTCGATGAATATATTTTATATGATGTTGCGCCTGCTGCGGAAGTCCAGCTGACAGCAGCCTGACCGCTCGTATATGCAACAGCGGGATTTGATGGTGCATTAGGTGTCGCATAAACTACTGTAGCTGTACCTGCTCCGTCCTTTGCCGTCCATGAAGGTACAGCTGTCGGAGTATAATTATCGTTATTGCCTGCGGAATAGAACAGCTGGGTTGCGTCATTTGTATCTGTGTCTATGTTCCAATAGTTGCTGTTTTCGAATATTTTGTTATAAACATAATAATTAAGCGTAGCATGTTTCCAGTACTGATATTCGTTTATTACGCCCTGATGGATGTAAGTTCCGTTAGCGGTGCTGTATGTGCCTGTTATACCTGAAACAAGTAAGTTTATAGGAGTAAATGCGTCTCCCGATACGGCGAAAGTATATGGGCTCTCATCAGCATCGTTGCTTGCAACCGAAACTGTCGCGTTTTTTACGCCTGGTGTAGTCGGATCAAAGGTAACTGTAAAAGTAGTTGACCCGTATGCCGCTACAGAGGCAGCCGGAGCCGCAGAGACATAAAAATCTGCCGCATTTGTGCCGGTAAAAGATACTCCTGAAACCGTTAATGACACTCCGCCTGTGTTTTCAATGGTATATGTTCTGACGGCTGTTCCTGAACTGATATTTGCTGAGCCGAATTTTGTGTAATTTGAGAAAGAAACATAAGTGCTTCCAAAAGCTATATCAACTGCGCCAGCTTTAAGATTTATATTGGGAACGAGAACTGCGGCTGAAACGACTGGCGTACCTGTCGCTGCCCCTTCAAGAGTCCATGAAACGACATCAAGTACCGAGTAAGGTAATGTTGAAGAGAAGAAAAATACCGTAGAGCTTACAGTATCATTGTCTATCAGCCAGTTGAAGCCGTCAGAGTAAACATAATACCCGTTAGCGCTTTTCCAGTATTCGAAGTTATTCATTACACCCTGGTGAATATAAGTAGTATTGGCTGCTGAAGGATTTGTTATTCCTGCCACCTGAATATCCGCAGGAGAATATCCGTATCCGTTTATAGAAAAATCGTAAGTACCTTCATCGCTGTCGTTATTTGAAACTGTTATAGTCGCGTTACGGCTGCCGGTTGCAGAGGGATTGAAAGTTATTACAAATGTTGTCGAGCCTGATGAAGCAACAGACGATGCGGGTGCTGTTGTGAGCGTGAAATCTCCTGAATTTGCGCCGGTGACACTAACGCCCGATATTGTCAGAGTGCCTGCTCCGAGGTTCGCGATCGTGTATGTTCTCGCCATTGTTCCCGAAGTTACATTAACTGAACCGAAGGCAGTGTGGGTTGTGAATGAGGTAAAAGTGCTCCCGTCAGTTATCTCATTGCTGTTCCCTGAAATTTTAATTTCAGGCACCGGAGTAGCAGTCTCTTCAACAACGACCGGAGTACCTGTCGGTGAGATAGGATTGAATCCTGCGCCCCATGATGTTACGCTTATCGGAGATGCTGCAGAAAAATTGTCATTACAAAAAAATAATACATCATTTGCGTTCTGATCTTCAAGATCCACATCAATGTTCCAGTATGGCTGGTCAGGATTTGCAGACTGATAAATGTCGTTGTAGATATAATATCCGCCCGTTTCCCTTACCCATACATTTTTGCCGTTGATCGTGGCTGGTGACGTGCACGGAATGTATTTACCGTTAGCTGCACTTGGATTCGTAATGCCCGATACCGTCAGATTTACGGCAAGGGCTAAATTGATCAGACCGAGCAACAATGTTGCGGCCAGGAATAATTTTTTCATAAAGACTCTCCGTATTTTATTGTCTGTAAATTACCTGAAAAGCGTGAACAAAGCAATAAAAAAAGCCCGAAATTTTCGGGCTTCAATAACAGAAATCAATTACTAGTTCACAGCAACTACGACATAAAACTTCTTTGCCGAAGCTGAAGCATTGGTGTCAGTCCAGCTTGTCGCAGTAATTCCTGATGCTTCAAGCGTCCATCCTGCCGGGAAGACCGCGTAAGGATCGGGAGCCGAATAGATTTTATACGAAGTTGCATTTGCAGCCGCTGACCATGTGAATTCAGGCAGTGACGACGAATAAACAATTGTAATATTCTCTGGAGTTCCGGGCGGAAGTACCTGTTCGGTACCAAGTATTCTGACATAATCGAAAGCGTACTCTTCATTACCCTGATCAACATTACCCATGAATCTGATCTGCAGTGTTGATCCCGTGACCGGAATGTTATAGGTGAATTCCGCGAATGCAGGGCTTAAAGCCGTTCCGTTCCCTGATCCGTTGAGATCCGTATCTTCCGAATAATATATAGCGTTCAATGCGGGTGTCATATACTGCATAAAAGTCGTAAAAGCTCCGCCGTCAACCGAATACTGAATTCTCAGATACTCTTCAAGCTCGAGTGATGAGCCTATATTGTTTTTCCCCGCTACGAGAAGCTTTATCTTAATATTCGTGTAGCCGGCAACATTTATCTGATTCAAAGTTACATAGCATGGATCGTCAGCAGTTCTACCGTTATCAGTATCTTCGGCATAGAAAAAGTAACTTCCCTGATATCCTGAAAAGGGATCCATCGGGGCAATCTGGGCAGGAGCAGCTCTTTCCCACCAATCATCCGGAGATGTAGTCTGTCCGTAAAGAACAGTATATCCGCTGTTGGCAGTTTCGAAGTCAACTGTCTGGAGGGTTGTCTCAGCAGATAAGTTAAGTATTGAACCGCAAATCAATATTGCAGCGATAAACGATTTTAAAGAAAAATTCTTCATAACTTCTCTCCTTTTTTTGAATAATATACCCATTTAATGCTGTTACATCAAGTAAATACTAATGAAAATTAACTGCATTTTTTATTACACTTTCGCTTGATTTGTCGAAAACATTAGCTTACTTTCTTTAATATTAAAATATCGGGAAAGAAACCATGACCTTAGACCAATACATTTCCAGCATCAGCGCGAGATATAAACTCGGGAACGCGACGGAACATTCATTCAGAGGCGACCTTCAGCAGCTTATCGAGAGCATGGAGCCGGGCATAAGGGCGACGAACGAGCCCAAGCGGCAGAAATGCGGTGCGCCGGATTATATTCTGACGCGAAAAGATATTCCTGTGGGATTTATCGAAGCGAAGGACATCGGTGATCCCGACCTTGACGGAAAGAAGGCGAATAAGGAGCAGTTCGACCGTTATAAGAGCACGAAGAACCCTTTTATTTTTACCGATTACCTGAGCTTTCACTTTTATTCAAACGGAGTTTTCAGCACGAAAGTAACTCTCGGTGAAGTCAGGAACGGCAAGATAGTTCCACTGCCGAACAGCTTTGAAAGTTTCACATATTTATTCAAATACTTCTGCACGCATCTCGAACAGACGATAAAAAGCCCTAAACAGCTTGCGGAACTCATGGCTGCAAGAGCCCGTCTCCTCGCCGACATCATAGAAAAAGCTCTGCTTTCCGACGAGGAAACTCAGGAGAACAGTTCACTCAAGGATCAGATGAACGCCTTTAAGGAGATCCTTATCCACGACATCACGCCCAAGGCTTTCGCGGATGTTTACGCTCAGACCATAGCCTACGGAATGTTCGCGGCACGGCTTCACGACACCAACCTCGACAGCTT
>DMTS01000033.1 GCA_003477045.1 Candidatus Delongbacteria bacterium
AAAGTAAGTATCTCAGCCTGTCTTAAAGTTCCCCATCCTCCGCCTCCATCAATTCCCCCCGCCATCAGGATCATATCGGGATGAAGTTCTCTGATCATCCTCATTTTTTCCATTTCCGGCACTCCGTCGTCAACGGTGAACGAGCCCGTAATTATAGCGCCTGCACCGTAAGCCGTGGCTTCTGCAGCCTTGCCGGTCTCTGATCTGGTCAGTCCGAACACGAGCATCTGAAGTCCGCCGCCCGCTGAGCTTGTCGCCAGGAACGGAATTATTATCTTCCTGTCGTTATCATATATTTTAAGCCCTGATTTTTTCTCGATATCAAGAATGACCCTTTCAAGTCCGATATTCACATCTTCAAAAGGCCGTTCTACCGTGGTCGGAGCATCGGCTATGGCCTTAAAGAAATATTTTTCGCCGTCCCTTTCAAGCAGAAGCCCTTTCGTAGTCGTACTGCCGATATCAACTATAAGAATATTTTTCTGATCGTTTAGGCTGTCCATGGTAGTCTCCGCATATTTTGGTATATAATAAGTAAAATATCGTTCCAATGCAAAGCAAATAATTCGTAAAATAAAATCTTATTTTAATTAAGTAATTATTATATTTTTTATTCAAGATTGAAAACTTTCGTCTCTGCAGATGCATAGACTTCGCCGTCAATGAGTAGTTCGGCGTGAACAAAAATGAGCTTTCTTTTTATCTCGATCACCTTCGATTGAAGCGTGATATCTTTACCGGTAGGAACGGATTTCTTGAATTTGACATTCATTTCCGCAGTAACGCCTTTCAAAGTTATTTTTCTGCATGCGTAAATGCACACTTCATCAAGCAGTGTTGAAATTATTCCGCCGTGAACTATGCCTTTCCATCCCTGAAATCTTGACGGGATGACCAGCTTTGCCGTTGCGGTGTTATCGTCATTTACGGTGAAGTCCGCATGAATACCGGATTCGTTTTTATCGCCGCAGACGAAACAGAAATCGTCGTCTTCGATCTTCATTTCATAGCCTCTGCAAATTTTCTGACGATCTCTTTGTCATCGGACTTTTCAAGCACATTGCCTACGACGATGAAATCGGCTCCTGCTTCAACAAGGGTTTTTGCATATTCAGGAGTCCTGATACCGCCGCCGACTATCAGCGGAACGGATATTTCAGCTTTCACGGCTTTGATGATCTCGGGTGAAACCGGGTTCTTTGCTCCGCTTCCGGCTTCGAGATAAACATATCTCATTCCGATCATCTCGCCGGCTAATGCGTGAGCTACGATGTTCGGTATATTCGAGGACGGCAGAGGCTGCGTCTTGCTGACTCGTTCAACAGATGTCCTGTAGCCGCATTCGATAAGAAGATACGCTGTCGGAAGGACTTTCAGCCCCATTTTTTTAACAAATGGAGCAGCCTTAACATGATGTTCAATAAGGTAGTCGGGATTTCTGCCGCTTATGAGCGTTATGAAAAGGATGCCGTCGGCATAGGGAGTGACCTGTTCGGATGAACCGGGAAACAGGATCAATGGGATTTTTGCGCACGCCCTGATCTCTTTTGCGATCGCATGAATATCGTTCTTCACCGGCTGGCTGCTGCCGTAGAAGAAAGCTATAGCTCCCTGCTCCTGATAGATGTTCACTTTAGATATAACATCTTCTACTTTGATCTTATCGGGATCTATAAGTACGATCAGTCCCGATCGGTTACCTTCTTTTTTATTAAGCAAAATAATATCCTAATTTTTCTTAACTATATATTTCCTGCCCTTTATGATTGTGTTTTTCGTTAGATCGTTTATCTTCTTAAGGTCAGCTTCGTTCATATCGAATTTATTCGCTATTTTTCCCAGCGAGTCGCCTGATTTAGCCGTATAATACTGATAACTGTACCCTTTTATGATGAGGACAACTCCCGGCGTAATATATTTTTTCTTTGTATCTTTCGGATTCCATTCTTTAAGATCAGTTACGCTTACATTGAAAAGATCGGCTATCTTCTGAAGATTATCACCTTTTTTTACTTTATAGTTTATTCGTATAAAACTTTTTGAAGAAGCGGATTTCTGCGGCTTTTCTTTCAATGCCGGCTTTGATGAAGTAAATTTCTTCGGATCTTTAATATAATTCTCGTATGAAGCGAGATAATCTTTTTCTCCGCTCTCATCAGCCTGAATTCCGTTAAGGTCATGATCGTCCGGATTGCTTAAGATTATTACCGCAGCTATAAAGTTCGAGAAATTGTCTGTATAGATATCTTTCCTCAATTCAGACGCTTCCAGCCCGTATCTGCCCTCTTCAAGTATAGTGGAAATTATGTTAAACTCGTTCCCCTTTTTACCGAGCGACTTTATTCTTTTAATAACTTCAGCGGTAGAAGCGCCCATATCGCTCCTGATGCTTCTGTACTGCTTCGTGTTCTCAAGCCTCCAGATGCTTCCGTTCTTCGCACCCTCATAAAATGAGGTCGTTACAGCCGGAATATAGGAATATATCTCATTCAGCCTGTTTTCATTAAGTTTCTTCTTTATGAACTTTATGTATTTCTGAGATCTGATGTATGTTTCCTTTATGCCTATTCTATCACTCAGGTAATTAACATAGTTGTCGTAAACCGATCTGATAAATTCGTCAGAAGCTTTCTTTCCCGCTTTCTCAAATATTTCCCTTGTTTTTCCTTCTGCATAAGCGAAATTGGCATTATTCTGCTTAACCTGATACACTTCTCCTTTCTGCTCGATAACAAGTTCGTTCGGATCTTTTTCTTTTGAGAAAAGCTCCTCGTCGAAATACAAAGACTCGTAAATATCAAATATATTCAGGCTTGCATCTTTAACGCTCTGATCGCTGAATTCCTTCCAGAAATTTTCAAGCATTACCTTGTCAGACACTTTGTTGTCTCCGTAAAGGTACTCGAGCGACTCAAGAAGATTATCGAAAAGAAGCTTGGATTTTGCAAGTTCCGCATTCTGATAAAAAACGAGAAGATCTAAANNGACTTTTTCTACTGCGGGTTCAGGTACGGGTGCAATAACAGTCTCAGGTTTTCTCACGCCCGAACTGAGTACACAGGAGCAGAGGATCAGGGCTGCTGCAGCAAGCTGTATAAATTCAAAAGAGTTTCTTTTCCTCATCGGATTTCCAAAAATATTTAATTTCAGCTTTTTACCCTGGTTATTCTCCTGTTTCTCAGGTCAAGTCCGAAAACAGACGCTTCGCCGAGCTCTTCCTCGATCCTTAAAAGCTGATTATACTTGGCTATCCTGTCCGTCCTGCACAGAGATCCCGTTTTGATCTGGCCTGCATTAGTAGCTACAGCAAGGTCTGCGATAAAAGCATCTTCGGTTTCTCCTGATCTGTGAGAAATAACAGCGGTATATCCGCCTTTAAATGCCGTTTCAATACATTCGAGTGTTTCAGTTACGGTTCCGATCTGATTAAGTTTTATAAGGATGGAGTTGGCGACTTTTTTGTCAAATCCCATCTTCAGCCTGCTTATGTTTGTAACGAACAGATCATCGCCGACTATCTGAATATCCTTACCAAGCTTGTCGCTTATTATCTTCCATCCTTCCCAGTCGTCTTCTGCCATTCCGTCCTCTATTGAGAAGATCGGATATTTCTTCGCGAGCTTTACATAATAGTCAGCCATCTGGAGAGATGTCAGTTTTTTCTTTTCAGATTCAAGATTATATTTTTTCGTTTTTGCGTCAAAGAATTCGCTCGCAGCAGGATCAAGAGCTATCAGAACCTGTTCGCCGGGTTTATATCCTGCAGTCTCTATAGCTTCCATGATATATTCGAGAGCTTCTTCGTTAGATCTAAGATTGGGGGCAAAGCCGCCTTCATCTCCGACCGCAGTGCTCATACCTTTCTTTTTCAATATGCTTTTCAGGGTATGGAATATCTCTGCACCCATTCTTAGAGACTCCCTGAAGGACTCGGCCCCGTAAGGCATTATCATGAATTCCTGAAGATCAACATTGTTATCAGCATGCGAACCGCCGTTCATAATGTTCATCATTGGCACAGGTATTCTTTTGGCATTAACCCCGCCGAGGTACTGGAATAGCGGAAGTCCTCTCGATTCCGCAGCAGCTCTTGCAACTGCCATTGACACGCCGAGGATAGCATTCGCCCCGAGCTTGATCTTGTTCTGTGTTCCGTCAAGCTCTATCATCATCTTGTCTATCACAGCCTGCTCGGTGGCATAATATCCGATTATTTCGGGAGCTATCACCTCGTTAACATTTTTAACGGCGTTCAGCACTCCTTTACCCATATAGCGTTTTTTATCCCCGTCCCTTAACTCGCAGGCTTCATGCTCACCGGTGGAAGCGCCTGAAGGTACAATGGCTTTTCCTTTTGATCCGTCCTGAAGAAATACCTCAACCTCAATAGTTGGATTTCCGCGGGAATCAAGAACTTCTCTTCCGAATACATCTATTATTTCGGGCATATTTTACTCCTTATTTTTTTATTTAAAGCTGTTCATGTCAGGCAGTTCGCTACCTTTCTTTTTGTCATCTTCGGGCTCTTCCGGTTCAGGTTTCGGAGCAACATATACATAACCTTCGGTCCACGGAACATATCCGACCACTTTTTCTTCTGCGAGAAGCGCAGCCTTTGAAACATAGAGGTCTTCCACGCTTGCTCCGCTCATTTTTACATACACCGTATAAACGGATGATCTGTAATAATCGATCGATTCGTTGACCCTACCGTTAACGAAATTGTTCTTTACCTGTTTTGTCAGGCCTTCCGGGGAAACTGTATCGAGATGTAATACCCCATAAAGCATAACCAGTAACACGACCACGCAAAACCCCTTAAGCAATCCGACAAAAAAACCCAGCGCACGGTCGGTGCCCGTGTATTCGTATTCCGGGATCTTAGTAATTTTTCCCAAAATATATGTAAGTAAAAAGAAAACTATCCCGAGTCCGAGAATCACTCCAAGAACTGTCGCCAGAGTTTCAGGCACGAATGGCAACAATTTACCCTTAATGAACATGCCCAGATTGGGCATAAATCCAAGTGTTAGAGCAAGCTTCTCAACGGGGAATTTATAATTTACTACTCCACGGTTCTTTCCGTTGAATCCGAGAAACACCATCAGTATGAGGGTTGCAATAGACATCATGATAATTCTTCCCTATTTAAGATTTTATTTATTTTTTCGACCATGCCGCCAGTCACCGACCTTTTCAATCCGCCGCTTAAAGATGATCTCGGGGAA
>DMTS01000204.1:0-21968 GCA_003477045.1 Candidatus Delongbacteria bacterium
TCAGGTATATGAATTGTCAGGCAAGCCTGAGACCGCTATAGAAAATCTTAATAAAGCTATCGAATGCGGAAAAAGCCATCCGGTTCAGCTTGAGCATCTTAATATTGATTGTAAAGATCCGATAAAGTTCTTCGAGGATAAAATAACAGAGTTGAGAAATAAAGGTAATGGAAGATAAAAAGTTCAAAATAAAAGAAGTGACTGTCCTTGTTCGTAAATACCTGAACGACCAGAAACTGCCGTTCGCGATCCTTGCGGCTATCTCTTTTTCATATATCGCGCTTCAGATATACAGCCCGCAGATCATCAGGAATTTTATTGATGAGATTACAGGCAGGAATGACAAGAATGTACTTTTCAGGTTCGCAGCGATCTATATTGCTGCAGCATTCCTGATGCAGTGTTTCAGGCTGCTTTCGACTTATATGAGCCAGAATATCGGATGGAAAGCCACAAACCGGCTCAGGAACGATCTGACCTGGCATTGTATGAACCTCGACATGAGCTTTCATAAGGAGCATCTGCCCGGCGAGATAATCGAGAGGATCGACGGGGATGTTTCCAATCTGATAAACCTTTTCTCGAACTTCATGATCCAGGTTGTCGGGAGCGTGTTTTTCCTTATCGGAGTGCTTGGAGTTCTTTTCGCGGAGGACTGGCGCATCGGTGCAGTTCTGACAGCCTACGCTCTTGCGGCAGCGCTTATAATGTTCAATTTCAGCAAGTTCGGGATACCTTTCTGGCAGAAGAACAGCAAATACAGGGCTGAATATTTTGGTTTCGTGGGTGAACAGCTTGCAAACCGGGAGGATATCCATTCGTCAGGCGCGGCGGAATATTCAAGATATAAATTCAAGCTGATGCTCAATCAGTGGTTCCCTTTTGAAAGAAAGGCTACCATCATGGGTTTCTCAATGTGGACGATGGGTATGACAATTTTCTTCATAGGCATAATTGCAGCCCTCGGAGTAGCCGGTCACCTTTGGACGGATAAAGTGATAACGCTCGGCGTTGTTTTCCTCATTTATAACTATACTCTTATGATCCATGATCCGATCAGACAGCTTCAGACTCAGCTTCAGGATCTTCAGAAGGCCGTCGCAGGGATAAGAAGGATCAATCTGCTTCTCGATATTCAGCCTTCGATCAAATACGGCACCAACGAACTTCCGATGAATAAAGCCCCGGAGCTTGAAGTCAGGAACGCTGAATTTCATTATGAGGAAGGCAGCCCGGTAATAAGAGATCTCTCATTTCATTTAAAGCCCGGAGAAGTTCTCGGACTTATAGGCAGAACAGGCAGCGGGAAGACCACTATCGGCAGGCTTATGCTCAGGCTATACGAAATTCAGAAAGGAAGGATCATGGTAAACGGGCTTGATCTGAATTCTCTTACGGAAAAAAGCCTCAGGGAACATGTAGCCGTTGTCACGCAGGATGTAGAGCTTTTCAATACATCGATAAGAAACAATCTGCGCTTCTTTGATGAATCAGTCACCGATGAAATGATCTATACTGCTTTTGAAAAGCTCGGTATTTCCGAATGGATAAAGAAATTCCCGAAAGGTCTTGATACCGTACTTCAGAGCGACCGTTCCGGACTCTCTGCGGGTCAGGCTCAGCTTCTTGCTCTTGTAAGAATATTTTTAAGAAATCCGTCCCTTGTGATAATGGACGAAGCTTCATCCAGGCTTGATCCTGCAACTGAAGGTCTGATCAACCGCGCCATAGATCATCTTCTCAACGGAAGAACGGCTATCGTGATCGCGCACAGGCTATGGACTGTACAGCGTGCGGACAAAATACTCATCCTTGAAGACGGGCTTGTGAAAGAGTACGGCTACAGGAACGATCTGATAAAAGATCCCGCCAGCCGTTTCAATGAACTTTTGAAGATCGGACTTGAGGAGGTGCTTGTATGAAAACTTACAGCCTCCTTTGGCAAATGATAAAATACCGGCCTTTCATTTTCATATTGAATTCATCCCTATGGGCGGCATTCCACGGTTCACAGGTCGTTTTCGGTCTTATTATTAAAGAATATTTTAATTCGCTCGAGGGCAAATCCGCTGTCGGGTTTAACTATTGGACGGTACTCGCCATACTCGGAGCTTTCGGCGCAGCTCAGATCGCAGTTATTTACACGGGAGCTTTCACAAGCGTACTTCACCGTTTTACAATGGGATCACTCCTCCGATATAACACTTTCAACACTATATTCGAAAAACCGGCCGGAGAAAGCCTGAAATGCTCAAACAATGAAGCTATAACATATTTCAAAGAAGATCCGGGTCAGGCTGAAGACACTATCCGCTGGATCTCTGATATAATAGGCGCTATAACGACTATTACGGTCTGCTTTTTCGTTCTGATAAGTATAAATCCTACCATCACTGCCGTTATATTCACTCCTCTGCTGATAATAATTATCGTCGCGAACAAAACTGAAAAAAAGATAGAAAAATACAGAACTGCGAGCAGGGATGCAACGCAGACTGTAACAGGCATGATCGGAGAACTTTTCAATTCCATCCAGTCCGTAAAAGTTTCTAATTCCGAAAAAAAGGTTCTCGGACATCTGACCGGGCTTAATGATAAAAGGCGCAAGTTTATGCTTAAGGACAATATGTTCAACGAGCTTCTCGACTCTCTTTACGGAAGCATGATCAGCATCGGGACCGGACTCGTTCTGCTTGTCGTGGCTTCGATGGTCGGTACGCAGGCTTTTGATCTAGGCAACTTTTCCCTCTTTATTTTCTGTCTTGTTTCAGTATCTGAATACTCGACTTTCATAGGAATATTCATTGCTACTTATCAGAAAGCGAATGTAGCGTTCGGCAGACTCAAAAACATTTCTGATGACAGTCACGGCGCGAAACTTGTGAAACATATTCCGTATTTCATCAACCGGAAAATGCCGGAATATGCGCATGATAATTCACGGCCGCATGATAAGCTTAAAGAAATGAAGGTCAGCAGGCTTAACTACAGGTACGCAAATACGGATCACGGAATTTTTGATATTGACCTGTCTGTTAAACCCGGTCAGCTCATTGTCATCACCGGAAGGATAGGATCGGGAAAAACTACCCTGCTTAAGACTGTTCTCGGACTCCTTAAAGCTCAGTCAGGCGAGATCACATGGAACTCTCATACAGTAAATGATCCTAAGACATTCTTCGTTCCTCCCTATAGTGCCTATACACCGCAGATAGCCGGTCTTTTCAGCGATACCGTGAAAAACAACATTCTGCTTGGTCTTGATCATGATGACGACAGGATGAAGAACGCGGTAAACGCCGCAGTAATGGAAAAAGATCTAACCGAGCTGACTGACGGGCTTGATACACTTATAGGAACGAAAGGAGTGAAACTTTCCGGCGGGCAGATGCAGAGAACCGCCGCTGCAAGGATGTTCATGAGGAAAGCTGATATCTATTTTATAGACGATATGTCGAGCGCATTGGATGTCGAGACCGAAGAACAGCTGTGGAGCCGTTTTTTCAGCCTGAAAGATCAGACCTGCGTAGCCGTTTCACACAGAAAAAGCACACTAAAAAAAGCTGATAAAATAATAGTTCTCAAAAACGGCAGAATAGAAGCGCAGGGCAAGCTTGACGATCTTCTCGCATCATGCGAAGAGATGCGTAAACTCTGGAATGAATGATCAAGAAATTTTGATTTTTTAATCTTCCTGAAACTTTTACATTGACAAGACCTGTGTAATTGGGTAAAATTCCGGGTATTAAATTTACTTAAAAAACGGAGCTGTTATAAAAATATTGCTTGGTATTTTAATAGCGGTAAGCACACTGATGTGCAGAGAAATAACCGGCGTAAAGATCCCGGACAGAATAAAAGTAAGCGGAACCGAGATAGAGCTGAACGGGGCGGGAGTGCTGAGCAGGATCTTTGTTGACCAGTATGTCTGCGGATTATATTTGATGCAGAAATCTTCAGATGAGAAAGACATAATCGAAGCAGATGAGACCATGGAGATAAAGATATCTGTACTCTCAGACGAAGTTACAAGCGCGTCGATGAAGGAGGATCTGCTTGACGGCTTCAGGAATGCCGCCGGTGATGAAGTAATAAATCTGATACCGGAGATCGACAGTTTTATTAGACTTTTCTCAAATGAAATAAAAGTTAATGATGTTTTTGATTTTATATATGTACCGTCTAAAGGAACCCAGACTTACAAAAACCGGAAACTTTTCAATACTGTTCCCGGTCTGGATTTTAAAAAAGCCCTCTTCGGAATATGGCTGTGCGACAAACCTATAAAGAAAAGCCTTAAGAACGACCTTCTCGGAAAAAAATAGCCTGTTAATTATTTTTTCTTAATCCTGTTGACAACTTTTTTGTAAATTATCAGTCTAAAGAGTGAAAATTAAAAAATTGAGGATAAAATGAAACTTACTATTCAAAATCTGTCAAAAACATACCCGAACGGAGTTCAGGCGCTGAAGAATGTATCACTCGAAATATCGAACGGAATGTTCGGCCTGCTCGGACCCAACGGTGCTGGAAAATCTACGCTTATGCGCACCATCGCTACTCTTCAGGAAGCTGACAGCGGCACGATCATGCTGGATGAAATTGATGTTCTTAAAGAAAAACCGAAAGTGAGAGAGATACTCGGTTATCTACCGCAGGAATTTAATCTTGACCCGAAAGTTACTGCAGAGGATTTTATCGATCACATCGCCCTTTTAAAGGGTCTTACGGACACAAAGAACAGAAAAGAAACTACAACTGCCCTGCTTGTTCAAACGAACCTTTATGACCACAGGAAGAAGAAACTCGGGACTTATTCAGGCGGTATGAAACAGCGGTTCGGGATCGCTCAGGCCCTTATCGGTTCGCCGAAGCTCCTTATCGTGGATGAACCCACTGCAGGACTTGACCCTGAAGAAAGGAACAGGTTCCATAATCTTCTGTCAGAGATCGGCGAGAATCACATCGTGATCCTTTCGACGCATATAGTTGACGATGTGTCAACTTTGTGCTCGGACATGGCTATAATAAACAAAGGCGAACTGCTTCTAAGCACACAACCTTTTACCGCATTAAGATCAATAGAAAATAAAATATACGAGAAAGAAATCATGAAATCAGATATTAATTTACATAAAGAAAAATACCGTTTCCTGTCATCCAGATACTTCAGCGGAAAAACTTTCGTGAAGATATATTCGGATTCAAACCCCGGCGACGGATTTATAAGCGTAATGCCCGACCTTGAGGATGTTTATTTTCATCACATCAAGAACAACATAAACCATGCTCTGCATGCGGAGGAAATAAATGTTTAAAGATATCTTTAAGTATGAATTGAAATATTCATTCAGGATCGTTTCAACTCATATCTTTTTCGGCGTTATGTTCCTGCTGGCTTTTCTGGCGACAATAGGCGCAGGAGGTTCGTTTTCAGGAGTGAATGTCCAGTTCGGAGGAGCAACTTCGGCAAAAATTTTTGTTAATTCACCTTATTATATGCATCAACTTATGACTATTCTTGCTTACATCGGATTAATATTTGTTGCTGCCATTTCAGCTAGAATCATAAACAGAGATTACGAGTTCGGTACGAACCAGTGGTTCTATTCCCTGCCCCTTAAAAAGGCCGGTTTTGTATTCGGAAGATTCCTGGCCGGGCTTATCATTATACTTTATATATTTTCTGCGGCTCCTATCGGTATGTACCTTGGTTCAGTGATGCCTTTCGTAAATCCGGACAGATTCTGCCCGAATGAACTGATCAATTATTTATATCCTTTTTTAACTTCGGTTCTGCCTTATTCTGTAATGACTTTAAGTTTGCTCCTGGGATTGTCGCTCTATTTTAAAAATACTCTATCGCTCATGATCGGTACAATAATCCTGCTTATGGCTTATCCGATAATAATAAATATGCCCGTCGGGCTTGATGCCAAATACTGGGTTGCAATTTTTGACCCTGTCTCACTCTATACTCTTGATTATTTTACCAAATATCTGACTATCGCCGAAAAGAACAGCGAACTGCTCCCTATTGCCGGTGTATATCTTTATAACCGTATATTCGTGCTTGGATTTACAGCTGCGCTGTTCGCATTTGCATACCGCAAATTCGATTTCGGACTGATCCAGAACAGTTCTAAGCTGAAGTCAGAAGCTCCTGAGAATGCCCGTAAACATACCACTCTCCCCTCCTCAGTAATTAAGTCAGGAGCAGGAGCAGATGTCCGCAAATACTTCAGCCTCACAATGAATAATTTCCTTTATATAATCAAAAGCGGACCATTCCTCGGGATTTTTATTTTCTGGATAATTCAGACGGTCATGAATTCATTCTATATCGGAATGAAGTATGAAACTTCCGTTTATTTAGTTACAAATACTGTAGCAGGTTTCTTATATGAAAGTATGAAAGTTTTTGCCATAGCCATAGTCACAATTTATTCAGGTGAAGTGATCTGGCGGGAAAGAGATAAAAAATTCGACGGATTCTTTAATGCTCTGCCGGTTTCTACCAATATTATCTTTGCGGCTAAATTAAGCTCAATTTTGCTTCTGATATATTTTCTGATGGCATCAAATATTGTTTTCGGAATTCTTATCCAGTTGTTCAACGGTTATTTTAACTTTGAACTTGGTCTTTACTTTAAGTACTTTATGATCTTCGGTCCGGTATTCCTAATCCTTATTGCTCTCCTTTCATTTGTAATTCATGTCATAGTGAATAATAAATATCTCGGTTATATGCTCGTAATGTTGTATTACATCAGCCACATGTTCATGTCCGGCTTAGATCTCAGCCATCCGCTCTATAATTATGCGGCGGTAGATTTCAGTTATTCAGACCTGAACGGATTCGGTTATACCGGTAAATTCGCTGTTCTGACAGTTTACTGGTTGATTTTCATAATTATTCTTCTGATTTCGGCTAAATTTTTCTGGGTAAGAGGGAACGAAACAGGTTTTATTCAGAGACTTAGAACATTCAGATCAAATCTTAATTCAAAGGCTGTGGCAGTTTTATCCGTACTCGGTTTAAGTTTTGTCTGTGTAGGAAGTTATATATTTTACAACGAAAATATTCTTAACAAATATGAAACCAATGCAGAACGGGAAAAAAACACTGTTCAGTATGAAAAAGATTATAAAAAAAACGAAAGATCAGCTCAACCGAGAATAATTGACACAAAAGTTCAGGTTGATATTTATCCTGAAAGAAGGGAAGTCTTATGTTCCGGAGTATATAAATTAAAGAATCTTACCGACAGCGTTATTACGAATATTCGTTTAGTTTCCGCAAGATCAAAAGATTGTAAATATGTATTCTCAACCGGAGCTGACCTTATAGACAGTTGCTTATTTCTTTCATTCAATACATATAAATTGAAATCTCCTGTTTTCCCTGGAGACAGCCTTGAAATGATATTTTCTGTAAAACATCTTACAAAGGGATTCGAAGGTGGCGGAGCTTATTTCAACGGAACTTTTTTGAATAATTTTGATTTTATGCCGCAGATAGGGTATTCCGCTGAAATTGAAGTTCAGGATGAACACATGAGAAAAAAATATGGCCTGCCTCCAAAAGAAAGGATGGCTTCGATTGATGATCAGTTTGAAAGAAACAGGAATTATGTAGGCAATGCCTCGTGGACAAAATTTGAAGCAGTAATCAGCACATCGTACGATCAGGTCGCGATCGCTCCGGGCAGGCTTGTCAATAAATGGACTGAAGCCGGAAGGAAATACTTCCATTATAAGTCAGATACCGAGATACTGAATTTCTTCTGCATAAATTCAGGTAGATATGAGATCAAAAAAGATAAATGGAATGACGTCGAACTTGAAATTTATTATTACAAGTCTCACGCTTATAATATTGACCACATGATGAAGATGATGAAAAAATCTCTTGATGTCTATACAAGGGATTTCGGACCATATCAGTTCAAAAACCTCAGGATAATTGAATTCCCGTACGGCGGATTTGCTCAGTCATTCGCTACAACTATACCGTTTTCCGAAAATCTCGGTTTCATTATAGATTATAAGTCCAAAAGTGACATGGGAGTTGATTACCTAGCATATATCACTGCTCACGAGATCGGGCATCAGTGGTGGGCTCATCAGGTAAGTTCCGCCAATGTAAAAGGCGCAACTCTTCTGACTGAGGTTCTGTCCCAGTATTCATGCTATATCGTGCTTAAAGATACAAATGATCCGAAAGAGGTCAGAACTTTTGTAAAATACAGCCTTGACAGTTATTTGAAAGGCAGAAGCAGAGAGGTAAAAAAGGAGCTTCCGCTTCTTTATAATGAAAATCAGGGTTACATACATTATGATAAAGGTCTTGTTGTGTTTGCAGCTTTTGAAGATTATATCGGCAGGGACAGCCTGAACTCAGCCTTGAAGAAATTTGTTGCTGACTGGAAATTCAAAAGCGATCCTTATCCTGTCTCGACCGATATTCTGCCTTATCTGAACGCGGTCACTCCTGACAGCCTTAAATACATGCTCGACGACATGCTCGGTAAGATCGTACTCTACGACAATAAAGCTTTGTCGTCAGAATACTCAATTCTTGAAAATGGAAAGTATTCAACTAAACTGACGGTCATTTCAGACAAGTTTGAGGCTGACAGTCTCGGAGCTGAAAATAAAGTCGCAATAAATGATTACATAAATATCGGGCTGCTCGATAAAAATGACGAACCTGTATTTATGAAAAAATTCAGAATTGATAAGGATACGATGTCATTTGTGATAGAGACTGACAGTCTCCCTGTAAAAGCAGGTATAGATCCTTATGCTCTCCTTATAGACAGGGATATAAAGGATAATGTTATTGACATTATGAAAAAATAAAAATGAAACAGCCGGAAAAATCCGGCTGTTTTTTCTATTTTACCGGCGTCGTAAAAGTTTTTGTTATTAAATAACCTTCTTTTAAAGTATCTGGTACTGCCGGACTGCCTGATTTAAAAATAAAGCCCTCAAACTCCGCTTCGATTATTTCGTTGGGAACAAGTCTTATAAGTCTGATAACAGTTTGATCCGCGTTGTCAGATGAAGCATCAATATAGTAATCTCCGATATCTGAGTCTTCCGGAGAATTCAATTGTATCATGTTGGATGAGTTCTCGTCCAGATAAACAAGCGAATCGTCAGTATCTTGGTCATATCTGAATTTTACTATCCATTCTTCATCGCCTGATGTTTTAGCAGAGAACGTATAAAGGTTTCCGAATTCGTATTTACAATTTACATAGCTTCTAGCAGTAAAATCCTTTTGTGACGCTATCCCGCCCGAGTTGATCGGATTTTGCCCCAGAGTCACCATAAGACCGTTATCAAAAACCGGCGGATCTTCGCTTTCGGGTTCGCATGATATTAGGATCAGCGAAATGATTACTGCTAAAGCACATACTGGATATTTCTTCATGTCAGACTCCTTATAAATAAATTAGTTATTCCTTCTGTCCATCTGATACCACTTTTCTGTTTCAGGTATCTTTTCCTGTACTTTCTGGGTTTTATCTGCCTTTTCTCCATCCGCACGCAGTTTCAAAGCGGCAAATTTTCCTGAAGCGGATCCCGGATGCTTTTCTTTGAGGATACCGTATATCTCGGCAGCTTTACCGTAATCTTTCAAATAATTCTCAGCGATCATTCCCGCAGCCTGTAAAACCTTAGGCGACACGGGACTCTTTTCATATTTTGTTCCGATCTCTATATACTCATTCATAGCCTCTGCGTATAATGAATCAATGAATTTTTGGGATGAAATATTAAAAAAATATTTAGCCGAATCCTCGATAACATTTACCGGTTCGATGCCTCGTTTCAGTCTTATATAATTGGCTCCGGTAGTATTCGGATAGTTATAGAGCAGAGAATCTTCATAACCGGTGTACTGCACGCTGTCCGAGAGTATAAGGCTAAGCATGGCTTTTGACGCCTTATGCGGAAACATGGTTTCCTTAGAAACTTCTTTGAATAACACTTTAGCCGTATCTTTCATATCAAGTTCATAATAAAGCAGCTCTGCATAGGTCATTTTATCCGCAACATTTGAAGAGATCAGTGTTTTAAGCTGTTTCTGCGCCTGATCAAAATCCTTTGACAGGCTTTTATATCCCTCATCGGATTCGTCTTTTAATTTCCGTTTAACCTCGAGTCTTGATATTTTTGATTCCAGACTGTCTTTCTGGATTAAAAACGCTTCGGTCTTTCTTCTAAGGTTTCTATAGTTTCTTATTAGATTGATCTTGTCTGAAGCCTTTTGAAAAAAAATATTTTGGCGGTCATAATAGCCGCTTGAGTCATACATATTTTCAGCTGAGTTAAAATCTTTTTTCAGATTGAAATAATATTCACCGAAGTAATATGCGGTTTCAGATAACGCGGCACCGTTGTTCTTGTCTTTGGGATTCGTCCTTAATATCTCATCAAGTTTTTCGTAGCTTTTTACTGTATCTTTCTTAGCCAGATAAAATCCCGCCAGCTTCACGTCGCCTGCCAGAGAATATTGAGCGTATTCTTCATTTGCGGTCAGTTCTTCAAGAAGACTGACGGCTTCAGCGTTCTTATTCATCTTATCGAGAGATTCCGCGTATTTGACCATAGCTTTGAATTTTTTTTCTCTCTCGATATAAAGTTCGAACAGTTTCCTGTATAGTTCTGCAGATATCTCGTAAGATCCAAGCTTTTCAGCCAGTAACGATGCGGTTTCAAGCAGTGAAAGAGTAACGGCCGGACCTTTAGCCGATTCTGAAGCTTTCACATAAAGTTCCAGTGCTGTTAAGCTGTCTCCCATTGAAAGGTTCATTTCCGCATTAAGTTTTAAAAGTTCATGCTGCTCGATCTCGATATCTTCAGTCCGGATGCCTTCCATCAGAATTCGTGCTTCGTCGTAATTTTTTAAAGCTATTTCAACTTCAGCCATATGCAATTTGGCCTTGTCAGTCAGATCAGTTCCCGGATAATTTGTGATCAGCTCATTAAATTTTCTTTTGGCTTTATCATATTCTTCCTGCCGCAGATAGCAAAGCCCCATCATCAGAAGCGCATCATCCACCCATTTGCTCTCAGGGTAGAATTCAAGTATCTTCGAAAGTTCTTTTAAACTGTTATCGTACAATGCCTTGTCTTTCATATTTGTTTCTTTTCTTTTCTTCTCGGCTTCATTATAGCTTTCTCTGGCATTGAAGTACATATTATAATAAGCGCAACTGAGCATAGACATCAGAATTAGTGAAGAGATCATCAGCTTAGAAATATTCTTAAATTTTGATAAAAGTTTCATCGGTTCTGCCGTAATTTATTTATAGTATCTGTCGAGGAACGTCCGGGAACCAGTTCAACAGCGACCACCTTACCACCCGATGCCTTAACAATATCTGATCCGACTATGTATCTTTTATCACGGTTATCGGTTATCAGAGGATCATAATCTGCGCCTTTAACCAGTATGTCAGGGATCAGACTTTTGATCATATCATAGGGAGTATCTGTATCGAAAAGAACTGTGTAATCAACCGGTTTTAGGCAATCTACAACTATGAGACGGTCAGATTCGCAGTTTATCGGTCTCGTGTCTCCTTTCAGTCTTTTTACAGAGCTGTCTGAATTAACTCCGACTATTAGAATATCTCCGTAATCCTTGGCCTTATTCAGGTATTCTATATGCCCTCTGTGTATCACATCAAAAACGCCGTTAGTAAAAACAACGGTTAGACCTTCTTTTTTCAGATCTTCTCTGATAACTGACATGCCTGACAATGATACTATCATTTTATTTACCGTTTATTACATTTGAATCGGTCAGTCTTTCGTAAAGCTGCTTGGGATCAACAGGGATAATGCTTACATCCTCAACGACTATCGAAGCGGCGTAATTAGCGATCGTGCACGCCTCTTCAAAGGATGCACCTGCGCACATGTAGCTGACCAGAGTTGCGATAACAGTGTCTCCTGCGCCTGAAACATTGGCTATCCGCGTCGATCTCGCCGGAATTATTGACATGATAGCGTTCTCGTCAAAAACCGCCATTCCTCTGTCGCTTAGGGTAATGACAAGATTTTTCAGTTCAAGTTTATCCATCAGATCAATACCTGCTTTTTCTATCTCGCTCTCAGTTTTGATCCTGCGCTTAAGTATTTCTTCGGTTTCTCTCAGATTAGGCTTAAAAAGAGTAACTCCTTTATAGCACTGGAAATTCTTGATCTTTGGATCTACTGCGGTCATTATTTTTCTTTCTTCAGCCATTTTTATTACCGACTTTATAACATTCGGCGTAAGCATTCCCTTATTATAGTCTTCGAAAATAACCGCGTCAGTTGTCGCAAGTTTTTTCTCTATTTGTGACAAAAGCTTCTGCTCTGTTTTTTTGTCTATATCCGCAGAACTTTCTTTATCGAACCTTACCACATGCTGGTTTGAAGCCAGAATCCTCGTCTTTACCGTTGTAGGTCTTTTTTTATCTACAATAATGTTTTCCACATTTATCCTGTGTTCTGTCAGATTGTCGATAAAATTAAGCCCGTAAAGGTCACTGCCTATTATTCCAAACATTACCGGAACAGCGCCCAGAGACTTTATGTTAAGTCCGACATTGGCCGCTCCGCCGGGTTTGATCTCCTCGTCAGTCACATTCACGACCGGCACAGGCGCTTCGGGAGATATCCTTTCAGTTCTGCCCCAGTAATAAATATCAAGCATTACATCACCGATCACAGCAATTCTGACCTTTTTCATATTGTTCTGAAATTTTGCGAATTCGGCTGAGCTTATTTTTACCATGGTGTTCTGCCTTTTTTTAAATTTCCGCTTTTATCAACAAAATAGAACTCGGTTGATATTTTAAACATTTCTTCGTCCCCTTTTGAATTGCCGAAAACTATTATCTGAGCATCTTTATCATAGTATTTTGATTTTTTTATACGCGAAACTTTTTCTGAATAGTTGCAGTTATTCCCCACCAGCCTGCCGGTTAAAACAGGTCCGTTCTTTTCAGTTTCAGTGCATATACATTCATCAAAGCCGAATTTATCAGCCATGAAATTCATGTATATATCCGGCGATGCCGTAACCACGATTATTTTACATCCTACATCTTTAAGTTCGCTTATCTTTTTTTTTACTTTCGGAAAAACATGCATCTGATTGTAAAAATCATTCAGTTTTCGTTCAATAAGTTCAGTCTCCATGCCTCTATAAATAAGCCTGAAACTGCGTTTTTTTGCTTCATCTCTCGAGACAGCTTTAAAAAAATATCCTATAACAGTGATTAAAAGTTCCGGAAGAGATACTAAGAATCTTGTATATCCGGCGAAAAAAAGCAGCGATCTTAAATAGGAATCCCCTTTAACAAATGTGCCGTCAAAATCGGTATATACTACTTTGGTGTTCAATTCATCTCCGGAATTATTTGTTTTCTACAAATATTTTCTTGCTTCTGTTCCCGTAAGAAACGATACTGCCGTTCACAAGGCTGATTCCGATCTGGTCAGTATCCGGAGCTTTAATAATTTTCACTATTCCGCTCTGAATGTTTCCGCCGAACACAGCTCTCTCGGCAGCCACCTGGTAAATAAGATCCCTTCCTATCTTATTTGTCAGTACATACAGATAACCGTCCTTACTGAAAAGATTTTTGATGTAAAATTCGCTTTTGATCTTGAAGTTCGTCTGAACAATAAGATCGCTTTTCTGGCTTAAACCGTCGATCAGGCAAAAATAAAGATTGCCTGAAAAAATATAATCGTTTATTACCAGATAATTCATCGAATTGAATTGAACAGCGCACAATGTTGCGGAAGAAGTGAAACCGGTGTAAAATTCTTTTGTTATTTTTACATTTCTGTTCTGCATAAGCTCATTTTTATCAAGTTCAATAACTGTGTTAATATTGTCATCTATCAGATAAATGTAATCCCCTATCTGCTCGATATCCTTGACATTCGTTATCGGATGAGGAAGGTCAACATAGAATTCAGCTTCGATGCTCTCCATGCCGCTGAATATATACAGTCTGGAAAGATCATTGACCCTGGAGGCAGCGATTATTATTTTATCATCTACGTTGATCACGCCTCTGATCTTTAGGCCGTCCGTTTTTTCTATGTCAGGGATATCGTAGCTTTTCCAGCTGACTTCTACGGCATCGCTCTCTATCTTATTTTTTACCAGATCGAGAAAATACGGAGAGATTAAAAACATCATTATTATAAGTGATATTCCGGTAATAACATTATATCTCTTTTTTATATCCTTATCCAAGCTGAACAGATAATCAACGAGAGAATAAAGAGTTACGCTTATTACTATGAATGAGATAGTGAAAGTGGCCAGATAGTTTACCGTAAAATTCACATAATTTAGTGAGTACAGCATCATGCCGAGTACGGACATCAGTATCAGGATCGTAGCAAGAAGCCCACCTTTGATCCTGAAATAAACAACTACAAGGATATTTATTCCCACACCGATCACTGTAGCCCAGAACAGGAATGACGGAG
Organism: Candidatus Delongbacteria bacterium; assembly: GCA_003477045.1. GTDB lineage: Bacteria > UBA4055 > UBA4055 > UBA4055 > UBA4055 > UBA12480. The sequence continues at coordinate 14,521 of DMTS01000204.1, forward strand.
ATAATTTTGTACCCTGCTGTACAGTGTTTATCATAAGAGCGTACATCAGAAGATACTGACCTGCGAACTGGACTCCACCTTTTATCTTTCCGGAAAATCTTGCGCCCATGACCGTGCCGGAAAAAGAGGCGAATATTCGGATGTAAGCTACGATTATATCCCTGAAGAAGAAAAATACCATGAACCATATCGGAAACAAACCGTGGTAGGCAAGAGCGAAGAAATAGAAAAATCTTGAGATGGAATCAGAAAGGGGATCGAGTATTTTTCCCAGATCTGTTACAAGCTTGTCCCTTCTGGCTACATAGCCGTCAATTATATCCGAGACCTCCGAAAGGCTCATTATAATATAAGCGACAACAAGAAGTTTGATATTTCCGCTGAATATAAGAAGCACGCCCACCAGCGTAAGTATTACCCTCGAAAGAGTTATCGCATTCACTATATTAAAATATTTACTGTTCAACTCATCTCCTCTTTAACTTTGCATATCATTATTACGTGTAGAATATAATTATATTTTATCATCTTGTCATTAAAAAAGTGAATAATTACGAGCAGAACCTTATCATATCCGATTCGATGTTCTCCCATACAAGCTCCTCTGATGCTCTGATACAGTTCGTTTTGTATTTTCTATATCTGGAAACATCTTCCAGCAGTTTGTTTATCGTTCCTGATATAAGTTCGGCATTTTCGGGATCAATAACTTCGCCTACTTCGTATCCTTTTACAAATCTGCTCATTTCCGGGAAGTCAGAAGATACCTGAGGTATATGAGCCTGTATGAACTCGAACATTTTATTCGGGGTCGAGTAATAATAACTTTTCCCGAAATTTCTGATCAGGCACAAACCCAGGTAGGCGCATGCAGTATATTTTATAAGTTCATCATGCGGGAAAGGACCGGTGAAAAATATTCTGTCCTGCAATTTCAACTCAACGCAGAGATCCTGAAGTTTTTCCTTTTCAGAACCACTGCCTATCAGTACAAGAACAGCGCTTTCATTTACCTGCCTGAAAGCTTTTATTACTGTATCAAGTCCGTTATTCACGAGAAAATGCCCCTGGTATAAAACGATCTTTTTAGATTTATTTATTCCAAGTGAATTATGAAGGATTTCAATATCGGACGGAATATTTTTTTTTAAGGGAAGATTTGTAAATACGCCGACCTCTTTTATTGAGTATATCCTCTCCAGCTCTCTGGCTATCGGTTCAGAAACGGTTATGACGCTTCTGGCGGGCTTTATGAACAGCTTTTCATAAGTTGTCCAGAAATATTTGGTTATGGGCCTGTTCTCCACCTGAGAATTACCGTGCCAAAATTCATGGGCATCATAAATATAAGGCAGTCCTTTCAGTTTTGAAGCCAGATATACGGGAAACAGCGGGAAAATATCATGGCAGTAGATCAGATCGCAATTATTTTTCATTAGCATGAAGAACAGCCTGAACCAGAACAGGATCATATTCAAGCCTAACGGAAAATTCTTCATAATACGGATCCTTATGTTGTGAATTTCATCCCATCCCATCAGTTTTACATTATCATACCTGATGCCGAATACCTTGACATCGCAGCCGGCTTTTGAAAATGAACCTGCCGTTTTAAATCCCCTGTACTCATGGTGAAGGTCATCATAAACGGCAAATATTACTCTTTTAATTTTCAATTTAATATTTCTTTTTCCGCCCTGTAATATCCCTTGAACTTTTCAGGCTTCAGCCAGTAATTTTTCATCGTTTTCAGATCGATCTTTACCACCTTGTTTTTCTCGCCGGATGCGTAGATCAGCTCATAATTCTCAGGACTTTTAAAATCTGTTATCATTCCGAACATGCCGTCCTTGAGAACCATCAGATCTCCCTCTCTGATATCGTTTATCCCTATCTTATAAATACCCTCCAGTATCTTGTCTGAAGGCATGTAGCCTCTAAACTTCATTTTGTTCTCTTTTGCAGCATTTTCCCATATCGAACATATAAGATGCGAATTGTCTGTTGTACCGTTCTCATCGGGGTCAGTATTGTTTTTAACTTTTAGATCCACATATTCTGCAGCCCACTTATTCACGGATCTATAAAATCCGTTCATGCCGGATCCTTTTCCGCTATCTTCGTCTGAAGCGTAATTTGAAGCCAGTTCGGAATCGTACTGATCTGTCATTTCGTCATCGCCGCCTATAATGTCTTTGTCAACGCTTTCCATATAATCGTCATCGGCATCTTCATCAATAACTGGCAATTCTGTTTTTTCTGTACGCTTAACTGTGTTTTTATTTTCAGCATCGCTGTCTTTTTCGTACAATCCTTTTATCGCTTTTTTTATTGAGCCGCCGCCGTTCTTTTCGCTATAAAAGAACCAGTACCAGACTGCCGCGCTGATCAGCGCTATGATTATCAAAGCAGTAAAAACATCGAAAACACGGGCGAAAAATCCGCCTGACTTGCCTCTTTTTTTTGGTTTGTTTTTTGCCATTTTTTTTAGCTCTTCTATTTAAATTAAGTATGTTAAAAACTGTGCGCATCCGATCACAAACCCGAGAACTCCTCCGAAATATGTCACATAAGCCAGCTGGGTTTTAGTAACGCTCAGAATAAGGGTTTCCAGCTTTTCTAAGGAAAAATCCTTTACTTTTTCTTCTACTGTCGCCTTTATATCCAGTTCACTTATAACTGCGGGTAGTTCGCTGTCCATCATTTCGATCACTTTTTCAGAGATCATTTTTCTAATATCTGCGGTAATGAAAGCCGAAAGCATTCCGAACTGTCCGTACATATTATCAAGAGCTTCAGATATCTTTTTTCTGACCGCTTCCTTTTTGAACAGCTCGTGGAGAGATTCGTTCGAAAGAAGGTGATCTCCGACTGTAGCGCCGATCTTCTCTGCGAGTTTCTGATGCTCTTTGGGAATTACCCCGGGAGTGAAAGGTATTCTTATTCCGAATATGTATTTCGGTTTAAAAGGCCTGAAAAGCATCTTTATTGCAAGATAATTTGTAAACAATCCTATGACCGCGCCCAGAACAGGGGGAAGAACGAATTTTATTATAAAAGAACCTGGATCCATTTAAATCTCCCTTGTTTTTCTGGCTACGATCTGATATCTGTCAAGCTGACTGTTCCGGGTCTGCTTTCTGCTTAAGAAAGGAAGAAGTTTTTCAAGCTTGAACCCGTTCGCTTCCAACAGTTTTTTCATTTCTTCGGGAGAATAACCTCTTTCGTAGTGTGTTTCATCGAATGAAATATATTTTCCTGTCTTTTCCCTTATGAAGAATTTCATCCTGCACTTCAGGATCATGCTGTTTAGATCAAATTTGGAATCGTAAGAAATGAAAAAGTCATCTGTTTCTTCTGTCCTGATACCGTCCCATTCGTTTACCATCCCATAGATGGAATTGAAATCGAACAAAAACAGCCCACCATTATTCAAGGCTTTATTTACAGAGCTGAAACATCCTGAAAGCTCATTCAGGTCAGTCAGATAATTTACAGTATCGAACGCGGAGATTACATTATCGTATTTTCTCTTTGTTTTGAAATTAATCATATTCCCTACTTTAAAATCTCCGCTGATCAGCTTCTCTTTTGATATATCGATCATTTTTTCCGAAATATCTATCCCGCTCACCTTATAGCCGAGCTGTATGAAATAAATAAGCTCTTCAGAAGTCCCGCATCCCAGATCCAGAACATCCGTCCTTTTGCCTCCGCATGATATTATCAGGTCATCGAGACAATCCACAAGCTCCTGATAGTCGAACGGACTCATAATAAGGTCATAATACTGTGCTATTTTTTCATACATTACTGCTCATCCTTTAAAATATTAACTACGATCTGAGAGAACACGGGATCTATTCCCGGTGCTGAGGCTATGATACAACCGTTGTCAAGGCAGTTTCTCATTTTTTTAAAATCAGTTACTTTTCCACCGGCTTCTTCTACAATGAGTATCCCTGCTGCGACATCCCAGGGCGAAAGCCAGCCTTCAAAAAATCCTTCGAATCGTCCGCATGCCGTATAGGCAAGATCCAGAGAAGCGCACCCCATCCTGCGGATACCTGAGGAATATCTTAATACTTCGGCCAGGCATTCAAAATATTTTGGAATTTTTTCATGCCTTCTGAAGGGCATTCCCGTAGCAATAATGCTTTTTTTCATATCAGTTTCTAAAGAAACCGATATTTTTTCCCCGTTGAGAAAAGCCCCTTTTCCTTTAACTGCAGTAAAAGTCTCATCGGTGTACGGATCGTAAATAACGCCCGCTTTCACTTCGTTTTCTGAGTAAAAAGCTATAGAAACCGCGCTGTGTTTCAGCCCGTGAATGAAATTGGTCGTTCCGTCTATCGGATCAATAATCCAAACGTCACCTGCTTCAATAAAAGTGCGACCGTCCTCTTCCGCCAGAAATTTATGCTCGGGAAAACTGCCTTTAATAACAGCTATAATTTTATCCTGACAAATAATATCAACATCGGTAACATAATCGCAGGGGGATTTGGTTTTTACTGACACGGGAGTTCCAGTCAAGATCAGTTTTCCGGCTTCGACAGCGGCTTTTTTTGCAGTCAGGAGTATATCGTCATAATTTACCATTGTATTTGCTTCTTCTTAAGATAATGCTGCGCATCTTTATTGCCTAGTTTGGCTGCCTTTTTTGTGTGTGTAAGGTTTAATTCCCTCTTGCCTAAAGCCTCATATGCGATGCCAAGATTATTGTGTGCGTCCGCATGGTTTTTATCTATTTCAATTGCCTTTTTATAATATTCGACCGCCATTTCAAGAAGTCCTTTTGTATAAAGAGATGTTCCGAGATTGTTGCATGCGCCCGCATTTTTCGGATCGAGCTCAAGTGCTTTCTGATAATAGTAGATAGCCTCATCATAGTCTTCAGTTTTCTGGAATGCGTAACCCAGATTTATATAAGCCGCCACTAATTTAGGATCCGCCTCAATAGCTTTCAGATAAAATTCGATAGCCTGATTAAGATCGCCTTTTTTTCTTAATGCCATTCCCTTGTTATTATAAGCCTCGGCATACTTTGGTTTTAAAGTAAGTGCTTTGTTGTAATAGAGTATGCCTTTATCTATATCGCCTAGTTTCACATAACATATTCCAAGATTATAATACCCTTCCGCAAAATCCTCATTCTTGGTTATTGAATAATTAAAATATTCGATCGCTTCTTTTATAAAACCCCTGTTATATGCATCAATACCCTTTGCGAACCAATTCTCGGCATGAAGGATAAAAACAAAGAATATTATTGATAAGTTCACCAGCTTTTTCATAAAGAAACACCTTCCATGCTCTCCATACAGTAATAAAAATACTTCAGCGTTTCTATATTTCTCTCATCTTTAATGAAATCTTTTTTATGAAGCGGCTNNGATATGCTCAGATACTTCTTTCGCAGTCTTAAAATACCCTTCCCTGAGTTTTTCGATTTCTGCATGTTTAATACTTTCAATATTGAAATCTGTTTCAATGCTTACTTCTTTCAGTGAGTGAACATAATTTTTATGTTTCCAGTCGGCAGTATGCGGATTAAATCCGTATATCTTCAAAAATCTCTCGCCGTATTCTGCTATGAACTCGATCGCTTTTATCAAAAACTGAATGTCTTTTTCAGTGAATACATAGTGCAGGTTTACTCTTACCCAGCCGGGTTTTACTCCTGAAATACCCTCATTTATAACCGCTTTTCTGAATTTCTGTGACATATCGTTCGTTATTCCGAGCAGTCTGTGCCCGTAGGGTCCGGCGCATGAACACCCCGCTCTCGACTGAATACCGAACAGGTCGCTTAATAACCTTGTTACAAATCTCGGATGAAGATATTTGTCAAGGTGCCTTATATTGAAAGAAATTATCGGTATTCTTTTTTTCGGATCTTTATTTCCAATAATTTCAACTTTTTTATGCTTCTTAAAATGATCAAAAAATAATTTTTTATTTCTGTTCTCGATACTTTCTATAACTTTTATGCCTATCTTTTCTTTTAAGTCTGACGCAAGCGCTGTCTTAATCGTCTGAAGAATAGGCGGAGTTCCCGCTTTTTCTCTTGNNTTCGATATCCTTTGTATAATCCTGATCGAAAAATCCGACATAATCTACTGTCCCGCCTCCGGCGGTAGTGGGAGCGAGATCAGTTCTGTAGAGCTTCTCATGGAAGATCAGTATTCCCGAGCTGCCCGGCCCTCCCAGAAACTTGTGAGGTGAATAAAAAATTGCGTCATAATAGCTTAAGCTGTCTTTTGAAATATTTATCTCCACATAAGGAGCTACAGCGGCAAAATCGAAGAAAATATAAGCTCCGTTCTCATGAGCTATTTTTGCCAGTTGATATGTATCTGTTATAAGCCCGGTAATGTTCGATCCGGCGGAGAAAGAGCAGTATTTAACTCTGTCCTTATATCTTTCTTTTTTTAATTCTCTTTTAAGCATCTCGGCATCTATGTCTCCGTCATCATTAAGCTCGATCACAACTATTTCTGCGAATGCTTCGCGCCACATAAGTTCGTTCGTATGGTGCTCATAAGGGCCTATGAAAACCACAGGTCTGTCAATTTTTATCTTATCCAAAACGCTGCATGTGCCGCAGCTGAGTCCTTCAATAGATGAAAATATTCTGTCTCTGGTATGAGGCGGAATATAAATACCGAGTATTTCCTGAAGTCTTTTTAATCCCCCTGTCGAACCTGAACCAGTCGCTATGATTTTATATTCTTTACACGCATTTACAGATTTTTTTATCATTTTCTCAGCAGAATGAAGCAGCTCTGTGAGATATTCACCGGTATAATCATCCGTAGTATGCGTATTTGCGTAAGACTTCGCTATGTCGAATAATTTTTCTTCGATGAATTTCAGGCTTCTACCCGATGCTGTATAATCAGCATAAAAAAGATTTCTCTTACCGTACGGAGTCTCGAAAACGCTGTCGTTCCCTATTATTTCGCTTCTGACAAAATCCAGATCTATTTTTTTCATATAGTAAAGCCCTTTATTACTAATCAAAACTAAATATAAACAATGCCGTACTGAAATTCTATATAAAAAAAGCGATTTTTTAAATAATATTCAATATCTTCATTTCGCATTTGCCGCAGTCAAAATCTAGCCTGTATTTATTGCCGTTCAAAACAAGAAACAACGGTTCTTTAAACTTCTTNNCCGAATTTCTGGCAGGCTCCCAGATGATATTTCAGACAGTGCTTTGTGGTCATAAGTGTTTTTATCTCGTATTTGTCCAAGGTCTCAAAAGATTTTTCGATCACTTCGGCGCCTGTCTCTTCAAAGAACTTCTCGGCGTACTTGTTAGATACGTTATATGATGAATCAATATTTTTAGTATAAAATTCGGGAATTTTACTATTGTGCTCCACAAGTTTTCTCGGATAATTCTTTATTCTCTCCCCGTATAACTTTGCCAGAGTTTC
>DMTS01000204.1:21995-22186 GCA_003477045.1 Candidatus Delongbacteria bacterium
TCAACTGAATTTCCGTCTTCGTCAGATGCTTTTATTTTAAATTGTCCGTCTGATTCTGTGATTTCGAACAAAACTCCTATTCTCCTTTCCGCGCCTGAAGTGACCGCTTTTTCAAAAGTAGGATTTTCATTCCTGAAAATTTCTATTCCTGCGCTATACGGAAATTTTCTATTCGGGAATATTTTTTCTCC
>DMTS01000204.1:22201-39511 GCA_003477045.1 Candidatus Delongbacteria bacterium
GAAATACTTTGTAAATCCTCTGTTGAATGATTTGCTCAGATCAGGTTCATAGCTTAATTTTTCTCTGCCTGATGATGCCCGTTTGAATTTTCCCGCGCTGTCAGAAATAATTTTATCCAGTTCTTTTCTGTAAAATGCCGTTACATTTCCCACATAGGAAGCATCTTTGAGTCTGCCCTCGATCTTGAACGAAGTTATTCCCGCTTCTATAAGTTTTTCGAGTTCGCCTGAAAGATTGAAGTCCCTTGGTGAAAGAAGATACTTATTTTTTTCGATCGTATTCTCTTCTGAATCCATCAGATCGAAGGGAAGTCTGCACACCTGCATACATTTTCCCCTGTTCGCGCTTCTTCCGGAAAGAGCCAGTGAGAAATAGCAGCGCCCCGAATATGAAACACAAAGCGCTCCATGGATGAAAGCTTCAAGCTCGATACTTTCAGTATTCTTTTTGATCTCTCTTATCTGATCTATTGAAAGTTCTCTTGCAAGTATAGCCCTTGAAAATCCGGCTCTTTCAAGATACTTTACCTGTTCGGCAGAAATATTATGACACTGGGTTGAAGCAATAATAGGTATCGGAGGCAAACTGAGCTTTAAGATACCCATGTCCTGAATTATAACCGCATCGGCTCCGGCCTTGTAGGCTTTATCAAGTGAATTCTGGACTCTGCCTTCTTCCCCGTTAAAAAATACCGTATTCACTGCTACATATACTTTTGCATAAAACTGATGCGCAAAATCGCATAGCTTTTTTATGTCTTCCCATGAATTACCGGCCGCTGCTCTTGCCGAAAAATCCGGTCCGCCGATATAAACCGCATCAGCTCCGGACAGTATTGCGGTTACTCCCGTCGAATGATCTTTTGCGGGAGAAAGCAGTTCAAGATGTATATTTTCTCTGTTCATTTCCATAGTCAAGAATATTAAAGCGAAATCATATGAAAAGCAATTTTAAAATATATAGTTTGATAAAACCGAAATAAAAAAATATATTACAGCCGTTACATTAAATAAGGAGAAAAAGTGAAAATACCCTTCGTTGATCTTAAAGCAAACTACCTTTCGATAAAAACCGAAGTTGACGCGGCAATTATGAAAGTCCTTGATGAAACAGCTTTCATAAAAGGCGCAGATCTTGATATATTTGAAAAGAACTGGGCTCTTATGAGCGGAGCGGAATACTGTGTAGGGATTTCAAACGGAACAACTTCGTTAGAACTGATACTTAAAGCGCTCGGCGTCGGGAACGGTGATGAGGTGATCCTTCCTTCGCACACTTTTATCGCTACGGCTGAAGCGGTTGTGAACTGCGGTGCAAAACCGGTTTTTGTTGACTCCCATGATCATACAACGCTGATAGATGCCAATGAGGTTGAAAAAGCGATCACGGCTAAAACAAAGGCAGTTATAATCGTTGACCTCTACGGGCAGCCTGCCGATTATGATGCCGTCAAAACTGCCGTAGGAGACCGGAATATCGAGATCATTCAGGATGCGGCGCAGTCTCATCTTGCACTGTATAAAAATAAAGTCACGGGCAGTTACTCAAGAGTGACATCGTTCAGTTTTTATCCGGGAAAAAACATGGGAGCTTACGGCGATGCGGGAGCAGTAGTAACAAATGATAAAGAACTCTATACAAAGATAAAGATGATGTCCGACCACGGCAGGATCACAAAATACGAACATCAGATATCCGGAACCAATGCCCGGATGGATAATTTACAGGCTGCTGTACTTAATGTTAAAATGAAATATGTAAGCGAATGGAATGAAAAGCGCAGAACCGTCGCCGCAAGATATAAAAATGCGCTTGAAAACTACCTCAGTTTTGTTGAAGAAGAACCTTTCGTTAAATCTGTCTATCATCTTCTTGTCGTGCGGACATTATTCCGCAAAGATATGATAAAATTTCTTGGCGAGCACGGGATCGCGACCGGGATACATTACCCTATTCCGCTTCATCTTCAGCCGGCTTACAAACATCTGGGGTACAGTTATGGCGATCTGCCGAGATGCGAGCGTATTGCCGAAGAAATTATTTCTCTGCCTGTTTTTCCGGAAATGACTGACGCACAAATAGACTTTGTTGTTCAGACTGTAAAAGAATATGTTAAATAACGGATATGATCATGATAAACAAATCAGTTTCATTAATAATCCCTGCGTATAACGAAGAAAAGGCCATAGCAGGTTCGCTTGAGAATATTTCTTCATTTATGAAGTCCAATTTCTCTGATTTTGAGATCTTAGTGGTAAATGATGCGTCAAGCGATAGAACTGCCGAAGAAGTTTCTAAATTCGCAGAAGTTAAACTAATTTCCCACCCTTACAATAAAGGCAACGGAGCGACTGTGCGCACAGGCATAAGAAACGCATCAAAGGAATTTGTTGTAATGATGGATGCGGACGGCCAGCACGACATAAAAGATATTCTGGGAATTACCGACCTGCTTGGAGTTTATGATTGCGTTGTAGGCGCGAGAACCGAAACTTCCGAAGGTTCGTTTCACAGAAATCTGGCAAACAAATTCTACAATTATCTGGCTAGCTATGTGACCAATCTTAAAATAGAGGATCTGACAAGCGGATATAGAGGTTTTAAGACTTCCGTGATTAAAAAATTTCTTTATCTTTTCCCGAACGGCTTCTCATACCCCACAACATCGACTCTTGCAATAATCAAAGGCGGTTATAATCTTAAATATTACCCTATTCACGCTAAAAAAAGAATAGGTAAAAGCAAGATCCGGCTTTTCAGAGACGGTTTCAGATTTTTACTTATAATTGTAAAAATATCAATACTTTTCTCTCCTCTGAAGATTTTTCTGCCTGTAAGTATGCTTTTCGCCGCCGGCGGGGTGATCCACATGTTCTACAAAATAATTCTGCTTGGTGCAAGATATACGCAGTTCTCCATCTTTCTGATCAGCGTAGGCGTCATAATCTTTCTGATAGGGTTGTTATCAGAACAGATAGCAACATTAAGATTCGATAAAGTCGAAGAGGATTAAATAAAAATGATCCACATTATTCTCGGCACAAAGGCGCAGCTTATAAAAATGGCGCCGATAATGAAAAAACTGACTATGAAAGGTGTTGAATATAATTTTATTTCAACAGGGCAGCATAAAGAGACAATTGATGACATACTTTCCAATTTCGAAATAAAGAAACCTGACCGCCAGCTTTATGACGGCAAGGATATTACATCAATTTTTTCGATGCTGATCTGGTCTTCAAAAATTCTCCTCGGTTCATTTTTCAAACGGAAAGAACTTTTCAGGAACGACAATAACGGAATAATTCTTGTTCATGGAGATACTCTCAGCACAGTTCTGGGAGCTCTTATGGGAAAATTCACCGGTCTCAAGGTCGGTCATGTGGAATCCGGACTCCGTTCCTTCAATATTTTTCAGCCATTCCCTGAAGAGATATTCCGTAAGATCACTTTCCGTCTTTCAGATGTAATGTTCTGTCCGGGAGACTGGGCTGTAAATAACCTCAAAAAATATAAAGGGGTAAAGATCAATACAGAAATCAACACACTTTATGATTCATTAAGCTTCGCAAGACCTTCGATCGATAAAATTGACGATGTCGAAATCCCTTCAGAAAAATTTGCAATAGTCACTCTTCACCGGTTCGAGAATGTAAAAAGTAAAGATAATCTTGAAAAGATAATTGATCTGATTGCAATGATATCTGTAGAGATTAACCTGATTTTTATACTTCACCGGCTGACGGAGAAAAAACTGATTAGATACGGTCTTATGGACCGCTTGAAGTCAAACCCGAAAATTGAACTGCGGAAAAGATATGATTATTTCCGCTTTATAAAGCTGATAACATTTTCTGAGTTCGTTATTTCGGACGGCGGAAGTAACCAGGAAGAATGCTCTTACCTGGACAAGCCTGTATTACTTTTCAGAAATGTGACTGAAAGAAATGAGGGTCTCGGGTCAAATGCAGTACTGTCTAAATTCGACAGAAATATAATCATGGAATTCGTAGCGAACTATAGCCAGAGAAAGAGTGCACGGCTGAATGTGATCAAGAGCCCCTCCGACATTATACTCGATTATTGCATTCACAATAATTACCATATTCTCAATGAAAGTGAAAAAATAAAGGCGAAATGAAGATATTGATCTCACTATATCTGAAAGACCTTCTCAGGAATAAAATGCTGGGTATAATGGTTATTCTTGTACCGATCATTTTTTATCCGCTTATTTACTGGGGGATCACTCAGTTCCTGATGGTTAAATCCGGATTCGAAGAGAGCAGAAAAGTAAACTTGTATTACAGAATTGTTGACCCCGGATTCTCTGATCTTAAAGATTCGATCGCCGCAATCAGAAGTTTAGTGCCGGTTGAAACAGCTGAACCTGAGACTGAGAAGAACGGAATTTCCCTTATAGTAACAAGGCTGAACGAACTACCGAGATATGAAGTTTTACTGGACAGTTCAAATGCTGTTCATAAAAGTTTTTACGGCGGACTTGAGGAAAAACTTACCGCATATTACCAGACTGAGCTAGAAAAGCTGATGACCGATAAAAATTACCAGAAAGAATATTTCAGGGTTTATAATATCGAGTCGGTAAATATCGAAGGTCAGAATGAGATCATCACGAAGATACTGTCTTTCATAATACCTCTTATGGCTGTTATCTCAATCATTTCTTCAGTCGCGGCGGCTTCAGTAGAACTGGGATCAGGGCATTCAGAGGATAAAACAACTGAAACGACCCTCACGATACCTGCAGACAGAAAGGATGTTATACTGTCAAAGTTTTTCACTGTCGTTATTTACGGTATGCTGGCAGGTCTGGTAAATTTTATACTTCTTGTCACGATGATCATCGTAATATTCAAAAACATGATCGGCCAGGTTGAAGCCGGACTTGCCGATTTCGATTGGGGACTGATAATAAATTTCAAAAATCTCTCAATATCGTTCGTTTCTCTGGTACTTATAGCATTTTTTGTATCTCTCATATTCGTGACAGCCGCAGGTTTTGCCTCAAAAAGAAAAGACGGAAACATCATGGTATCACCTTTTACGGCTATTATAACCTACCTCCCGCTTGTTATAGTAATACCGGCGATCGAACCGAATATTCTGATAGCTATGACCCCGGTACTTAATATAGCTTTTGCGCTCAAGCTAATTATTTCGAATGATCTGAACATAGCCTTTATTGCGGAAGCAGTGGCTTTCTCTTTCATCTGGGTTATTGTGATGTACAGATTCTTATTCCCTTTTCTGCTTGAAGAAGAAGTACTTCTCGGATATTCAAATACTTCACTTATCAGGAAAATTAAAATAAAGATGGGCAAATGGAAGAAAAAATAATAATAAAGAACTTATGTAAAGAATTTTATGATCCTCAGAGAGGAATAGTCAAAGCAGTTGACAATGTCAGCTTCTCAGCGTATAAAGGCGAAGTTTTCGGGCTTTTAGGGCCTAACGGGGCCGGAAAAACTACAACTCTCAGAATGATGGCCACTTTAATGAAGCCGAATTCCGGTTCGATACAGATCGCTGGCTATGATACCGAAAATGACCCTAGAAATGTAAGGAGATCGATCGGTTATATGTCATCAAGCACAGCTTTATACCCGCGATTATCCCCGCGGGAGATAATTACTTATTTTGCCGAGCTGAATGATTATCCTAAAAATGAAATACCTATGAGGGTCGAAAAAATAATCAGATACTTCGGAATCGGAGATTACGCAGATACTTACTCGGAGAAACTGTCAACAGGTATGAAACAGATAACTTCTATAGCCAGAACAATTGTTCACGATCCGCCCGTTCTGATACTCGATGAACCGAGCAGCGGACTCGATGTTATTGTTGCTCAGAAGATACATAATTATATTAATGATTTGAAAAATGAGGGCAAGACAATAATATTTTCATCACATAACATGGGTGAAGTTGAAAAAATTTGCGACAGGATAGGAATAATCAATAACGGTAAACTTCTAACTGTGGGTACAATTAATGAACTGAGAACGATATCATCCAAATATTACCTGGAAGAAATATTCATATACTTCGTAAATGAATTTGAAAAAAGAGTTGAAAATGCTTATTAGAACAAAAAAGATCCAAAAAATATCCATCAGGAAAAATATAACGCCTCTGTCCTTCGTGAAGGGAACTCCGGTTTTGCCTGTTGTTACAAAAAAAGATGTAACGGACATTATTGATCTTCTGGAAGAATTGAAAGACGAAGCGGAATTCTACGACAATGAGGATGCCAGCGACACATAAATCTAACGGATGATCTTTTTATGAAATGTGAAAACTTTGACAATATTGTTCTTCTTGATAAAATCGATTCGACAAACAGCTATCTGAAAAAGAATTCAGCTTTACTTCCCCAGGGGACGGTTGTGTTTGCCCTAGAACAGACATCCGGAAAAGGGCGCTTGTCAAGAAAATGGTTCGGCGAGAAAGGCAAAAGCATTGCATGCTCATTTCTTATAAAAGATATCTTTGATAATGTTGACGCTGTAAGGTTGTCATTCCTCTTTTCGATCGCTGTAAGAGATGCTTTAACAAAATACATAGACTACGGCATGATATCGTTAAAATGGCCGAATGACATTCTTGTTTCAGGAAAAAAGATCTGCGGGATCTTGTCGGAGTACTCCAAAGGATGTGTAATAATCGGAATAGGCATCAATGCTGCTGATTTTATTCCTCCTCAGAAGATCGGTCAGCCATGGACATCAGTAGAATCCGAATCCGGACATAAGGTCAGTATAGCTGAACTTCAGAAAGAACTGGTTGAAACTGTTAACACCGTTTTCAGCCGCTACTGCACAAACGAACTCAGCGATGTACCTTTTATCTGGTTCAGGGAAGCGGATATAATAAACAAAACCGTTACTGTTCTTTCAGGCAGTATGACCGTCACGGGTGAAGTTAAATCTATAGACGACAAAGGTATCCTCAATATCCTTGATAATATAAACGGTGAAATAAAAAGCATATCCTTCGGAGACATAACATATAATGATTAATTTTGACATGGCCAGAAAAGAAATGATCGAAAATCAGATAAAGAACAGAGGTATAATAGATAAAAGAATACTCTCTGCGCTAAATGATATCCCCCGTCACATGTTCGTACCTGATGACAACATTGACCAATCATACGACGACTCTGCTTTGTCCATCGGTTATGACCAGACAATCTCTCAGCCTTATATCGTGGCCCTGATGACCCAGCTGCTTCATCCGATGGAATGCGATGTGATATTAGAGATCGGTACCGGATCGGGATACCAGGCTGCTGTGCTTAGCAGGCTGTGCAAACATGTTATTACCGTAGAAAAGATCAGCGAACTTGTTTCAGCCGCAAGGCAGAATCTGGCGAAACTCGATATAAAAAACGCTCAGATATACATGGCTGACGGTACTCTCGGATGGAAAACAAATGCGCCGTATGACGGAATAATAGTCACTGCTGGAGCAAAGAAAATTCCTTCAGCTCTTCTCTCCCAGCTTAAGTCAGGCGGCCGTATGATAATTCCTCTTTCTAAAGAAACGCATCATGTTCTGACAGTTGTCCGAATGGAAGAGGATCATTTTATTAAAGAAGAAATCATTGACTGCATATTCGTTCCGCTGATTGGGAGAGGCGCATAATGGAAAAACCTAATATAATAAGAAGAATGTACGACTGGGTGCTTCACTGGGCAAATACAAAGTATGCATTGCCCGCACTGTTTATTTTAGCTTTTGCTGAAAGTTCATTTTTTCCCGTTCCTCCGGATGTTCTGCTTATAGCTATGGCAGTATCAGTTCCGTCAAAAGCGTTCAGATACGCTTTAGTTTGTACTTTAGGCTCTGTAACTGGCGGAATGTTCGGCTATCTGATTGGTTATGAATTGTGGTACAGCAATTCCGGAGACTTTTCAGGCTTTGCAAATGTATTCTTTCATTATATTCCCGGTTTTACCGAAGAATTGTTTTTTAAAGTGAGTAAGATGTACGAAGAAAACGCATTCCTTGCGGTATTTACTGCAGGTTTTACTCCTATACCCTACAAAGTTTTTACGATAACCGGCGGAGTTTGTAAGATCAACTTTCTTACTTTTATTTTAGCGTCATCCATTGGCCGCGCAATGCGTTTTTTCCTTGTATCAGCAATAATCTTTAAGTTCGGCGCACCTATAAAGTCATGGATAGAAAAGTATTTTAATCTGGTAGCGATTGTATTCACGGTTTTGCTGATAGCGGGATTCGCAGTTGTAAAATACCTGCTTTGAAATTAGTATCAAAGCAGTTTCAGAACTTTCTCAAATGAATTAATAAACCTATATATTTCTTCTTCCGTAATAATCAGCGGAGGGAGAAGTCTTAATATATTTCCCTGAGTCATGTTTACAAAAATGTGCTCATTTTCAAAAAGTTCCCGGACTTTACCTTCATTCTTTAATATTTCTGTTCCTATCATCAACCCCATACCCGAAATTCTACCTATTTTATCGGGGTGTTTTTTCTTAAGCTGTCTAATCCCGTCTTTCAGCATCTCCCCCTTCTTTTGTACGCTGATCAAGAACTTTTCCTGACCGATCTGTTTTATTGCTGCAAGACCTGCTGCGCACGATACCGGATTTCCCCCGAATGTCGAGCCGTGCTCTCCGATTCCCAGATAATCGCAGAATTCTTTGTTCGCAAGAAGAGCACCCAGCGGAAGACCGCCCCCGATAGCTTTGGCTATAACGGCCAGATCAGGTTCGATCCCGTAATTCTCAAATGAGAGTAATTTCCCCGTTCTTCCCATTCCGGACTGGATTTCATCTATCATTAAGATGACTTTAAATTTATCAGTCCTTTTCTTAAGCTCTCTTACGAAGTCATTCTCAGCCACATTTATTCCGCCCTGTCCCTGAATAAGTTCTATAAATACGCCTGCCGCGTCAGAATTGATCTTATCCAGATCTTTCATATTATTAAATTCAAGCGTGAGAACACCTGTCATTCCGGAATTGTTATAAAACGACGACTTGTCCGGAGCTGTAATTGAAGCTGACCCCAAAGTCCTGCCGTGAAAAGCGTTGGTAAATGTAATGATATTTTTCCTTCCGTTATTTTTTCCGTACTTCCTTATGATCTTAAGTCCCGCTTCAACGGCCTCGGTTCCCGAATTTGAGAAAAACACTTTTTCAGCAAAACTGTGTTCAATCAGATATTTTGCCAGCTTCCCTACAGATTCAGCCTCAAAATAGTTGGAAAGATGATAGTGCTTTCTCAATTGTTCTTCAATGGCTTTATTTACCTTTTTATTCCCGTAACCTAATATATTTACACCGAGTCCGCTGAACATATCAAGATATTCGCCGTCTTTCGCGTGCAGTGTTGAACCTTCGCCTCCGGTAATCTCCTTATCAATTCTTTTATATACCGGAATAAAATATTTTTCGTATCTGGTCATGTCTTAATCCGCTTTAATTATGTGAATGATAAGCAAAAAAAATGATTATATCAAAAATAATTTAAAATAAATCAAACTACATAGCGTTTACACTATCAAATGAAAAACAACCAAAAGGAGAAAATCATGAAAAAACTAATTACGGCACTCGCACTAACTGCAGCCTTAGGATTGAGCATTTTCGCTCAGCCCGCATCTGCTCCGGCAGACAAAAACTTCAAACCCGGCTTCGGCCCCGGAATAGGAATGGAAAACTGTGACGGAATGGGACCTATGCATAAAGGAAAGGGCGGAATGGAAGGAAAAAGGGACAGGGAACGCTGCGGCAATGATTTCGAAGGAAGAGGTCAGCATTTCGGACCTATGATGATCGAAAATCTCGATCTTTCAAAAGATCAGATGGACAAAATTCATCAGATCAAAGTAAAATACGACAAAGCTGATATTGATCTTAGCGCAGAATTGAAAAAATTAAAGATCGACAAACATGAAGCAATGATGGAATTGAATTTTGATAAAGCTAAAGAAGTGACGAAAAAAATGGCTGAAGTAAGAACGAAAACACAGATGGGGAACATTGACGAAATGAGCGAACTGACTAAAGTTCTTTCTAAAGAACAGCTTGAAAAATTCAAAGACATGCACAAGAATCCGGGAATGATGAAACACAAAATGATGAAAAAAGACAAATAAATTCTCTCTCACCTCCCGCATCGAAAAAAGGGCAGAAATTTCTGCTCTTTTTTATTTTATTAAATTGATTATGATGGTGCCGAGGAGTACTAACAGATAACGGTAATCAGGCTTTTCGTAAGATCTGTTTTCAAAATAGGTCATGGCTGCAAATACTGCTGTTAAGGAACTTAACTTTGCAAAATTCATAAGTGTGAGTGTATCACAAAATGTTTTCAGTGAAAGAATAATTGCGATCGGATAAATGACAATATTCATTCTGTTTATGTTCGGATTTCTGAAAATTATATACAGGATATCGAGTGACAGTGCTGTAAAAAGCAGCCATAAAATTACATTATTCATCATTTAAGAAAATCGGTTATTGTCTTATAAACTGATTCGGGAGTTATGTTTCTCATGCATTTGAAATGTCCTTTCGGGCATTTCTTTCTTCCGAAATGGGTACACGGCCTGCACTTCAGACCTTTCATTTCTACAACTTTGAAATCAGTAGAATAAGGGAAAAAACCGAGCTCTTCGGTTGTGCATCCGAATATTGCGACTGTTTTCTTTTTAAAACATTCTGCAAGATGCATCGGGCCGTTATCGTTAGATATAATAATATCAGCGTACTTCAGGACTGCGGCAGTTTCGTCAAGATTTAGCTTGCCTGTCAGATTTACGCGCTTTTCGTTACTTTCCCCGCAAATAAATCTGCCGGTCATTTCCTCATTTTTTCCTTTTCCGACTACAATTATTTTCTTGAATTTATCTTCAAGAAACATCATTTCTGCAAGTTTTTTAAAATATTCTTCAGGCCATATTTTTGTAAAATAGCTTGCTCCAGGAATAAAAACGGCATAAGGTTCTTTTTCCAAACCGTATTTTCTTACAGTTGCTGTTTCTGAATCCGGATCGGGATAAAAACCAAGATCCCACTTGTCAGGAGTTTTGATTCCGGCTTTATTCAATGCCGCAAAATACATTTTTGTTGCAGGTATTATGTTGTATTTCCTTTTAAAGAAAACAAGCAGAAATCTTTCTATCAGACGTTTATTGTACCGGAATACATTTTTCAGATTACTTGTAAGGAAATAAGTTTTAGAATTTTTATGGAGATCAAATATCAGATCATATTCTGACGATCTTATAAACTTACTTATGCCTGTAAGGTCATCTGCTTTTTCAATAGCTATAATTTTATCGATGTTCGGATTGTTCCTTATTGAATCTTCAAAATTTTTATACACTACCCAGTGTATCTCAGATCCGGGATAGATTTTTTTTAGAAATTCTGGCACCGGAGTGGCCAGAAGAATGTCACCCATGGAAGATAGTCTCAGTATAAGAATTTTCAAATTACGCTCCGATATTCTTTAAATAAAAATGCGACGGAATCCGTCGCATTAATACTATATTCGATACATATATCTATATAGTTTTTACATCCTGTGCTTGAGGACCCTTGTCGTTTTCGATTACGCTGAATTCTACTTTCTGACCGTCTTGAAGTGTCTTAAAACCGTCATTTTTAATTGCAGAATAATGGACGAAAATGTCTCTTCCGCCGTCAGTTGTGATGAATCCGTATCCTTTGGAAGAATCGAACCATTTCACAGAACCAGTTTCACGCTCTGTCATTTTTGCTACCTCCTAATTAAAAAATTTGCATTTGGATCAGATAGCTGACGGGAGTTTTAACCTTCCGTAAGCACTCAGTCCACACATGGAAAACCATGATGAGTCAATTTAATACAATATTATTATTTGCGCAACACAAATATTCATTTTTGTTCAATAAACTTTTATTTGTATATTTTAACATTGATTTTTACAAAAAATTTCACTAATTTATTGATAAAGGTCAAATCCTTTTTTAAAAAAAGCGAAAATTACATAGGAGCTTTTCATGAGAAAATATTTGCTGACTTTGTTAACGCTTGTTCTTTGTGCTTCCGGAATTGCTCAGGAATCAGAACTTGAAAAATACAAAAAAATGCAGCAGAAAGATATAAATCAGTGGAAACAGGAACGCGACGCTGAACTTGATGCATACAAAGCAAGAGTCGAAAAAGAGAGAAAAGAATGGCAGGAATACGTAAAAAGCGTAAGAGGAAAATGGGGGGAATTCTCAGATACGACCCCTAAAACATGGTCGAATTACGGAAATGATCTTAATTCTCTTGGAAAAGTGGATTTTGATAATAATAAAGTAGAGATCGCCGCTCTTGTCGAAACAGATGACCCAAAAAAAGCAGAAGCTCTTATTCAGAAACAGCTTGAAATCCTCTTAAATGAAAAAGAACAGGGTACGAATAAGAAATTCATGGAAAATCAGATAGCCTTTGATAAAGCAAAAGCTGAAGACGAGAAAAAGTTTTTAGAAAAACAAAAAGAGTTCGATGAGATGAGGATTATTATCGAAAAAAAGGCTACCGAAGATAAAAGGATCCTTGAAGAAAAAAGAAATGCCGAAATGAAAAAGCTTGAATTGGAAAAAATTGCCTTAGAAAAGAAAAAAGCCGACGATCAGGCAAAACTTGAAGAACAAAAGAAATTACAGGAACAAAAAGCACTTCTGGAAAAAAAGGAACTTGAGCTGAAAAAAAGGATGGATGAAGAAAAAGCGCTAATAGAAAAGATCGAAAGCGAAAAAAAGAAAGAGCTTAAAGCGAAAAAAGACAAGGAAGAAGAAAAACAGATCAAAGCTGTGAACGACTCTAACAGCAAAGAATTCATCAAAGAAAAATTGAAAGATAATGTTACAAAAGAAGTGGTTGTCGGTGAAGATGGAAAAGCCAGAACCAAATATACTGTCACGCTAGAAATGGTTCCGAACAGCGTTCAGAAAAGGGCGGAAAATTATCTTGACATGGTGCAGAAATACAGTGAAAAGAACGGACTTGATCCGTCTTTGGTCCTCGCGCTTATCCATACCGAATCGGCCTTCAATCCGAAAGCTTTTTCGAGAAGACCTGACGGAACTCCAATGGCCTGCGGACTAATGCAGATAATTCCGTCACAGGCAGGTAGGGATGCCCACAAAGCTCTTTTCGGATCAGATAAGATCGTTGAATCAGATTACCTTTTCGATCCGGAAAACAATCTGAACATGGGTACTTGGTATCTTAAAAATCTGACTAAATGGTGGAACAATTACGAAAAGAAAAATTTCGGAAAAATCAGCAGCGTCGAAAAAAATGAATTCTATGCGATCTCTTCATATAATCAGGGTATGGGTACGATATTGAACAAGGCTTACAAAAAACATCAGCTGATAGATAAATCGGAAGAAGAGACATACCAGATACTGATCACCGAGAACAATGTGCCTAAAGAAGGTAGGGATTATTTAAAAAGAGTAGCTGAAAGAAAAAAGCTGTATAAGAAAGATTAATCAAACAACAAATATTACTGATTTGAACCTAAAAAAAACGGGCTGGAAATGAATTATCTGACAGAAGAAGGAATGAAAAGAATAGTTGAAAAGCTATACAATTTTAAACATGTTGAAAGAGATATTCTTTTAAAAAGAGTTAATGAGGCGAGAAAACTTGGGGATCTGAGAGAAAACGGTGATTATAAAGCCGCAAAAGAAGACCTAACTACACTGGATATCAGGATCAATGAGCTTGAACAGTATATTGCCGAGAGCCAGATCATAAAAAAATCTGCAAAATCAAAAGATCATTCCGTAAGAATAATGAGCAGAGTAAGAATAAAAGATCACACTAGGAACAAAGAGCTTGAATTTACACTCGTTTCACAGGCTGAAGCCGACCCGACCGAGGGTAAAATATCCGCCGATTCTCCTATCGGAAAAGGTCTTCTCGGCAAAAAGTTAGGCGAACGGTTCAATATAAAAATACCCATAGGCGATATCGATGTCGAAATTCTCGAAATTAATTCAGACTATTAAATTTTAGGAGTATATACAATGTCCGGACATTCCAAATGGGCTACCATTAAAAGAAAAAAAGAAAAAACAGATGCGGCAAGAGGAAAAATTTTCACAAAATATTTGAAAGAGGTGATGACAGCCTCAAAAATGGGCGGAAGTAACGAGAGCGCTAATCCGAGATTGAAAACAGCCATCATGAAAGCTAAATCGGCAAATGTTCCGCTTGAAAGTATCACGAAAGCTAAACTTAAAGGCGCAGGCGAACTGCCGGGAGTTTCTTACGAAGACATAAATTACGAAGGTTACGGACCTGGGGGCGTAGCTATTATTGTTGAAACCATGACCGATAACAAAGTCAGAACGGTCGGAGAGGTCAGGCACATTTTTACGAGATTCGGCGGAAATCTGGGCGAGAATGGATCTGTAGGATGGATGTTCAAGAGGATCGGGCAGATCGTAATTGACGCAGAGGGAAAAAACGAAGACCAGGTGATGGAGGATGTTCTTGAGGCAGGCGCAGAGGATATGAGAAAAGAAGATGATAAATTTATAATAACTACTGCTTACGAAGACTACCTTAGTGTATGCGACAAGCTGGAAAAGAAATACGAATTTGAATCTAACGAAGTAACGATGATTTCTGAAAACAGCGTCAAAGTCACATCTGACAAAGTAAAAAACCTGATATCTCTTCTTGATAATCTTGAAGACCTTGACGATGTCGAAGGCGTTTATAATAACGCAGACATTGACGATGCGGATATCGAAGCGATGGATAAATAATTTATATGAGAATACTTGGTATTGACCCTGGAATATCCTGCACCGGATACGCTGTTTTAGAATCGGATTCTGTTGGAAAGATTTCTCTTATTGAATTGGGTGTGATCAGAACTTTACCATCTTCAAGCATGCCTGAAAGATTAAAAACTATTTTTGACGGTGTCAATGAAGTTATAGCCTCGCTGGAACCTGACTATTTTGCTATAGAATCAGTTTTTGTCGGAAAAAACATACAGTCTGCGCTCAAGCTTGGTCACGCCCGCGGAGCGGCGATCGTTGCTGCTGCAAAATCTGGTCTCGATGTAAGCGAATTCTCTCCCCGCGAAGTTAAACAAAATATCACAGGCAACGGTAATGCAGACAAAGAACAGGTGCAGTTCATGGTCACTTCTATTCTAAAGCTAACCCAGGTGCCAAAACCTAACGACGCGGCGGACGCGGTGGCAATTGCTTTATCGTTTCTTCAGACTTACAAATATAAACAAAAAATAAAAGAGCTTAAATAAAATGATCGAAATGCTTATCGGTGAAATACTTTACAAAGAACCGGGAAAAGTTATTATAAACTGTTCGGGAGTAGGGTATTCAGTCAACATCTCTTCATTTACTTATTCTGCCCTGTCTGACCTTGGAAAAAATCAGACACTTCACGCTTTTCTGAAAGTAAGGGAAGATGAAATGACATTGTTCGGTTTCGCCGATAAAAAAGAAAAAGAGCTTTTTCTTATCCTCGGTTCAATAAACGGTATAGGTCCAAAGACGGCGATGCAGCTTCTCTCTGATATAAAGTTCGACAGATTATACAGCGCTATCGCAACAGGCGATGTTACTCTGATATCACAGGCTCACGGTATCGGCAAAAAAACCGCTCAGAAGATAGTGTTCGAACTTAAGGATAAGATCGGCAAATTTGAGGATCTGAACGCTTTAAATATTGCGATGGGACTTACAAGCGATAATTCAGAGGCTGTAACGGCATTGGTCAGGCTCGGATACAAGAACTCAGATGCAAATTCAGTAGTAGCTAAGATAATAAAAGAAAAAGGCAAAACGATATCTACACAGGAAATTGTTAAGCTGGCACTTCAGGAAAGAATGAAAAAATAGAACATTTGTCATTTTTGTTTATTGATATGTTGGTTATATTAATATGGCGGACAAATGGAGTCTAAATTGAAAAAAGAATTGAATTTTAATATATACGGAATGCACTGCGCCAGCTGCTCGGCTCTGATTGAAATTTCTCTAAAAAATAAAAATGGAATAGAAAATGTTTCGGTAAATCTTTTAACAAACACCGCTACAATGACAGTTGATGAGAACGAAATTAAAACGGCTGACATAATTCAGATCATTGAAAATTTGGGATACAAAGCGGAGCTTGCAGAGGAAGGCGAAAAAAAAAAGCCTTGACAGATGAAAGTTTAAAGATGAGACGGTTATTCTTTCTCTCCTTAATTTTCGCCTTCCCTGCTCTAATATTGGGGATGTTCTTTATGGATCATCCCCTTTTTGTTTTTCAGAATTATTTTTTATGGTTCCTTGCGACTCCTGTTCAGTTCTATTTCGCAAAAGAAATGTATGTAAGCGCTTATAAAGCCCTGATGAACAGGTCGGCGAATATGGATTCACTTGTCATCCTTGGAACGGGCTCTGCTTATTTTTACAGCGTATTTCTCGTTTTGACTCACAATCATCATAATTATTTTGAAACCGGAACCGTTCTGATCACGGTTGTAATTCTTGGCAGGTATCTTGAGGCTATTGCAAAGAAAAGAACCGGTCAGGCGATCGAAAAACTTATGAAATTGTCGCCGAACTCTGCAACAGTGATAAGAGCCGGGCGGGAATACGCATTAGGTATAGATGATATTGCTGCCGGTGACATTATAATCGTAAAACCCGGTGAAAAAATACCGGTTGACGGTACGGTCACTGAAGGTAATTCAAGCGTCGATGAGAGTATGATAACGGGAGAATCGAAACCGGTTTCAAAACGATCGGGAGATCAGGTGATAGGCGCTACGATCAATCAGTCGGGAGTATTCCGGTTCAGGGCGGAAAGGATCGGTAAAGACACAGTTCTTTCAAGGATAATCAAACTGGTCGAAGATGCGCAGATCAAAAAAGCGCCGATCCAGAGATATGCAGATAAAATATCTTCTCATTTCGTACCTTCTGTAATTCTTATTGCAGCCGTAACATTTATAGCTTGGCTGAGTGTCGGANNACAGCGATAATGGTCGGGTCGGGTCTTGGAGCTAAATACGGTATCCTGTTTAAGGGCGGAGATTCTCTTGAAACCACACACAGGCTCAAAAATATTGTTTTTGACAAGACCGGCACACTGACCGTCGGCCACCCGGTATTGACTGACATAGTCAACTTGAACGACTCGGTAAATATTCTCGTAATTGCCGCCTCGCTCGAAAAATACAGCGAACACAGTCTCGCGAAGGCGATTCTTGACCGTGCGCAGGCAGA